>NZ_CP046103.1:2499203-2811603 GCF_009707325.1 Pseudomonas sp. IB20 | reverse complement strand
ACCAGTTCTTCGGCGTTACTGTCATTGGCCATGATGATCACGGCCAGTTGCTGGTCCGGCAGCAGGCTCAACTGCGCGGCAAAATCGTCGCCACCGCCGCTGTGCTGATAAGTGCGCACACCGGAGCCCACCGGCTCATCGCCGCACGGCGCGAGGAACCAGCCCAGGCCCATCTGGCAGTCGAAATCCAGTGCGTTGCCGGTATTTTGTTGGGTGAACATCGCCTCAATCGACGCGTTGCCCAACACCCGGTTGCCTTTGTAGAGGCCTTGGGCGAACAGCATCTGCACGTAGTGGCTCAGGTCTTTCGGGCTGGCCCACAAACCAGCGGCGGCGAGGTCACGCACCTGGGCGTCGGTGCTCGCCACGCCGTCCTCGTAGCCCAAGGCGCGGAAGCTCAGCTGTGTACCGGTGCCGACAAAACTCGACTGGCTCATCTCCAGCGGCTTGAGCAGGCTGGTTTGCATCTGCGCTTCAAAGCTTTTGTTGCTGACCCGCTCAATGGCCGCGCCCACCAGCGAATAACCGAGGTTGGAATACGCCACTTGCGAACCGGGTTGGCTGCTCAGCCAGACGCCGGACACGCGCATCGGCATCTGGCCCATGGCGAAGGTGCTGCGCAGGTCACGCAGGTGTTCACTGGGCAGGCCGGACTGATGGCTGAGCAAGCGGCGCAGGGTGATATCACGGTCGGCGGCGTCTTGGTCGCTGTGAAAGCGCGAGCGCACGTAGAACTCGCGCAAGGTCTGCTGGATCGGCGCATCCAGCGCCAGACGCTGCTGCTCAACCAACTGCAACGCCGCCGTGGCGGTGAGCAGTTTGGAAATGCCGCCGGCACGGAACGCCGTGTTCGGCGTCACCGGCACACCCTGGGCCTTGTCGGCCATGCCGAAACCGCGCGCCCAGATCAGCTCCTGGCCATTGACCAGCGCAATCGACAGCCCGGGCACATTTTCCCGCGCCATCTCCTGTGGAATACGCGCTTGCAGGTAACGAATGATCGCACCGTAATCACCCTTGGGAATCGGCGGCGGGGCAGGCGGTTGCCCATGGCAACCGAGACTGCCCAGCAGGCAACCCAACAGCGGAATACCGCGCAATGTGCGAAACATGAAGAGCACCCGGATGGTGATTTGGATGCTCGAATGCTAGGGCGCAGCTGACCAACAATCTTTGAGAGCTTTGTCGAGAAACTGTCAAAGACTGTTAACGCGCCAGCCCTAAGCGTTCATGCCAGTGGGCGATGGACGCTTCGGGGTATTCATCGAACTGCAAGTCACCTTTGCACACGCTGACCTCGACCCACGGCGCCTTGGAACCGAGCATCAGGTGCGTGTGTTCCGGCGGCACCGGCAAGGGTGTGTCGATGGCTGAGGCAAACGGGTGAATCAGCTCAGGCCACTGCGGGCTGAACAGCCACAAGGCGCTGCCGCACTGCGAGCAGAAATGCCGTTCGGCGGTGCTCGCATGCGCGCGGCTGGCGCCCTCGGGCTTGAGGCTGGCGTGGTAGATCGAGATCTGCCTGCGACCTTGTACCTTCAGGGTTTGCGTATCACCGGCAAGGTTGATCGCATAACCGCCGCCGCCTTGGGTCTTGCGGCAGATCGAGCAGTAGCAACGTTGGTAGGGATAGGGATGCTGGCTGTTTAGGCTGAATGTTACGGCGCCGCAATGGCAGGATCCTTCGAGTTGCATGAGCTGACTTCTCAAGGCAGGTTGTAACAACACTTTGCTAATACCTTAGCCTCAGGCAAGATTCTCCGCTTTGGTTTCAGGGAAGACACCCATGATTGCTCACTTGCAAAGCGCTGCCACGCAAATCCGCCACGCTGTGCGTACGGCGACCGAGGGGTTGGTCGGGCGCGAGCAATTGGCCGAGCTGATTGTGCTGGCAGCGGTCGTTCTAAGTTACTTAGACGCTGTCAGGCAGCGCGAGGGGGCGGCTAATATCAAAGTGCTGGAGGCGTTTTTAAGTAGCGTCCATTTCCAGCCGGGGCCGGATGACAATTACTACGCGCGCGTGCTGGCGTAGCGTCGTCGCGGCCACGTGTGTCCGCGACGGTCGGAAACAGGCGCGTCGCTTAGTGATCCATCGCACTCAAGATCGCATAAGCCACCTTGACCCGCTCAGCATTCGGGTAGTTCTTGTTCGCCAGAATGACCACGCCCATGTCCTTGCTTGGCACGTACACCACGTACGCGCCAAACCCGCCGGTTGAGCCGGTTTTGTTGTACAGCACGTTGGCCGGTTGCGGCTGTGCCGGCGTCAGCCAATTGGCCTTGTGCGGCTCCATCGCCATGGGCGTGGAGTTGCCCTCCAGCAACGCTTGCAGCGTGATCGGGTAAGGGTAGCGCTCCCAACCCAGGCCCTGGGTCATGCCGTTCACGGTGTAGTAACCGGCGTGGGTCGCGGCGATGGCTTGTTGCAGCGGCTTATCCAAGGTTTCCGGGTGCATGTTCACCATCACGTAGTGAGCCAGGTCCTGGGTGCTGGTCTTGATGCCGTAGGCTTCGCTGTCCAGTGCGCCGGGGCTGACGCGTGTGGGTTTCAGATTCTTGTCGTAGCCTTGGGCGTACAGGCCGCGCTTGTCAGCAGGCACGCTGACGTGGGTGTTGTTCAAGCCCAGCTTGGGCAGCAGGGTTTTCTGCAAGGCAACGTTGAACGGCTGGCCAAGGCTTTGCGCCGACAGGTAGCCGAACAGCCCGATGCTCGGGTTGGAATACAGGCGTTGTGCGCCCGGCCCGTAAGTCGGTTTCCAGTGCTGGAAATAGCCGAGCATGGTCTCGGCGCTGTCGGCAGCATCCGGAAACTGCAGGGGCAGGCCGCCTGCGGTGTAGGTCGCCAGTTGCAGCAGGCTGATCTGGTCAAAGGCGCTGCCGGCCAGAACGGACAGGTGCTCGCTGGCCTTGTCCGAGAGCTTGAGCTTGCCGGTCGCCTGGGCATAACCGCCAAGGGTGGCGGTAAAGGTTTTGCTCACCGAGCCGATTTCAAACAGGGTGTTTTCGCTGACGGGCTGCTGGGTTTCCTTTGAGGCAGTCCCGTAGTTAAAGTATTGCGCCTTGCCGTTTTGTACGACAGCGACCGCGAGGCCCGGGATGGCCTGTTGTTGCATTAACGGTTTTACGCTGGCGTCTACCACGGCTTGCAGGTCGTTTGCGGCCAGGCAGTTGCCGGCGGCGAGCAATGCGGCCAGAGCCGTTAAATTACGTACTCCAAGCAAGGACAGTTGGGGCATGATGGTGCTTCCATGAGAAGATTCGATAGAATAAAGAGCCTGCGCAGGCGAGGCCAATGTAGGCAGTTTGCCTGCTGCGAACAAACGATGATATCTCGCACTAGCCATTAGAAAATTTAGGGTCAAGCATGCTGCGTTCCCACCTGCCGCTCAATGCCTTGCGCGCCTTTGAGGCGTCGGCTCGCCATTTGAGCTTCACCCGCGCGGCCATTGAGTTATGTGTGACCCAGGCGGCGGTCAGCCATCAGGTCAAAAGCCTGGAAGCCCAACTCAATGTCACGTTGTTCAAGCGCCTGCCACGCGGTTTGATGCTCACCAGCGAAGGCGAAACCCTGCTACCGGTGGTGCGCGAATCGTTTGATCGCATCGCCCAGACCCTCAGCCAGTTCGAAGGCGGGCATTACCGTGAAGTGCTCACCGTTGGCGCGGTGGGCACTTTTACTGTGGGCTGGCTGCTGCCGCGCCTGCCGGACTTTCAGGCGCGCTACCCGTTTATCGACCTGCGCCTGTCCACCCATAACAACCGCGTTGACGTGGCCGCCGAAGGCCTGGATTACGCGATCCGCTTCGGCGCCGGGGCCTGGCACGGCACGGATGCCTGTGAGCTGCTCGCAGCCCCGCTGACCGTGTTGTGTACACCCACGCTTGCCGAACAATTGCGCACGCCAGCCGACCTGTTGAAGCATACCTTGCTGCGCTCCTACCGCGCCGATGAGTGGACTCAATGGTTCCAGGCCGCCGGCCTGCCCGCTGACACCGTGGTGCCGCGCAGCATCGTGTTCGACTCGTCGCTGGCGATGATGGAAGCGGCGCTGCAAGGCATCGGCGTGGCGCTGGCACCGGCGATGATGTTCTCGCGGCAATTGGCCACGGATGCGATTCGCCAGCCGTTCGAGGTGGGCATCACCACCGGCAGTTACTGGCTGACACGCTTGCAGTCGCGGGTTGAAACAGCCGCCATGTTGGCGTTCAGGGGGTGGCTGGAGGAACTGTCGACAGCGCAGCGAAAACTGTCTTAATGCCACTATTTTGAAACAAAATGAAACATTCTCTCGGGAATAGAGATCTACCCCATCTCCCGCACTGAGTTCATCCATGAAAACCCCGCGCCCCGCCGACCGCATGCCCCACCTCACGCAACTACGCAATTTGAAGATGGCACGCTCCGCCCATGCCTATGTGCGGGGCAGTACGGTGCAGTTTTACGAATGGTTGCACAGCCAGTCCGGCCGCCGCTTGCCCCATGGCCCGGCCATCTGGATCTGCGGCGATTGCCACGCGGGTAATCTCGGCCCGACCGGTGATACCAAAGGCCGTATCGACATGCACATCCGCGACCTCGACCAGACCGTGATCGGCAACCCGGCCCACGACCTGGTGCGCCTGGCGCTGTCCTTGGCCACCGCCGCACGCGGTTCGGACCTGCCAGGGGTGACCACCGCGCGCATGCTTGAAGAAATGATGGTCGGCTACGCGCAAGCCTTCAAAGACAAACCCGACGAAGCGCCGCCACGCCCCTCCCAAGTCAAGGCCGGTATGCGCAGCGCCGTGGAGCGCACCTGGAAAAACCTCGCCCGTGAACGCATCGAAAGTGCCCGGCCGACGATCCCGCTGGGCAAGCACTTCTGGTCATTGTCTCGGGCAGAGAAGGGCGCCTTGCAAACACTGTGCGCCTCCGATGACATCCACCAGTTGGTCACCTCACTCAAAGGCCGCCCCAAAGACGCCAAGGTTGAACTGCTGGACTCAGCCTATTGGGTCAAAGGTTGCAGCTCCCTGGGCTTGCTGCGCTATGCCGCGCTGCTGGGCGTTGGCGACAAGGAGGATCAGGAATATTGCCTGATCGACATCAAGGAAGCCGTCGGCGCCGCTGCACCGCGTGCGGCACGCGCGAAGATGCCCAGGGATAACGGGCGGCGCGTGGTGGAGGGCGCGCGTCAGCTTTCACCGAGCTTGGGCGAGCGCATGGTCGCGACGCGTTTTCTCGACCATGGTTTTTTCATTCGTGAATTGCTGCCCCAGGACATGAAGCTTGAGCTGGATGAACTCAGCGAAATCGATGCCATGCACGCCGCCGGTTACCTGGCCCGCGTGGTCGGCATCGCCCACGCCCGGCAGATGGACCGCGATACGCGCAAGCAGTGGATGGCGGTGTTGCAGGAGAACCGCTCGAAACAGTTGGATGCACCGTCGTGGTTATGGACCAGTGTGGTGCAATTGGTGGGCAGCCATGAGCAGGGGTATCTCAACCATTGTCGGCGGTATGCGTTGGAACATTGATCTGAAAAAAAGCGACTAACCAATGTGGGAGCGGGTGGTGTTGTGTCAGGGGTAGTGGCTTATGCCTTGGGTTGCAGGCAATCCAGTGCGCGGTCGGCCAGTGTGCGGGCCCGCAGCTCAATGAAGTGCTCAAGGTCATCACCGACCGCTACTTGGCCAGAGGTTTGGTGACCAGCCGCGCCTACCTGCCACAGCAGGACCTCTCCAGCGGTAATCTCAAGATCCAGGTGGTCGAAGGCAAGCTCGAAGGCTTGAAGGGCGCCGAAGGCAGCGGCATCACCGACCGCCAGTTGGCGATGAGTTTCCCCGGCAAGACCGGCGAGTTGCTCAACCTGCGCGAAATCGAGCAGATGGTTGACCAACTCAACCGCCTGCCGTCGAACCAGGCGCAGATGGAACTGGCGCCGGGCAAGGCCGTGGGCGGCAGCGATGTGCTGGTCAAAAATACCCCGCAGAAGCCCTGGCGCGTCGGGCTGTCGCGCCACAACGGCGGCCAGCGCAGCACCGGCGAACAGCAGTGGGGCGCCAGTCTGGATTGGGATAATCCTCTCGGCCTGGCCGACCAACTGTCGCTGCGCGGCGGCCACGATGCCGTCAGCGATCACCAGAAAACCTCACGCAATTCGATGCTCAATTACAGCCTGCCGTTCGGCTGGTGGACCCTCACCTACAGCTACAACGAGAGCGAATACCGCTCCCAGGCCCAGGCGAATAATTTCACGTTCAAGCAGACCGGCGACAGCCAGAACCACCAGTTGCGCCTGGAGCGCGTCATCCATCGTGACGCCCTGAGTAAAACCTCCCTGAGCACCGGCGTGGCCTACCTGCGCACCAACAACTTCATCGAAGACAGCAAGCTGGCGCTGAGCAGCAACCGCCTCAGCGAAGCCCAGTTCGGCATCAACCACGGTCGCCGGATTGGCAGCTCATTTCTCAACATCGACCTCGGTATGCAAAACGGCATCGGCGCGTTTGACGCTCAAGCCAATCATGACCCCAAACCCGGCCAGGCCGATGCGCGCTATCGCAAATACACCGCCACGGTGAGCTACCTGTACCCGTTCAAGCTGTGGGGCGAGTCGCTCAGTTCAGCTGACCGGCCACACAGCGAAGACATCTTGTTCAGCCCCCAGCGCATGAGCCTGGGTGGCTCAGCCTCGGTGCGCGGTTTCAAAGACCAGCAACTCAACGGCGACAGCGGCGGTTACTGGCGCAACGACGTGCGCTGGGCCCGCCCGGTGACCTGGGATTGGATGCGCCCAGCCTTTGCCGAGTACGGCCCAGCTCGGTACGACCAGGCGTGATCAGCACGGCCGCTACAACGGCGAAGTGCACGGCCGGGTCTCCAGCAACTCGTTGGAGCTGTTCGCCCGTGGCAAATACGTCAGCACCAGCGTGACCTTTGCGCACTCTTTGGAACGCCCGGCAGTGATGAGCGAGCGCGAAGCGCCGATCTACTTCCGCATGGATTTCTTCCTGTAATTCAACGCCCCGTTCATCGAGTATGACATGGACGTCCGCCAGTTCGCCTTCCTCGCGCGCCAGCCTTCGGCTGCCGTAAAAAGCCGCTCCCATTTCTTGGGGCTGCCTAAACGTGGGTTAGCGTTGATCCTGGCCAACGCCATGTTCTGGCAGCCGTTGCTGGCCCAGGCCGACGGCATCGTGGTGAGCGCACCGGGCACGGGCCTGGCGCAAGCGGGCAATGGCGTGCCCATCGTCAACATCGCCGCGCCGAACGCGAATGGGCTGTCGCACAACCAATTCCATGACTACAACGTCGGTGCCAACGGCGTCATTCTCAACAACGCCACCGACCGCACCCAGGCCACCCAGCTGGGCGGCATCATGTTGGAACCCGAATTTCAAAGGCCGCCGCCAATATCATCCTCAACGAAGTCAACGGCGGCAGCCCCAGCCACTGCGCGGCTACACCGAAGTGGCGGGGCAGTCGGCCCATGTATCGTCGCCAACCCTACGGCATCAGCTGCAACGGCTGCGGCTTTATCAAACCCCAAGCCACGCTCACCACCGGAAGCGGTATCGAAAACGGCCAGATCAGTCGCTACCAAGTCGACCAAGGCAGCGTCGCCATCGAAGGCGCCGGCTTGAATGCCACCAACGTCGACCAGTTCGAAATCATCACCCGCGCGACCACCATTAACGCGCAAATCCAGCGTGAATTGACCGTGATCGCCGGGCGTAACGACGTCGATGCCCAAAGCCTGAAAACCACCGCGCGCGCTGACGACGGCAGCGCCAAACCAGAATTGGCCATCGATTCCTCGGCGCTGGGCGGCATGTACGCCGGTGCGATCAAACTGGTCGGCACCGAAGCCGGTGTGGGCGTGAAACTCGACGGCACACTGGCCGCCAGCGGCGGCGATATCCAGCTGGATGCCAACGGCCACTTGAGCATGGCGCAGACGTCGGCCACCGGTAACGTCAAAGTCACCGCGCAGAACGTCAACCTTACCGACAAGGTCTACGCCACCGGCAACGTGCAGATCACCAGCGCCCAAGGCTTGGTCAACCAGCAGAGCGTGGCTGCCGGCCAACGCATCGAACTCAACGCGACCACCGTCACCAACCCCGGTATCATCGAAGCCGGTGTGGCAGCGGACAACAGCCGCAACGCCACTGGCGACCTGGTGGTGAACGCGCAGACCGTCAACACCAGCGGCAATCTGCTGGCCAGCCGCGCCTTGGCGATCAGCGCCGCGCAAACGCTGACCAACCAGGGCGCGATCATCCAGGCCAAAACCGTCAGCGTCAGCACCGCCAAGCTGACCAACCAAGGCGCCACCGCGCGACGGCGAGCAATATGAACAACACTTGATCAAGCAAGCCGTGCAAGCGCGTACGGGGCAGCGTTTTATCGACGGTCAGAACACCGACGAAAAACTGTTCAAGTACTTGATGGATAACGCCATCAGCAGCAAGCAGCAGCTGAACCTGGCCGTGGGCGTGTCGTTGACCTCGCAGCAGGTTGCCGCCCTGACGCACGACATCGTCTGGCTCGAAGAGCATTCAGTGAACGGTGAGAAAGTGCTGGTGCCGGTGCTTTACATGGCCCAGGCCAACAACCGTCTTGCGCCGAACGGTGCCTTGATCGCCGGTAACGACCTGAACCTGATCGCCGGGGAAAACCTGGAGAACGCCGGCACCCTGCGCGCTACCAACAACCTTTCAGCCAAAGCCGGCAACGACCTGACCAACAGCGGCGTGATCGAAGCCGGTAATCGTCTGGACCTGCTGGCCGGCAACAATATCGTCAATAAGTCCGGCGGCATCAGTGTCGACCGCGCTGAGTGCCGGTGGGGACGTCTCGCTCAGTGCAGGTAAGGACCTGGGCCTGATTGCCAGCCGTATCAGTGCAGGCGATGAAGCGTACCTGGTGGCGGGTGGCAACCTGGCGTTGCTGTCGGCCGAAGACAGTGATTATTCGCTGTACGACATGAAGAAGAAGGGCAGTTGGGGCAGCAAGAAAACCCAGCGGGATGAAGTGACTAAAGTCACCCACATCGGTAGCGAAATCAAAACCGGTGGCGACCTCACGCTTAAGAGTGGCGGTGACCAGGTGTACCAGGTCGCCAAACTTGAAAGCGGCCAGGACATTACGCTGGACAGTGGCGGCGGTATTGCTTTTGAGGCGGTCAAGGATCTGCATCAAGAGAGCCACGAGAAATCCGACAACAACGCATTCTGGGTGTCGGCCAAGGGCAAGGGCAATACCGATGAAACCGTGCGCCAGACCCAGATGGTCGCCGAGGGCAACATCGCAATCAAAGCGGTCGAAGGCCTGAAGATTGACGTCAATCAGGTCAATCAACAGACCGTCAGCCAATCCATTGATGCGATGGTCAAGGCCGATCCCCAGTTGGCGTGGATCAAGGACGCCGAGGCAAGGGGTGATGTGGACTGGAGGCAGGTCAAAGAGATTCATGACAGCTTCAAGTACAGCAACTCGGGGTTGGGGCCGGCTTCGCAGATCATTATTGCGATTGTGATGGCGGCGGTAGTTGGGCCTATGGCGGCAGCTGCAGCGGGTGGCGGTACGGCAGGGGCGGTAGCTGGGGCTGTGGCGTCGGGAGCCTCCACTAACGCAAGCGTCAGCGTCGTCAATAATCGCGGCAACCTGGGCGCAGTGCTTAAGGATGTGACTTCTTCGGATGCGATGAAGGGGTATGTGATTGCGGGTGCTACAGCAGGCCTGACCGCTGCTTATTTTGGTGATTGGACGGGGACTCAAACAAACACAATCACTGGGAAAGTTACGACGCCAGGTCTGCTGAATACTTGGAGTGGTGTCGGGAAATTTGCTGCCAACCAGACATTGCAAAGCGGCACCTCCATGCTGCTGAGCAAGGCGCTGGGGCAGGGCGGTAGCGCTAGCGATGCGTTGAAAGGCGCGCTGTTTAATACGTTGGCGGCAGCCAGTTTCAATTTGGTTGGTAATTTCACCGAAGGTGTAATCGCGGATGGCTCTGCACCCAAAATCGCGATTCACGCGATGGTCGGTGGTTTGCTGTCTGAAGCCACAGGCGGCGATTTCAAAACTGGCGCGTTGGCGGCAGGGGCGAATGAGGCGCTGGTGACTCATTTGGATGCGCTGGTCAAAGGCAATGAAGAGCTGCTGACGATGAGTTCGCAGATCGTTGGTGTGCTGGCGGCGGCGGGGCAGACGGATGCGGATGCGGCTACGCTGGAGAAGGGTAAATGGATTGCACAGAACTCCACGCAATACAATTATTTATCCCATAACCAACTGGAGCGAGCAGCCAAAAAGATAGCCGCTTGCAACAACGACGCTTGTATTGAAGACACGACGCGCAAATTCAAAGAACTGAGCATACAACAGGATCTTGATGCGATAGCTAGCTGCCGGGCAACCCCGTCGTCCTGCGCCACTCACTCAAAAGTCGTGGGTGCAAAAACACCTGCATAGAAGCGGGTTGCTTTTGCACTCTGTTGTCAGGTCGCCAAACCTGATCGCCATTTGGGCGACGGGCCGGACTATAAGCCCCACGCCCAAACCCACGCAAGGCATCAAAGTACTGGCCCACGTTCATTGCCTCATGTCTTCAGCCCCATGGCCGACACACTGGCGATGATTAAACGCATCAAAGCACCCGCGTCGGTCAATCGCCGTCGCATCAACCCGCTCTACCGTTACACCACAAGGAAGAAGTACATGATCAAGCTGTTCTGCAAAGCTGCTGTTGTAATGTCCCTGGCCACGCTGTTTGGCTGCTCCTCGACACCGTCGGTAGAGAAAATGCAGGCGGACGTGGCGAACTACTCGCTGCCCAAGGCTGCTGTCGCCGACAAAGGCCTGGTGTACGTGGTACGCCCAAGCAACGTGGGGATGATGGTGCGGTTCAACGTGTTCCTGGATGACAAGGAAGCCGACTCGGAGATGGGTTACAACCGCGGCAACCAGTACATTTATTTCTTCGTGACGCCGGGCCAGCACGTGATCAGCTCCAAAGCTGAAAACTGGGCCGACATGCCGATCAACGTCAAGGCCGGTGAGGTGGTTTACCTCAAGCAGGAAGTCGAAATGGGCTTCGCCGTGGCGCGCAACAGCCTCAAAGTGCTGAGCGATGTGGAAGGCCGTTATCTGGTCAAGGATGCGTCCTTGGGCACCGTGGCAAAAGAAAGCAAGTGAGTTAAAAACGCTTGAGGCGGTCGGGCTCCAGGCTCGGCCGCTCACGTATTGCACCGACCCTGAGGCATTGCGCCGCGCGCTCAGGGGTATCACGCAGATCTCCAGTGGGTATCTGGTGAAAGAACTCAAATAAGCCCACACGTCAGTAACCTGCCGCGTAAAAAGCTCACGGAATGAATCCTGTCATCAAGGATGATCAATGAAATCCAGCATTCCCTTCTCGTGCAATTGGTGGGCAGCCATGAGCAGGGGTATCTCAACCATTGTCGGCGGTATGCGTTGGAACATTGATCTGAAAAAAAGCGACTAACCAATGTGGGAGCGGGTGGTGTTGTGTCAGGGGTAGTGGCTTATGCCTTGGGTTGCAGGCAATCCAGTGCGCGGTCGGCCAGTGTGCGGGCCATGTCGATCAGGTGTTCGGTGGCACCGGCCATGTGGCGTTGATCGCCGGTCAGGCCTTGGAGGGTGTCGGCGGCGGTGGCTGCAGCACAGCGCAGCAGGTCGCAGATTTGGGCGAGGGCGTCTTCGAAGCTGAGGTCTTGGTGCACGGTAAAGGACGGTGGTGAGGCGGGTTGCAGGGAGTGACTCAGGGCGCGCTCGAAGACTTCGCGGTCTGGGATCGGCGAGAAAACGCCGACATCGGTCTGATGGTGCTGGCGCTTTGCGCCTACTGATTCCCAGGTTTCCACACCCGATCGCTGATGTGCAGCGACAGAGCGAAGGCTAGCCAGTGGCGTGAGCAGGCGCAAGGCCGAAGGATTGTCTAGAAAACTTCCTGCAAATTAAAGGGATATGGATTGCTGGCCTTTAACAATGCATGTCGATCAACCAACACCGATCACATGTGGGAGCTGGCTTGCCTGCGATAGCGCCGGGCCGGCCAGCATATTTGTCACTGCAAGACCGCCATCGCAGGCAAGCCAGCTCCCACAATTTAGATGGGGGCTAGGCCAGGTATTTGTGAAACCAGCCGAGGGTTCTTTCCCACGCCAGATTCGCCGCCGCCTCGTCATATCTCGGCGTCGAATCATTATGAAACCCATGGTTGGCGCCCTTGTAGATAAACGCCTCATACGTCGTACCCGCCGCCTTCAACGCCTTCTCATAAGCAGGCCAGCCTTCGTTGATCCGCGTATCCAACTCGCCGTAGTGCAGCATGATCGGCGCCTTGATGCGTGGCACGTCCTTGGCTTCCGGCTGACGCCCGTAGAACGACACCGCCGCGCCCAATTCGGGGTAGGCCACCGCTGCCGCATTGGTCACGCCGCCGCCGTAGCAGAAGCCGGTAATCCCGACTTTGCCGGTGCTGTTGTCGTGGTGCATCAGCCATTCGATGGCGGCGAAGAAGTCGTTCATGAGTTTTTCGGGGTCGACTTTCTGTTGCAGTTCCACGCCTTTTTCATCGTTGCCGGGGTAGCCGCCCACGGAGGTCAGGCCGTCCGGCGCCAGGGCGATGAAGCCGGCTTTGGCCAGGCGCCTTGCCACGTCTTCGATGTAGGGGTTCAGGCCACGGTTTTCGTGGACCACCACCACGGCCGGCAGTTTGCCGCTGGCTTTGGCCGGGCGCACCAGGTAGCCGCGCACTGTGCCGTTGCCTTTGGGCGAGGGGTAGGTGATGTAGTCGGCGATGATGTCGGGGTCGGTGAATTTGACTTGTTCGGCCAGCGCGTAGTTGGGGCTCAGGGCCGCCAGCAGCGCGGAGGCGGTGAGGCCGCCGAAGGTGAACAGCGCTGCGCGGTCTAGAAATTCGCGGCGGTTGAGCTTGCCGTGGGCGTAGCCGTCGTAGAGTTCCAGCAGTTCGGGGGCAAAGTCTTTCGCGGTGAGACGAGTCATCGGTGCATTCCTCGATTAGCGGTGGCAATCACTGTAGACCAGGATCAGCGCACGCGGCCATGGGCGGAATCTGACAGTTGCCGGGTGTCGACGCGCACGAACACCGAGTCGCCGATGGCGGTGAGCACGTCTCCGGCGTACACCTCGCAGACCACGCGGCTTTTACGCCCCACTTCGCCCTCCACCCGCTCGCGCAGGCTCAGCGTTACGCCCATGGGCGTGGGTTTGATGAATTTGATGCCCAGGTTGCCGGTGACGCAGTCGATGCGCGGCAGGCTGCCGGGTTCGCGCTGCTCGGCGCGATAGTGGTAGGCCATGGCGGTCCAGTTGGAGTGGCAGTCCACCAGCATGGCGATCAGGCCGCCGTAGACCAGCTCGGGCCAGCCGCTGTATTTGGCCTCGGGCTGATGCTCGGCGATGACATGGACGCCATCGGCATCCCAGCGGCTCTTGATATGCAGGCCATGCGGGTTGCTGCCGCCGCAGCCGTAGCAAATGCCTTCGGGGGCGGTGGTGTCCTGCAGGGAAGGGGTGTGCATGCAAAGTCCTTATTGTTTCTTTTGGCGACTACTCTGTTTAGCAGGGCACGCACCGAAAGGGAATAAATCCATACCGTGGCGTGTTAGCTCAGCACGTTTGTCCTTTGTTTTGCGGAGTGTTCCATGAAGTGTCGAATGTCCCTGGTCGTCCTGCTGGCCCTCGTCTCTGGTTGGTTTGCCAGCGCCCAGGCGGTGGAATACAAAGACGTTAACCGTACGGCCAGCCAGATCAGCTTTACCTTTCAGCAATTCGGGCAGCGGGTGTACGGCACCTTCAGCGACTTTGAGGGCACCCTGAGCTTCGATACGCAAAAGCCCGAAGCGGCGCGTGCGTTGCTCAAGATCCAGCTCGCCAGCATCGATGCCGGCAGCCAGGACGCCAATACCCAGTTGCAACAGGCCGCGTGGTTCGACACAGCGACCTATCCGGTCGGTGTGTATGAATCCAGCGGCGCCACGGCGCTGGGGGATAACCGCTACAAGATCACCGGCAACCTGACGATCAAGGGCATTACGCGGCCGGTGGATATCACGGTGTTGCTCAAGGAGCAAAGCGGCATCGGTGTGTTCGACGGTGAGTTCGTGCTCAAGCGCGCCGACTTCAAGATCGGCGAGGGCGAGTGGGCGGGCAACAGCGTGGTGTCCAACGACATCAACATCAAGTTCAAGATGGTCGCGCCGCAACGCTAGCGTGCGAACCTTTTTGCCCCTGCCACGCAGCCGATCACCGCAACGGTTACCAGCAGCATGCCCAGGCTGACCTGCTCATGCAGCAGGCCCGCCGCTAGCGCCAGGCCAAAGAACGGCTGCAGCAGTTGCAACTGGCCGACGGCGGCGATGCCACCCTGGGCCAGGCCGCGGTACCAGAACACAAAACCGATCAGCATGCTGAACAACGACACATAACCCAGGCTCAGCCACGCTGGCAGGCTGATGCCGGTCAAGGTCGCGGGCGCCAGGATCAGGCTCAACGGCGCCACCACCGGCAACGACACCACCAGCGCCCAGCAGATCACCTGCCAACCGCCCAGGCTGCGCGACAACTTGGCGCCCTCGGCATACCCCAAACCGCACACCAGCACCGCCAATAACATCAGCACGTCACCGGCGGGCGCGGCGCTCAAGCCTTGGGCAACGGCATAGCCCATCACCAGCAGGCTGCCGAGGATAGAAAACAACCAGAACACCGGGCGCGGCCGCTCGCCGCCACGCAGCACGCCAAACACCGCCGTGGCCAGCGGCAGCAGGCCGATAAACACGATGGAGTGGGCAGACGTCACGTATTGCAGCGCCAGCGCTGTGAGCAATGGGAAGCCGATGACCACGCCGAACGCGACGATTGCCAGCGGCGCCCATTGGCCGCGCGCGGGGCGTTTCTCCCGGAACAGCCACAGCAGGCACAGCCCCAGCGCAGCGGCGAGGGTGGCGCGGATCATGGTCAGGAACACCGGGTTGAATTCCATCACCGCCAAACGTGTGGCCGGCAGCGAGCCGCTGAAAATCACCACGCCGATAAAGCCGTTGATCCAACCTTGGGTGCTGCTGTCGAGGGTGTTGAGGCGTGAGGTGCGTTCCATGAGGGCGTGCTCGAAAAGGATAAGTTGCGTTTGGCCATCCTAGGATTGAAGATTAAGACAATCAAAAAATTGTCATGGATACATCACCGATGCCACGCGCCCGCTACAAGTCGTTGGTCGACACCTACGCCGAGGACATCCGCAGCGGCGCACTGGCGCCCGGCACACGCTTGCCCACCCACCGGCAATTGGCCGCCGACCACGGCCTGGCGCTGGTCACCGCCAGCCGGGTGTACACCGAGCTTGAGGCCATGGGCCTGGTCAGTGGTGAAACCGGGCGGGGCACTTTTGTGCGTGAGATTTCGTTACCGCCGGGGCAGGGCAGTGGGCAGATGAGCGTCGCAACCGGCATGCTCGACCTCAACTTCAACTACCCGTCGTTGCCGGGCCAGGCCGATCTGTTGCGCACGGCTTTGCGCCAACTGGCGCTGTCGGGCGACCTCGACGCCTTGCTGCGTTACCAGCCCCACGCTGGCCGCCTGCACGAGCGCGCGGTGGTGGCGCGGCACCTGTTGAGCCGGGGCCTGAGTGTTGAGGCCGAGCAGGTGCTGGTGGTCAGCGGCGCGCAGCATGGGCTGGCGGTGACCATGATGGCGTTGCTCAAGCCTGGGGATGTGGTCGCCGTCGATGCACTGACCTATTCAGGCTTCAAGGTGCTGGCCGAAACCCTGCACCTGGAAATCGTCGCCATCCCGGTCACTGCCGGCGGCCCGGACCTGGACGCACTGCAACGCCTGTGCAGCAAGCGCCCGGTGCGCGCGGTGTACAGCATTCCGACCTTGCACAACCCGTTGGGCTGGGTGATGAGCCTGGCGCAGCGCGAGCAACTGGTCAGCATTGCCCGTCAGCACCACCTGATAATCATCGAGGACGCGGCCTACGCGTTTCTGGCCGCAGAGGCACCGCCGCCACTGGCGACCTTGGCGCCTGAGTGCACGGTGTACGTCGGCGGGTTTTCCAAGAGCGTCGCCACCGGCTTGCGCGTGGGGTTTGTTGCAGCGCCGGCGCCGTGGGTAAAGAAGCTGGAACGCACCATCATGGCCACCACTTGGAACGTGCCCGGGGTGATGAGCGCGCTGGCCGTGGCCTGGATCGAGGACGGCACCGTCGCGCAGTTGGAAGCGCAAAAACGACAGGATGCCCAGGCGCGGCAGGCCTTGGCGGCGCAGGTGCTCAAAGGCGTGGAGTACATCAGCCACCCGTCATCGTATTTTCTGTGGTTGCCGCTGGGGGAGGACGCGCGGGCTGATCAGGTCGCCATGGTGTTGCAGCGCGAGGGTATTTGCGTGTCCACCGCCGAGCCGTTTACGGTGTCGGCGATCGTGCCGCATGCGTTGCGGTTGGCGCTGGGCTCGGTGGACATGGCGGCGCTGCGTGAGGCGCTGGTGACGGTGCGCGAAGTGGTGCGGTGGTGAGCCGCACCGATGGCGATCAGTACTTGTAAGCCTGACGCCCGATCAGCAGCCATTGGCCTTTTTGCTTCTGCCAGACCTGGAAGTTGTCGATGTCGGTGGGCGTGTCTACGCCGCTGTTCACCGCCAGCGCGTGAAAGTGGTTGCGCACCAGGGCGGTGTCGCCGTCCAGGGTGATGGTCTGGTTCTGCATTTCGAGGGTCTTGAAGGCGCTGGTGTGGGTTTCAAGGTCCGCGATAAATTGCGCTTTGTTCTGCACCTTGCCGCTGGAGTGGCCGTAGGTGAGTTTGTCGGAGGTCAAGGCGTGAAGCTGTTTGAGGTCCAGGTGCAGCATGGCTTGGGTCAGTTGGTCGACCGCTTGGGCCACATCCTTCTCGGCGGGGGCAGGCGCAGCTGCGACGTAGCCGGTAAACAGGCACAGAAAACCGATCAGCACTTTGACGTTTGGCATGGGTGCTTCCTTATTGTTGTTAGGGGCGAACACGACAATTTAAGTTGTCGTACAACCATGCAATATTTCGAGCGGTGAAGGAAAGTGAAAATTTGAAATATTTGAAAGTGATGGGCTAAAAGGCATTTTAAGAGTCTGTTGCCCTTGTACGATATCCCAACACATTGGGTGGGTTTCAAGGACTGATCTTGCCGCTTCCTGCCCAAGTAGCACATCGCTATGCTACTGCCGAAACAACAATCGCCCGGTGAACACTATGGATTTTGACTGGCACAGCGACCCCATCACCCGCGCTACGCCCGTGACGCCACACTACAAAAATACCCAGAACGTACGCCGCTTCATGCTTTTACACTGTGGCCCCGCGTTCAAGTTCGACCGGCCATTCATGGCCTGGATTCGCAACGACATTCCCAAGACCCTGGGCGATGTGGTGGTTGAGTGGCAACGTCGAAACGAGGACTCACGCCCATGACACGCGACGAAAAATACCAGGCCGCTCAACAGCGCATTGGCTATCAGCTGAACGAATTCAAAATCGGCGGCAACTACACGCCGTGGGTGCGCGAGGGCAACCACTTGTACATCAGCGGCCAGATTCCCCGTGTGGGAGACACCATCGTGCTGCCGGGCAAAGTCGGCGACAGCCTGACCCTGGCCCAGGCGCAAATCGCCGCCGGTATCAGCGCGTTGCGTTGCCTGGGCTTGCTCAAGCAGGCGCTGGGTTCGCTGGACCAGATCAAGGCCATCCCGCGCATCAACGTGTATGTGCGCAGCGCTGAAGATTTTGATCAGCAAAGTGAAGTGGCCAACGGTGCCTCGGACCTGTTGCACGAGATTCTCGGCAGCGCCGGGGTACATACGCGTACGTCGCTGGGGGTGATGCAGTTGCCGAAGTCGGCGGCGGTGGAGATCGACATGATTGCCGTGGCTCACGGTTGACTCACGCATGATCACTCAGGGCTTGGTGGTACTGATCAACTACGCCACCTACGTAGCGCCTGGGCTGGTGTTGTTTGGCGTGTGGTTTGCGCTGACGCCCAGGGTGCTGACTGCGATGCGCATCCTGATCTTGTTGGCGGCGTTCGTGTTGATGCGTGATGCAATGACGCCGATGGGCCTGTGGGCGCTCAGCCGCGAGGTGCAGATTGCATTCAGCGCCAATGCGTTTGTGCTGGCGGTACTGGGCGGGCTGTCGGTGTTGCTGATTATGCTGTTGGCACGCATCGCGCCGGAGTTGTGGCGGCTGGTGCGCTGGACCATCGGCAACCCGGTTGTTGGCCTGGGTGCAGGGCTGATAGTTGGCTGTTTGATCGGTGTGCCGCTGCGGGTTTACCAAGGCATCGAGGCCAGCGAGATCCATGGCTACTGGGTTTGGCTGCCGGGCATGGTGGTCTTGGCCTATGGCGCTAATGCATTGGAAGAGGTGCTGTTTCGCGGGTTCTTGCAGGGTTACCTGGAGCAACAACTGACACCATTGCGTGCGGCATTGATCAGCGGCGTAGCCTTTGCGGCCTGCCATGCATTCCTGGCACTGAGCGTGACCCAACTCGGCTGGCCGGTGTTGCTGTTCACCCTGATCGAAGGGTTGGCCTGCGCGCTGGTGCGCCTGCGCTATGGCGTACTGGCGGCGACCGCCACCCACGGCACGGCAATCTTGCTGATTGCCGTGCCCTACATGGCTTGAGTTGAAACACAGCAAAATCTGTGGGAGCGGGCTTGCCTGCGATGGCTATCTTTCAGTGACAACTAGGCCAACTGATCCACCGCTATCGCAGGCAAGCCAGCTCCCACATTTGGACCGCGTTTAGCCTGCTACTGATCGCCGTGCCCTGCATCACTTGATTTGAAGCATGTGGGAGCGCAAAACGAAGCTTGGCTGAGCCCTGTGGCTTACAGAACCCGGTCCGCGGTAGCCTAACCATTAGCTGTCCAACTTTTGGGGCGCACTTCACACGCTTTCGCGAGCAAGCCGCTCCCACATTTTTTTGCCCGCGTTTATTCTGCTGTCAGCGGCGGCGTGCGCGGTGGGATCTGGCGTTTGCTGCCGGTGGCTTCATACGCGCACGCAAACCGCAGCAGCGCCGAGTCGTCATAGGCACGCCCGGCGAAGGTCAGCCCCACCGGCATGCCGATGTCTGCCATCACGCCCATCGGCACGGTGACGGTGGGCACGCCCAGGTGGCGAATCGCGAGGTTGCCGTTGGCCACCCAGACGCCGTTGCTCCAGGCAATGTCGGCGCTGGCTTCGTTAACATCGGCATCCGCCGGGCCAACGTCGGCCACGGTGGGGAACAGCACCGCGTCCAGCCCCAGCGTGTCCATCCAGTCTTCCAGGTCGATGCGCCGGGTTTGCTCCAGGCCACGCAGGCCATCCGGCACGGTGCTGATCTCGTTCCACGGCGTGATGCCGCGCTCGGCCATGCGCACGTATTCGTCCATGCCGGCGGCCAGGTCGTCTTCACGGTTGGGCAGGGTGCCGGGGTCGTGTGGGAAGATTTTCGGCCCGTCCACGTCAGCCAGGCGGTTCAGGTGCGGGTCGTCGTTGGCGCGCAGGAAGTCATCGAACGCCCAGGCCGACAGCTCCCACAATTCGTCGTGCAGAAATTCCTTAGAGACCAGGCCGCGGGTAAATACGGTCGGCGCGCCAGGGCGGTCGCCTTCGCAGTTGGACACCAGCGGGAAATCCACCTCGATCACTTCAGCCCCAGCGGCTTCCAGCGCCTGGCGCGCGTCCTGCCACAGGTCGATGACGCTGGCGCGGGTGTTGATCTTTTGCCCAGTCGGCCCGCCGATCCCAGGCTTTTCGCTGGTGCCGGCGTCGGGGTCGGCGTTGATGTACATGCGCGGCACGCCGAAACGTTTGCCAGCGAGGGATTCACTGCTCACCGCCAGCTCCGCATAAGACGCCGGGCGCACCGAAGCCACGCTGGGGATTGGCACCCAGGGTTGCAGGCGCCACAGGTCGCCACGGGTGTCGGGGTCGTCGGCGACCACCACGTCGAGTACTTCGAGCAAGTCGGCCATGGTGCGCGCATACGGCACCACCACGTCCATGGTTGGCGTCAACGGCCAGTTACCGCGCACCGAAATTACCCCGCGCGACGGCGTGTAGGCACACAAGCCATTGTTGGACGCCGGGCCGCGCCCGCTTGACCAGGTTTCTTCGGCCAGGCCGAAGGCGGCGAAGCTGGCAGCCGTTGCCGTGCCCGCGCCGTTGGAGGAACCGGAGGCAAACGGTGCGGTGAGGTAGCCGGCGTTATACGGGCTTTCTGCGCGGCCATACACGCCGCGCTGCATCCCGCCGTTGGCCATCGGCGGCATATTGGTCTTGCCCAGGCAGATGGCGCCGCCGGCGCGCAGGCGTTCAATGGTGAAGGCGTCACGCTGCGCCACCAGTTTGGCGAAGGCCGGGCTGCCGGAAGCTGCCGTCAGGCCCTTGACCAAATAGCTGTCTTTGGCGGTGTAGGGAATACCGTCCAATGGCCCCAAGGTTTCGCCTTTGGCCCGACGTGCATCGCACGCCTGGGCTTCTTTGAGCGCCTCGGGATTGCGCACCACCACGGCATTCAAGGCGGTGGCGGTCTGCGCGCCGTCATAGGCCTCGATCCGCGCCAGGTAAGCCTGGACCAGTTCTACGGCAGTGGTCTGGCCGCTTTCAAGTGCCGCGCGCAGTTGGGCAATGGAAACTTCAGTAACGTGCATCACGTGTTTTTCGCCGCCTTCAAGTGGGAGGTATGGCGGCAGTCTACGTACAGATATTTCACAAAACCAGCGCGGCATAATCCGCATAGCCAGCGCGCATCACTTGCCACGTGGGCTCGTCAGCCGGAATCAGATGTTCGATACGCAGCGAGGTGAGCGTGATGTCCTGGGGCATGCCGAACGTGGTGAAGGTCGACAGGAAGTTCAGCTCGCCCCGGCTTGAGCGGATACGCGTCAACACCAGTGGCGGCATGTCGATGGGCAGTTCGGTACGGGGCGGCGCCGGCAAACTCGCCAGCAACGCCGCCAGTGCCGGGTTGCCCAGAGCCTCGCGCGTGGCGCGTTGCCAGGCGACGGTGCGGATCTCTTCGGCGTTGATCAGGTGATCACCCAGGCCGCCGGTTTGCAGCAGGGTTGTCAGCAGGTTTAGCTCGTTGGCCGCATTCGCTTTGATCCCCACCAGCTCAAATAAAACGCAGGTACTGGCATTGGTGGCGAGGACTTCCCACTGGCTGCCCAGCAGAATCGCCGGGGCGGGGTTGTTGGCGTGCAACACGTGGCTGACCGCTTCACGAATGGCGGCCATGGCCGGTGACGCGAGCGGTGTAGCGGTGTAGCGCGGCGCATAACCGGCGGCGAGGAACACGCGGTTGCATTGCTCCAGCGGGGCGTCCAGGGCCATGAGCAACGCATGCAACGTGCCCGGGCTCGGCTTGGCGCGGCCGGTTTCGATGCAGCTGAGATGGCGCTGGGAAACACCCGTGATCAAAGCCAGGTCCAGCTGGCTCAGTTGGGCGTGTCGGCGCAATTGGCGCAGGTGTTGGCCGGCAGTTGAAGGGGTATCCATGGCCAGATTATGACCTCCGAGGTCATTGCGAGAGGCGCAACCTTATCACTATGTTGAGCCTTGATCATTTCAAGGAAGGCACCATGCACAGACCCTATTTCGCCTTGGCCGGTTTGCTGGGATTTTCGCTGTACACACTGGTCACGATGCTCACGGCCGAGCAATCGCTGCTGGCGTTCGGGCGGGAACTGATGTCTCGGCCGGACACCGCGCAGGTGGTGATCGACCTGTATCTGATGGCGCTGCTGGCGTGTGTGTGGATGTACCGGGATGCGCGCGGGCGAGGGCGTTCGGTTGCCTGCGTGGTGCCGTACTTTTTGCTGACGGTGGTGTTTGTGTCGGTGGGGCCGTTGCTTTACATCGTCGTGAATGGGTACCGAGATGAATGAACTGCTGCCTATCTACGCAGGGTGCGTGCTAGTGCTGTGCCTGAAGATGTTTGCGATTTCTTGCTACCAGGGTTTCTTCCGAATTCGGGGGCTGGCGTTTACCAACCTTGAGGATGCAGCTTTTTTCAGCCGCTCAGCGCAACCGGAAGAACTGCCACACGTCAGCAGAGCGAAAAAGGCCTGGGCGAATGATCTGGAGAACATTCCGCTGTTTTTTGTGTTGGGCGGGTTGTGCGTGGCAGTGGGGAGTTCCAGTGTCGTCACGGTCTGGTTGTTCGGCGGGTTTACAGCGGCTCGTCTGGTACACACGGTGACGTATCTGGCAGGGCAGCAACCCTGGCGTACAGTAGCTTACGTTGTAGGTGTGATGTGCCTCTTCGGTCTCGGCGCCATGGTGGTTTCCAGGCTGATATAAAAAGCGCCATCGTTCGCATTCGATGTGGCGAGCCGGGCAAGCCCGCTCGCCACAGGAAGCCGGCTTGCCACAATTAGCTGGGCGAGCCGGCCCCGGTGCGGTAACAGCGTCGGGGTTCGGCCGGTCAGACGCCTTTGGTCGAGGGCAGCAAGATCGTCAGGATGCCCGCCAACGGCAGGAACGAGCAGATTTTATAGACGTACTCGATGCCGTGGTTGTCGGCCAGCAAGCCGAGCAACGCGGCGCCAATGCCGCTGAAGCCAAACATCAGGCCGAAGAAGATACCCGCGATCATCCCCACATTGCCCGGCACCAGTTCCTGGGCAAAGACCACGATGGCCGAAAAGGCCGAGGCGATGATGAAGCCGATCACCACGCTGAGCACGGCGGTCCAGAACAGGTCAACGTAGGGCAGGGCCAGGGTGAAGGGCGCGGCGCCCAGGATCGAGAACCAGATGACTTTCTTGCGCCCGATCTTGTCGCCAATCGGGCCACCGGCAAAGGTGCCGACGGCCACCGCGCCGAGGAACAGGAACAGGTACATCTGCGAGCTGGCCACCGACAGGTGGAACTTCTCGATCAGGTAAAAGGTGAAGTAGCTGGTGAGGCTGGTCATGTAGAAGTATTTGGAGAACACCAGCAGCGCCAATACCACCAAGGCAAAGGTCACGCGGCCTTTTGACAAACCGTGGGTGGCCTTGCCGCCTTGCTTGAGTTTGAACAGGTTGAGGTGGTGGCGGTACCAACGGCTCAAGCCGTACAGCACCATGATCGCGAACACGGCGAACAGCCCGAACCAGGCGATATGAGTTTGGCCGTACGGAATGATGATCGCCGCCGCCAGCAATGGGCCGAAGGCGCTGCCGGTGTTGCCGCCGACCTGGAAGGTCGATTGTGCCAGGCCATAACGCCCGCCCGAGGCCAGGCGCGCCACGCGTGAGGTTTCCGGGTGGAAGGTCGACGAGCCGACACCGACCAGCGCCGCCGCCAACAGGATCAACGGGAAGGTGCCGACAAACGCCAGCAGCAGGATGCCGACCAACGTGCACACCATGCCCGCCGGCAACAGCCAGGGCTTGGGGTGGCGGTCGGTGTGGTAACCGATCCAGGGTTGCAGCAAGGACGCGGTCAGTTGGAAGGTGAGGGTGATCAGGCCGACTTGGGTAAAGCTCAGCCCGTAGTTGGCCTTGAGCATCGGGTAGATCGATGGCAACACGGCCTGGATCAGGTCATTGATCATGTGCGCCAGGGCGCAGGCGCCAAGGACGCGCATGACCAAGGGGCTTATTTGCGGCGTAGTGGTTGCTGTGGCGGGTGGCGCGGTCAGGCTCGACATGCAGGCATTCCATACAAGGCAGCGAACAGGGGCAGTGCGTACTTTAGCGCGCTGCCCGTTTCTAAATGTTGCGGCGTTTATGCTAGATTCGCAGAAAATGCCTGTCTCGCGTAATTCGGGCGCTAACCATCGCAAAAAGGGCGAAATCATCAAATCACTGGATGTATTTCTGCGGGAGATCGACGAAGGCGACTGGGCTGTGATCAGTTCCGCCACCGATTACCCCGAAAACTGGGTGATCCCCGAGCATAGCCACGAGAAGCATCAACTGCTCTACGCCGTCGAAGGCGTGATGGTGGTGTATTCGGCGCTGAACCAATGGACGGTGCCGCCCAATCGCGGCTTCTGGATGCCCTGCGGGCAAGTCCATTCACTGCGCTGCGTGGGCACCCTGAAGATGCGCAGCGTGTTTGTGCGCCCGGACCGCTTTCCCAATTTGCCCAGCGAACCCAAGACCGTGAGTGTGTCGCCATTGCTGAGCGAGCTGATCAAGGCCTCGGTCAGCTTGAAGCCGCCGTACGCCGAGGATTCGCGCGACGCCCGAATCATGCACCTGATCCTCGACGAGCTCGCCATCCTGCCGGCCTTGCCGCTGTCGCTGCCGCAGCCAGTCGACCTGCGCATCAATCGTATTTGCCAGGCGCTGCAACAGGAGCCGGGCGATGCCTCGACGGTGGCGGATTGGAGCGAGCGACTGGACCTGGATCAGAAAACCATCCAGCGCTTGTTTCGCAAGGAAACCGGCCTGACCTTCGGCCAATGGCGCCAACAAGCACGCTTGCTGCTGGCGCTAGCGCATTGCGGTAGGGGAGAAGATCATCGAGTGGCCTCGAGTTGGGCTATGAAAGCCCAAGTGCCTTTACCAGCATGTTCAAGAAGCAGTTTGGCAAGACGCCGAGTCAGTTTTTTAAATAGTGCATCACGTGACGCTTTGTTATTGCGAATGCCTCTAAAGAACTGTGAATGTTGACAGTTGGCAATCGCGCAGTGAAAAAGTAATTTTGTCAGGCTCAAGCAAAATAGTGGGTGAGCGGCATTAAAAGATAATTCACAGTGAGGTGACAGTGTGAAGATGATGAAATTAGTTTGATACAGAGTTAATTAAGAAGAGCCTGCGTTGTCCACGCATCATGTTTGACTCTTCTTAATTGGGTTTTCTTCACCGTGCATTTTTTCTGCGTGATCACGCCAATACGCGTTTGCTGCGCGGAATGCAGGCAGATGGGGCAGACAACCAACTTCCGCCACAACTTTCGAACTCAGGTATCACTGATCAGCCGCCGTCAAATTAGCGTAGAAAATACAACCGATCAGCCGCGCAAACAGGCTCAGGGTTTCCGGCAGATTAGGGTCGTCAAACAGCATCGCCCGCGAATCCAGGGCGCACAGCGCGCCGAACAGGCGGCCATCGGGCAGGAAGATCGGCGCGCCGGCATAGCTTTCGATGGCGTATTGCTTGACCACCGGGCGTGCGGCAAACCGGCCGTTCTGGCTGATTTGCGGGATGAACAATGTTTGAGGGTCGATGCAGAACTCACTGCACAGCGTGGTTTCCAGGTCGAGTACGTCGTTGACATCAATGCCCATTTGCAGCGGGTCATAGGCCGAGCACACCACCCATTCCTGGTCGGTGAATTTGGCGATACCGGCAAAGCGCATGCCGGTCAGGCGGGTAACCAATTGCAGGACGCTGGTGGTGGCTTCGATTTCGGCGATGGCAGCGCGCTCATCGGCGCTGAGTAATGCGTGTGCTGCGGTGACGCTTGGAACCATGCTTAAGCACTCCAATGGCGTGGCGGCGCGGGCCGCCACGCAGGGTCAGGGGTTAATTAATCCGTGGATGCTGCTGCACCAGGTTCTGGCGCTTGGCTTCCAGCTCGGCAATTTGAGTGTCGATGTCTTCGATCTTCTGCTCGATATTGTCGTGGTGCTCTTGCAGGATTTCCTTGGCTTCGGCCATGTCCGAGGCCGCCGGTGCCGCGCCGCGCAGGGGCTTGTTGGCGGTTTCCTTCATGGTCAGGCCGGTGATCAGGCCGACCACCGCAAACACCATCAGGTAGTAGGCGGGCATGAACAAGTTGTTGGTGCTTTCCACCAGCCACGCCACGGCGGTTGGGGTGATACCGGCGATCAATACCGAGACGTTGAACGCACTGGCCAACGCGCTGTAACGCAAATGCGTGGGGAACATTGCGGGCAGGGTCGAGGCCATCACGCCGATGAAGAAGTTCAAGATCACCGCGAGGATCAGCAGGCCTGCGAAGATCAGGCCGATCTTGCCGCTGGTGATCAGCATGAACGCCGGAATCGACAGGAAGAGCAAGCCGACACTGCCGGCGATGATGAAGGGCTTGCGGCCGATCTTGTCGCTGATAAAACCAATGAACGGCTGCACGAACAGCATGCCGACCATGATCGCGATGATGATCAGCACGCCGCTGTTTTCTTTGTAGTGCAGGTTGTGCGACAGGTAGCTGGGCATGTAGGTCAGCAGCATGTAGTACGTCACGTTGGTGGCCGCGACGATCCCGATGCAGGTCAGCAGGCTGCGCCAGTGTTGGGTGGCGACCTCTTTGAACGACACTTTGGGGCCGTGGGTCAGGCCTTGGAGGTCGCCTTGCTCGAGTTTGTCCATGTGCTGCTGGAAGGCTGGGGTTTCTTCCAGCGCGTGGCGCAGGTACAGGCCGATGAGGCCCAGGGGCAGGGCGAGGAAGAACGGCAGGCGCCAGCCCCAGGCTTCGAAGTCGGCTTCACCCAGGATGGTGGAAATCAGTACCACCACACCGGCGCCAAGCACGAAACCGGCGATGGAGCCGAAGTCCAACCAACTGCCAAGGAACCCGCGTTTACGGTCCGGCGCGTATTCGGCGACGAAGATCGAGGCGCCGGTGTACTCACCGCCTACCGAGAACCCTTGGGCCATTTTGCACAGCAGCAGCAGGATCGGTGCCCAGATGCCAATCGAGGCATACCCGGGAATCAGGCCGATGGCGAAGGTGCTCAAGGACATGATGACGATGGTGGCGGCGAGGACTTTCTGCCGCCCGTATTTGTCACCCAGGGCGCCGAAGAACAGGCCACCCAATGGGCGAATCAGGAACGGCACAGAGAAGGTGCCCAAGGCGGCGATCATTTGTACGCTGGGCGAGGCGTCGGGGAAGAACACTTTGCCAAGTACGTAGGCGACAAAGCCATAGACGCCAAAGTCGAACCATTCCATGGCGTTACCCAGTGCGGCGGCGGTGATTGCCTTGCGCACCTTGGCGTCGTCGACGATGGTGATGTCTTTCAATCCGATGGGTTTGACGCTTTTCTTACGTAATTTCATGCGGGCCACTCTAAAACTGAACAGGGGAGGTGCCATCGTTGCGATGGCACCGCTCTGTCAGTTCAGATACAACCAGACATGAAATAATTCACCTCTATTTGCTTTTTTTTGCAAATGAATTGAACTTCATGGCTTCAACAGGGAATTATCCGAATGCCTGTCACCGCCTCACGCCTGACCTACCGTAAGCCCGAACCCAGCGACGTGCAGCGATTGTTCGCGATCTTCGCCGACCCGCAGACCAACCTGTTCAATCCTGCGGGCCCGATGGCCAGCCTGGCCGACGCTCAACGCCTGCTCAATCACTGGCGCGAGCAGTGGGCTACCCAAGGCTACGGCTGGTGGGCGATTGCGCGCCGCGAGGCACCGGAGCACATCATTGGCTTTGGCGGCGTGGCACCCCTCAATTACCTGACCGAGCGGCGCATCAACCTGGGTTATCGCTTCGCCGTCGAGGCCTGGGGGCAGGGCTACGCCACTGAGCTGGGGCGTGATGCATTGGCGATGGCGTTCCAAACCCTCGGCTTGCCTGAGGTATTCGGGCTGGTGCGGCCTGATCACGCCGCCTCGATTCGTGTGTTGGAGAAGCTTGGCATGCTGCCCTTTGGCGCGCTCAACGATGTGCCGGGCCAGGCGCCGAGCCTGGTTTTTCGCCTGCGTCATCCTACAACCTCTGCTAGCTGAGTATTTTAGTACCCGCCTGACACCTAGATAAACCGCAATCTTTCAGATTGACAGCGTTCTGGGAGCTCGCTATAAAAGTCACAGTTGTACGACGACATATGACGTTGCGTATGTCCTATCTAACAAAAATAAAAAGTGATGCCATGAATTTGAATGAGCCCCTCAACGCCCATCGCGTCGGCACGGCCGTCGGCAACTATCGCTGGACTATCTGCGCGATGTTGTTCTTCGCCACCACCGTCAATTACCTCGACCGCCAGGTCCTCAGCCTTTTAGCGCCGCAGCTGTCGACACAATTTGGCTGGAGCAATACGGACTACGCCAACATTGCGGCGGTGTTCCAGTTTGGCTATGCGATTTCCATGCTGTTTGCCGGGCGGTTTGTCGACAAGATCGGCACCAAGGCCGCCTATGTGGTGGCGATCTGTATCTGGTCCACCGGCGCGATCATGCATGCGTTCTCGGTGCCGATGGGTGAGGGCATCGCTGCCGTGAGCGGTGCCATCGGCCTGGCGGTGATCCCGGTGTCGATTGCCGGCTTCATGCTGTCACGCGCGGTGCTGGCGATTGGCGAGGCGGGTAACTTTCCCATTGCGATCAAGGCCACCGCCGAATACTTCCCGAAAAAAGAACGCTCATTTGCCACCGGTATCTTTAACTCCGGGGCTAACGTGGGAGCGATCCTGGCGCCGATCTGTGTGCCCTTGATTGCCGGAATGTGGGGCTGGGAAGCGGCCTTTATGGTCATTGGCATGTTGGGCTTTGTGTGGGTCGCGGTGTGGGCAATGGTTTACGAAAAACCGGAGCAGCAAAAACGCCTGTCGGCCGCAGAACTGGCCTATATCCGCAGC
Source organism: Pseudomonas sp. IB20 (assembly GCF_009707325.1). Lineage (NCBI taxonomy): Bacteria > Pseudomonadati > Pseudomonadota > Gammaproteobacteria > Pseudomonadales > Pseudomonadaceae > Pseudomonas > Pseudomonas gelidaquae. The sequence continues at coordinate 2,783,052 of NZ_CP046103.1, read as the reverse complement.
GACCAGACGGTGCAACCGTTCACGCCTGAACCCGCCGGTACAATCCCGAAAAAAGTCTCGTGGTTCAAGCTACTGACCTATCGCCAGACCTGGGCGTTTGCCTTCGGCAAGTTCATGACCGACGGCGTGTGGTGGTTCTTCCTGTTCTGGCTGCCGACTTACCTGTCGGCGCAATACGGCATGAAAGGCGCCGATATCGTGATGCCGCTGGCGGTGCTGTACAGCATGACCATGGTCGGCAGTATCGGCGGCGGCTGGTTCCCCAGCTACTTCATGGCCCGTGGCGATGCACCCTATGACGGCCGCATGAAAGCCATGCTGGTCATCGCACTGTTCCCGCTGGTGGTGTTGCTGGCGCAGCCGTTCGGCTACCTGAGCTTCTGGGTGCCGGTGCTGCTGATCGGCGTGGGCGCCTCGGCACACCAAGCGTGGTCGTGCAACATCTTCACCACCGTGTCCGACATGTTCCCGCAGAAAACCGTGGCCTCAGTGGTCGGCATCGGCGGCATGGCCGGTGGGCTGGGCGGTGTGGTGATGACCAAGATTGGCGGTTGGGTGTTCGACTACTACAAGTCCATCAACGACATTCATACCGGCTACATGATCATGTTCGCGATCTGTGCGCTGGCGTACCTGGTGGCGTGGAGCGTGATGAAGGCGCTGGTGCCACGCCATAAGGAAATCACTGATTTGTGAGCTGCGCATGCCCGCGCTGGTGGCAGCGTGGGCGTGCACTGTAGCTTCTCGGGTTGTCTTGTTGGGCTGCGTAGCAGTTCCATTTTGGGGTCGCTTCGCAACCCAACGCGGGGCAAGCCCGCTCGCCATGGTGAGCCAGATTGCTACAGTTGCAGTGTTTGCCCTTAACTGACGGGTGTTAGTCAAATAGGGCTGGTTTTTTCAACGATGTTGAAAGGGCTGCGCCGAGAGTGTGCATTTGCCCGAGGCGATTTCGGTCTACAGGCAGCAAGGCACAGGCCCGCGCAGCGAGGTTGTGGCGCTGCTGGCCTGGCTTGAAGCGCAATTGCAGGGTGATGGCTGACAGGGGCGCGACCGCCCCTGTGCTGCAAGGGCTATGGGTTACGTGTCACGCGCCAAATGGTATTGGCCAGGTCGTCGGCGATGATCAGCGCACCTTTAGGGTCCACCGTCACACCCACCGGGCGCCCACGGGTCTTGCCGTCATCCCCACGAAAGCCGGTGGCGAAGTCGATCGGCTCACCCGCCGGTTTGCCATTGCTGAAGGGCACGAAGATCACTTTGTAGCCCACCGGGTTGTCGCGGTTCCAACTGCCGTGCTCGCCGACAAACACGCCGTCGGCGAATTTCTCACCCAGGGCAGGGATGGAGAAGTCCACGCCCAACGCTGCAACGTGGGAGCCTAGGCTGTAATCCGGCTTGATCGCACTGGCGACTTTCGCTGGGTTCTGCGGTTGCGCGCGCGGGTCGACGTTCTGGCCCCAGTAGCTGTAGGGCCAGCCATAGAAGGCGCCTTCGCGCACCGACGTCAGGTAGTCCGGCACCAGGTCCGGGCCGAGTTCATCACGTTCGTTGGCTACCGCCCACACTTGGCCGGTGCCGGGTTGGATGGTCAGCGCGGTGGGGTTGCGAATGCCGGTGGCGTAGGGTTTGTGCGCGCCGGTGGCGGCGTCGATCTGCCAGACCATCGCGCGGTCGATTTCCACTTCCATGCCACGCTCGGTGATGTTGCTGTTGGAGCCGATGCCCACGTAGAGCTGGCGCCCGTCCTCGCTCACCGCCAGGGACTTGGTCCAGTGGTGGTTGATCTGCGCCGGCAGGTCGGTGACTTTGGTTGGCGGGCCGCTGGGTTTGGTCTGGCCATCGGTGTAGTCGAAGCGCACCAGCGCGTCTTGGTTGGCGACGTAGAGTTTGCCGTCAGCGAAGGCCAGGCCGTAGGGCGCGTTGAGGTTGTCGGCGAATACCGTTTTCAGTTCATACGTGCCGTCACCGTCGGCATCGCGCAGCAGTGTCAGGCGGTTGCCACCCTTGACCTTGGTATTGCCCTCGGCCTTGATCAGGCTGGCGATCACGTCCTTGGGCTTGAGCTTGGCCGCGCTGCCGCCACGGCCTTCGGCGACGAGGATGTCGCCGTTGGGCAACACCAGGGTTTGGCGCGGGATGGCCAAGTCAGTGGCAATGGCGGTGACGCTGTAGCCGTCGGGTACCTTGGGTTTCTGCTCGCCCCACGGCGCCGGCTCGGCAATTTTCATGCTCGGCAGCAGGCTGCTTTGTTGCTCGGGTAATTTAGGGTCGGGGCCGCGGGCCTGGGTTTTGTCGCCTTCACCGCCACAAGCCGTGAGTAACAGGGCAGCGCTCAATACGCTTAGGGTATGAAGTGTTTTCATTTGGCAACTCCTGCGCGCAGGTTGGTCAGGCCGATCCAGGTGGCGGCGATTGCCAGCACCGTGACGATCACCGACAAGATCAGGCCGCCCGGCATCATGGCGTAAGCGTCCTTGGCATGCTGAAAGGCGTTGACCAGCCCGAGCACCCAAGCGGCCAACAGCAGTAGAAAATAAGCCGTGGGGCGCCCGGCCTTGTGGTCGGCACGCAGCAGGTTGACCAGCGCAAACAACAGCGCAAAGCCACTCAATACCAGGGCGCCGGCGATTAGCCAGGACGCAAAGTTGGCCCACTGGATCTGGTAGGTCTGGCCGTAGGCAATGTCACTGAGCAAGGCACCGAGAAACAACGGTACGCTGCCGGCCAGCAGCATTGAATGCAGCGGGCCTGGTCTGACGGTGGGGTAGGCGGGGAGGGTAGTCATGTCGGTGGCGGCTCCTTATCGTTCAGCACCGACGTGTGCTCTTCCGATCTCCTAAACGCGTGGGGGGAGCTTGCTCCCGTTGGACTGCGTTTTAGGGCCGCTTCGCGGCCCAACGGGAGCAAGCTCCCTCGCCACAGGTTAACGGCTGCCCACGCTATCGTTTAATTGACGGGCAATAACGCTTGATGGCCCGACATAAGGAACCGCTCCATGCCAACCCTGCATCTGCTGTGCGGCAAGATCGCCTCCGGCAAATCCACACTGGCTAAGACCCTGGCCGCCGAGCACGCCGCCGTCGTGCTCAGCGAAGATCACTGGCTCGCGCAGCTCTATCCGGGTGAGATCCTGTCGGTTGCCGATTATCTGCGCTGCGCCCAGCGTGTTCGCGGGGTGTTGGGGCCGCTGGTGAGCAACCTGCTGCAATCGGGCGTCAACGTGGTGCTGGATTTTCCCGCTAACACACTGGCCAACCGCGAATGGCTGCTCGGTCTGGCGCAGACCGCTCAGGTGCCGCACCGCCTGCACTACCTCGAATTGGACGACGCCACGTGCCGCGCGCGCCTGCATGCGCGCAATGCCCTGGGCGAGCATGATTTTGCCGCAACCGATGCCGAGTTTGACCTGATCACCCGGCACTTCTGTGTGCCGAGTGAGGCCGAAGGTTTGGTGATTGAGGTGCATCGCCCATGAGCGCCGTTCAAGGTGTCGATGTGAATGGTTGCGTGCTGACGGTTGCCGATGCGCCCATCCAACCTGAATTCCAATCGTTGCTGGCCGATGTGCGCGCGTCTCTGTCACCCGCAGGGCTGGGGCTGCACAGCGTTTATCTCTACGGCAGTGTCGCCAGGGGCGATGCCAGCCCAGGCGAGTCCGACCTTGATCTCACGCTGGTACTGACTGACCCGCCGGACGCGCAAGTACTCGAGCAGTTGGAACAGCTGCGCCAGGCGCTGGAACAACGGCACGAAGGGGTGACGAAGATCGACTTCGATATCGGCCACCGCGCCGAAGTGCTGGCGCCCGAGAACCGCAATCGCTGGGGCTTCTGGCTCAAGCATCATTGCCGTTGCCTGTGGGGCGATGACCTCTCGCTGCGCTTCGAACCGTTCGCGCCCTCGCGTGACATCGCCTTGGCGCTCAATGGTGATTTTGAGCCGGTGTTGAACGGCTACCTCACGCGCATCGAACATGCCAGCAGCGCGCCCGAGCGGCTTCGCTTGCAGCGCGAAGCGGCACGCAAGTTGATTCGGTCAACGCACACGTTGCGCGCGGCCGATGCCTCAGGTTGGCCTCAAACCCTCGAAGAGCATGTTGCCTTGTTCGTGCAGCATTACCCGACCATGCGCATCCAGATCGCCTACTTCCTGTTTGAGGCGCGCAACCCGAGCGCCGAGCGCGAGGCGTTTTTCGCGCGGCTGCAGGCCTTTGTGAGCTGGATGGTTTCAGTGCAGGCATAGACAGGTATTAGATCGATTCAAACCCGTTGGCGATGTGGCAACAGATCGCGGCGTTGCAGCGCAGCACGCTTTAGGATGTGAAGCGCAGCACTGTCAGAGGGTGTCTTTCGTCGCCTGTACCGAGTCTGCCTTGATCTCCTCGGCGAACTTGCGCATCAGCCGCACCAGGTTGTCGAAATCGCCTTCGTCCCAGGTCGAGAAGATCGACACGCATATGCGCTCGCGAGCGTCGAACATCCGGTGCGACGCCGAGTGCTTCAGCGGCGGCATCAAACACTGCTACGTTGCTGTGTGCCGTATGGAGGCAGGTGATTCGCATCGGTCAATGTCTCCTGGCTCAAGGGGTGAACTCAGTTAACCTGGCTTCGCTGGGCGAAACAACGTTATGTTTGTTTCCCTGAGTTGAACGTCATCATTAAGGACGAAGGATGTCATTGATTACGCAGCGCGTAGAACTGGCCCGCAACGGCGCCAACGATAAAGTCATTTGCCGCATGGCGTCAGGCTGGGCAGTGATGGGCGACGTGCAGTTTCTACCGGGTTACTGCCTGCTGCTGCCTGACCCTGTAGTCGCCAGCTTGAACGACCTGGACAGCGATGCCACGGCAACCTACCTGCTCGACATGGCCCGCCTGGGCGACGCCGTGCTAGAGGCGACCGGCGCGCTGCGCATGAACTATGAGATTCTGGGCAACTCCGAGCCGGAACTGCACTGCCACATTTTCCCTCGCTACGCCTCGGAACCGGCCGACAAACGTAAGATGCCCGTCTGGTTCTACGACTGGAAAACCGCTACACCCTACGCTGAAGAACAGCACGGCGACCTGCGTAAGAAAATCGCACAGTTGATCAGCCGTTAACCCGCAATGGAAGCAAGCGCATGATGCAACGAAATAAACTCGTCCCAGAGCTGATGGTCACGAACCTGAATAAGAGCCTGGAATTCTGGGTGGCGCTCTTGGGTTTCAAGGTTGCCTATCAACGCCTGGAGGACGGGTTCGCCTACCTCGATCTGGAGGGCGCGCAGGTGATGCTTGAGCAAGTCGACCCGCTCGCCAATCAATGGCAAACCGGCGCGCTGGAGCGGCCGTTTGGGCGCGGTATGAACCTGCAAATCGACGTAGCGGCCGTACTCGCGGTTATTCAGCGGCTTGGCGCTGCGGCGTATCCCTTGTTCAAGGCAAGCAAAGACGTGTGGTACAGGGCGGGCGAAATCGAGGTCGGCCAGCGCGAGTTCCTGGTGCAGGACCCGGATGGTTATCTGGTGCGGCTGGTTGAGCGGCTGGGTGAACGCGAGAGTAACGCTTTTCAAAAAGGAACAACGTCAAATGCGTGAACGAAAGGCTTCCCGATTACTGGTGATCAACCCCGCTGGCGACGTCCTGCTTTTCAGGTTCGTGCATAAGGACGGTGCATTGGCCGGCAAAAATTACTGGGCCACGCCGGGTGGCGGCGTCGAGGAGGGCGAAAGCTTTCACGCGGCGGCCCTACGTGAATTGCGCGAGGAGACCGGCATTGTGCTCAGCGCTGTTCAAGCCTCTGTGGCAGAGCGCAGTTTTCCGCTGATGCTGCCCAGTGGCGAAACCGTGTTGGCGATTGAGCAGTTCTTTGTCGTGCAGGCGCCCAATACCGTGCTTTCAAGAGACGAATGGACGCAGGAAGAGGCCTTGGTCATGGCCGATCACCATTGGTGGACCGCAGACCAATTGCGCTCAACCACCGATACGGTATGGCCGCAGGACCTGTCTCAAATACTGGTGGTGTGATAGGCCAGTGACGCACCCACTATGCCGGCGCCGATGACCACGATGTGTTGGCCCATCTCAATCTCCAACCGCCAACAGTTGCGCCGTGTCGACGACCCTGGCGTAGTCCATCGCCAAGTTACTCAGGGACAGCGCATGCACATCCTCGGCAGGCCAGAGCCGCCCCGACAAATCGGTTTGATCAAAGGTGTAGCAGGCGTCCCCGGCCACGATCACGTCAAAGCCCAAGTTGCCGCCGGAACGCGCCGTAGATTCCACGGAGTTGTTGGTGATCACCCCAACGATCACCAGTTGCTTGATCGAACGCATGTGCAGCCAGCGTTCCAGGCCGGTGGCGGTGAATGCATCCGGAACGTTTTTTTCCACCACGTGTTCATGCTTGAGCGGCGCCAGCGCTTGCTGGAATTCGCAGCCTGGCTGGCCCGGCCAAAATACCGAGCCGGGAGTGCGCGATATGTGCCGCACATGGATGACCGGGCGTTGAGCCTGCCGCCAGGCGTTCAGAAGCTGCTGGATGTGCTGTTCGGCATCCGGGTTGTTGCGACGCCCAAGCTTCGGGTCGTTCATGCCTTGCTGCATGTCGATGATCACCAGCGCTGCATTTGTCGCTAACGGTTCCATGCTACGGCTTTGAACCGGATAGCCGGTGCGCCATGGCGTGGCGCACCGTTTGACTGCCCGTCAACGCAGCTTCTCGAGCATCTGGTAGTACCACATCCCCACGGCCAGCATCGGGTTGCCGAACACATCGCCCAGCGGCACCTTGATGTGTTTGCACCCGGCAAAAGTGTCGAACTTTTCCAGGGTGCCGGTCAGCGCCTCAGCCATGATTTCGCCCATGATGTGGCTGGTGGCGATGCCGTGCCCGGAGTAACCCTGGCAGTACCAGACGTTGTCCGACAGCTTGCCCAGCTGCGGGATGCGATTCATTACAATGCCCATCGCGCAGCTCCATTGGAACTCGATGTCCACGCCCTTCAGCGCCGGGAATGTGCGTTCGATGCACGGGCGCAACTCCGCTGCGATGTCGCGTGAATCGCGCCCGGAATAGTTGGCGCCGCCACCAAACAGCAAGCGTGCGTCGCCCGTCAGGCGGTAGTAATCGAGCACAAACCGGCAGTCGTACACCGCCAGGTCGTGCGGGTTGATCTGGCGTGCCAGTTCGCCCAGCGGCGCGGTGGTGACGATGCCGCCCATGGCCGGGAAAATCTTGCCCTTGAGCTGTTTGGCTTCGAGCTTGTGGTACACGTCGCCGGCCAGCAGCACCTGGCGCGCATCGATGCGGCCCTGGGCGGTGATTACCGCAGGCCGATCGCCATGCACGATGTCGAGCACTTCGCAGTTTTCGAAAATCAGCGCACCCAGGCTCTGCGCCGCGCGTGCTTCACCCAGGCACAGGTTGAGCGGGTGCAGGTGCAGGTTGCGCGTATTTTTTAGCGCGCCTAGGTACAGCGGGCTGTCCAGATGCTGGCGCACAGCGGCCTCATCGAGCAGGCTGACTTGATCGCCCATGCCACGCCGTTGCGCTTCATCGTGAAAGGCGCGCAGCTCGGTCATGTGCGAGGGTTTCATCGCGGTATGCAAGTGGCCGTGCTTGAGGTCACAGTCAATCGCGTACTTGCTGACGCGTTGCTCGATGATGTCGTGGCCGCGCCAGCGCAGGTGCCAGATAAAATCGTCCACGTCATCGCCCAGGCGGCTGCGCATTTGCGCGCGCATGGCCTCGTCGCCCGACAGGCTGCCGGTGACTTGCCCGCCATTGCGCCCGCTGGCGCCCCAGCCGATACGGTTAGTCTCGACAATCGCGACCTTGAGCCCGCGTTCAGCCAACTCGACGGCGCTGGCAACGCCGGTAAAACCGCCACCGATAATCACCACGTCAACGCTGACCTGGCCTTGCAACGTTGGGTACTGGGTGGCGTCGTTGAGGCTGGCGGTGTAATACGAAGCGCTGCGCTGGGCAGCACCGATGACAGGGCGCATAGCGGCGGTCATGGGATGATCCTTCTGATAAATGAATGCCGGGCAGGCAATTTCGACTTAATCAGAAGCGCGCATCGGGCGGGCGCGCATGACGGCAATGCCACAGCGCCCAGAAGGCCAGGATGATATTGAACAGAGGATTTTCGCAGGAACGCGCCTGCACCTTCGCGAAGGAGGGAAGCAGGTGACGACGGATCAAGCATGGGCGTGAAATCATGGTCGCCGATGCTCCCATCGTGCGCAGGTGCGTTCAATCGCCGTTTGTGAACCTTCAGTTATGGCTTTGTTAAACAATCAACGCGTCGACACAACGACCGTTCACACCACGCTTGCGCGATACAGGCTGCTGGTATGGCCCACACCTGCGGCCTTCAACCGCTCGACCAGATCTTCCCGCGCCGCACGCCCACCGGAACGCACGTACTCGAGCTCCGACGCAGTGATCAACACCACCGGTACCAGGCGCACGGGCGACAGCGGCATGTCTTCCAGGCGGGTCGGGAAGTCGGGTTCCGGCCCGCCGAGCAGCACGCCGGCGGCATCGTCGTCGGTGACGAACAACTTAGGCACTTGCTCGCTCATCTGGTGCGACAGGCTGAACCCCGGCAGTTCCAGGGACAGTACGCCATGGTTGTCCAACTGATGCGTGATGCCGCCTGCATTAGCCACGGTTTTGGCCACGTGTTCGATCAGTTCGAACGCCCAGCTACGGCGTAAAGGGTCGACATCACCCAGCTCGCCACGCGCGTCGTTGGGGATGTCTGCGGTTTCCAGGAACAGTTCCATTTCGAACCCATTGCCCAGTCCTTCGGCATCGTCGAAGGGGTCAGACAGGCCCTCGGTGGCGAGAATGATGGCGCCGTCACGGCGCACCACGCGGTAGGCCTGGCGGGTGGACGGCCAGTGAGGGCCGCCGGTGAAGCTTGGGCTGATCATGTATGTCAGCACGTCACGCTCCACAGTGCCCACGGCCTGCCAATGCCGGTCCAGGCATGCTTCGCTGGCAATTCGGGCGGCCGTATTGGCGGAATCCGCTGGGGTTTCAACCGGGTCAACCGGCGTCGGCAGGGCCGCTTCGGTTTCGGGCTTTTTGGCTGCGCCGAACAGCTTTTTGAAGAAGTTCATGTGCATTCCTTTGCTGGAGATGAGTGCTTTACAGGTGATTGAGCGCGTTCACGTAGGCGCGAAACATATCAGCCATTCCGTCGGCGTAAATAGCTATTTCGGCGGCGGTACGCGGGCTGCCGGAAAAATCCTTACCCACCGAACTGAGCGTGGTCAGGATCAAGTCACAGGCCAGCGCGCGGGTTGGCTCAGGCACTTGCGGCAGCAATTCCAGCATGAAGGTCTCAAAGGCCTGCTGGCCCGCCGCGCGGACTTCCACGGCTTCGGGCGCATCCCGGTACAACGGCGCGGCGTCGTTCAGCGCCACACGCATCTGCGCTTCCTCGCATTCGGAATGGATAAACGCATGCACCAGGGTGCGCAGGCGCTGCAGCGGCGGCACGTCGGTTTTATCCAGAATGTTACGCAGCATCTGCGTGGTCTGCTGCCACTCATCGCTCTGCAAACGAAACAGGATCGCGGCCTTGTTGGGGAAGTATTGATACACCGAACCCACACTCACGCCGGCCTTTTCCGCCACCCGCGCGGTGGTGAACCGGGTGGCGCCTTCCTTGGCCAAAACCTGAATAGCCGCTTGCAGGATCGCGGCCACCAGCTCAGTGGAACGCGCCTGCTGTGGTTGCTTGCGTGAGGAAATACGGACGGTCTGCCGGGTTGTCATCAGGAGCTCCAGCGGCGGGGCTAACGCGAATAGCGAATGCGAGGAATCACTCGCATACTTTTAATGCGACGAATTAGTCGCATCCTAGCCCCAGCCAGCTTAGCCTCAACCTGACGGAAATCAATCATGGCAACCCTGACCTCTGCGCCACTGGCGCCCTTGATCGAACGCCTTTACGCACAAGCCGGCGCGGCGACCAGCCCGCTCATCAGCAGCGTATCGCGTGAAGAACGCGAGCGGATGATGCACAGCAAAACCGACTACCTTGAGCTCTACACGATGCTCAAAGACCTGTGGCTGCCGGTCTCCCGCGACACCGGCCACTTGCTCTACATGCTGGCGCGCAGCAGTAAGGCGCGGGCGATTGTCGAGTTTGGCACCTCGTTCGGTCTGTCCACGTTGTTCCTGGCCGCCGCGCTGCGCGACAACGGTGGCGGCGTGTTGATTGGCAGTGAGTTCGAGCCCTCGAAGATCGCACTGGCGCGCAAGCATTTCATTGAAGGCGGCGTGAACGACCTGATCGACATTCGTGAAGGCGATGCACTGGTCACCCTGGCCACAGACATGCCGGAAGCGGTCGACTTGCTGCTGCTGGACGGCGCCAAGGCCCTGTATGGCGATGTGCTGAACCTGGTGGAAAACCACCTGCGCGCCGGCGCGCTGGTGGTGGCTGACAACACCGACTACTGCCCGCAATACCTGGCGCGCGTGCGTGATCCTGCGAATGGCTATTTGTCGGTGGCGTTTGCCGATGACATCGAACTCTCCATTCGCCTGCGCTAAGGCTTAGCGTTTGCTGAACGCCAAGCGCGCGGCAAACAACACAAAGATCAGGCCGGTGGTGCGGTCCATCCACCGGATGACCTTTTCCTTGCGCAGAAATCCGGACAGGGGCCGGGTGGCGCCAATCAGCACCAGCGACCACGCCAGGCCCAGTACCACATGAATGCTCACTAGGCCGAAGGTCCAGGCAACCAACGAATGGCCTTGGGGAATGAATTGCGGCAAAAACGACACGTAGAAAATCCCCACTTTGGGGTTCAGCACATTGCCGAGCATGCCCTTAAGGAACCAGTTGCCACTGGGCTTGTTTTCGGCCTCAACCGTTGACAGTGAGTGGCGCGGGCGCAGCAGCATGTTCAGTCCCAGCCACGCCAGGTACGCGGCGCCGCAGTACTTGAGCAGGTTGTACGCCAACTCCGACACCGCGATCAGCGCGCCCAGGCCAAAGGCCACGGCCGCGCCCCACAACAGGCAACCGGCGTTGATGCCCAGGGTGGCCTGCAGCGCCTGGCGCTTGCCTTCTACCGTGGCGGTTCGCAACACCAGCGCGGTGTCGAGCCCGGGCGTGAGCGTGAGCAGGGTGGCGGCGAAGGTGAAGGCGAGGAGGTTATCGGTGATGGACATGGGCTGTTCCGCATAGCATGCAAAGAGGCACCGATCGGCAGGCAATTCGGAAAACCCTGAGACTTCCCGGCGAAAATCTTCATAATGGCGGCCAATTTGTTTAGCTCGTTCTGGTGTGCCCGCATGGAAATTAAGGTCAACTTTCTCGACAACCTTCGGCTTGAAGCCAAGTTCGATGACTTCACGGTGATTGCCGACCAACCGATTCGCTACAAAGGCGACGGTTCGGCCCCGGGTCCGTTCGATTACTTCCTGGCTTCGTCGGCGTTGTGTGCGGCGTACTTTGTGAAGCTGTATTGCCAAACGCGCAACATCCCTACGGACAATATTCGCCTGTCGCAGAACAACATCGTTGATCCGGAAAACCGCTACAACCAGATCTTCAAGATCCAGGTCGAGTTGCCGGCGGACATTTCCGACAAGGACCGACAGGGCATCCTGCGTTCCATCGACCGCTGCACGGTGAAGAAAGTCGTGCAGGCCGGGCCGGAGTTTGTCATTGAGGAAGTCGAAAACCTCGACGCCGATGCTCAGGCGCTGTTGATGCCAAGCTCCACGTCAGAAGCCGGCACCTACATTGCGGGCAAGGACCTGCCGCTGGAGCAGACCATCGCCAACATGTCGGGCATTCTCGCCGGCCTGGGCATGAAGATTGAAATCGCTTCGTGGCGCAATATCGTGCCTAACGTGTGGTCGCTGCATATCCGCGATGCACACTCGCCGATGTGCTTTACCAATGGCAAGGGCGCGACCAAGGAGGGCGCACTGGCGTCGGCATTGGGCGAGTTTATCGAACGGCTCAACTGCAACTTCTTCTACAACGATCAGTTCTGGGGTGAGGAGCTGGCCAACGCGCCGTTCGTGCATTACCCGGATGAGCGCTGGTTCCAGCCGGGGCGCAAAGACGAGCTGCCGACTGAAATTCTCGACGCCTACTGCCTGAAAATCTACAACCGCGATGGCGAACTGCGTGGCTCGCACCTGTACGACACCAACTCGGGCAATGAAGCGCGCGGTATTGTTTCGCTGCCGTTCGTGCGCCAGTCCGACGGCGAAGTGGTGTACTTCCCGTCCAACCTGATCGAAAACCTCTACCTCAGCAACGGCATGAGCGCGGGCAATACCCTGGCCGAAGCCCAGGTGCAGTGCCTGTCGGAGATTTTTGAGCGTGCGGTCAAGCGCGAGATCATCGAAGGCGAGTTCGCACTGCCCGACGTACCCGTTGAAGTGCTGGCCAAATACCCGGGGATTCTCGCCGGTATCCAGGGCCTGGAAGCCCAGGGCTTCCCGGTGTTGGTCAAGGACGCGTCCTTGGGTGGTGAATTCCCGGTGATGTGCGTGACCTTGATGAACCCCCGCACCGGCGGCGTGTTTGCCTCGTTCGGCGCCCACCCAAGCCTGGAAGTGGCGCTGGAACGCAGCCTCACCGAATTGCTCCAGGGCCGTAGCTTCGAGGGCTTGAACGACTTACCGCAGCCGACCTTTGAAGGCCACGCGGTGACCGAGCCGAACAACTTCGTCGAGCACTTTATCGACTCCAGCGGCGTGGTCTCGTGGCGTTTCTTCAGCGCCCAATCGGATTACGAATTCGTCGAGTGGGACTTTTCGGGCCAGGGTGAAGACTCCAACGCCCAGGAAGCCGCGACCTTGTTCGGTATTCTGGAAGGCATGGGCAAAGAGTCCTACATGGCGGTGTACGAACACCTCGGCGCCACCGCGTGCCGCATCCTTGTGCCGGACTACTCGGAAATCTACCCGGTGGATGATCTGATCTGGGACAACACCAACAAGGCACTGTTTTTCCGCGCCGACATCCTCAACCTGCACAGCCTCAGCGATGACGAGCTGAAGGCCTTGGCTGAGCGTCTGGTGGAAAGCGAGCTGGACGATTACACCGACATCACCACCTTGATCGGCATCGAGTTCGACGACAACACCGCGTGGGGCCAACTGACCATCCTTGAGTTGAAGCTGCTGATTTATCTGGCCTTGCAGCAATACGAAGACGCCAAGGAGTTGGTGGAAATGTTCCTGCAGTACAACGACAACACCGTTGAGCGCGGGCTGTTCTACCAGGCGGTGAATGCGGTGTTGGAGATGCACCTGGACGAGGACTTGGCGCTTGAGGATTATGAGGCCAACTTCCGCCGCATGTTTGGCAACGAGCGGATGGATGCGGTGATTGGTTCGGTGAACGGCACGGTGCGCTTCTATGGCTTGACGCCGACCAGCCTGAAGCTGGAAGGGCTGGACCGGCATTTGCGCTTGATCGAGAGCTACAAAAAGCTGCACTCGGCACGCGCCAACATCACCTCAGCCTGACGCTAAACACCTGTGGGAGCAGGCTCCCACATTTGATCATTCCCACGCTCTGCGTGGGAATGCATCCCGTGACGCTCTGCGTCACCCTTTCCAGGCAGGACGCGGAGCGGCCTAACACAGGGTAGGCATGTGGGAGTACAGCCTGAGCAGCACACCCATCTGCCTGATGTATTGAGATCCAAATGTGGGAGCTGGCTTGTCGGATCGCCGCACCGCTGCGATGCAGACACCTCGGTGTATCAGGTACACCGAGTTGATGCCATCGCAGGCAAGCCAGCTCCCACATTAGATTGAGTTCAGCCCAAGATCAGGTCGGCTGTCAGGCCGCCTCTAAACACCTGTGGGAGCAGGCTCCCACATTTGATCATTCCCACGCTCTGCGTGGGAATGCATCCCGTGACGCTCTGCGTCACCCTTTCCAGGCAGGACGCGGAGCGTCCCAGGCGGCATTCCCACGCGGAGCGTGGGAACGATCAATGGGTTAGATCAGCGCCAACGCCTGGGCCAAATCGGCCCTCAGGTCTTCCACATCCTCAACGCCCACCGACAACCGCACCAACCCATCGCCAATGCCCAGCTGCGCCCGCGTCGCCGCTGGAATGCTGGCATGGGTCATGATCGCCGGGTGTTCGATCAGGCTTTCCACGCCGCCGAGGCTCTCGGCCAGGGCGAAGATCTTGACGTTTTCCAGGAAGCGCGTAGCGCCGGCCAGGTCGCTGTTCAAATCCACCGAAATCATCCCGCCAAACCCACGCATTTGTCGACGTGCCAGCTCATGCTGCGGATGTGAGGCCAGGCCTGGGTAGTAAACGCGCGACACTTGCGGCTGCTTTTCCAGCCAAGTGGCCAAATCCAGAGCATTGCTGCAATGGCGCTCCATGCGCAGCGCCAGGGTTTTTACCCCGCGCAGGGTCAGGAACGCATCGAAAGGCCCGGCAATCGCGCCGACTGAGTTTTGCAGGAAGCCCAGGCGCTCGGCGAGTTCCGGGTTATGGCCGACGATGGCGATGCCGCCGATTACGTCAGAGTGGCCGTTGAGGTATTTGGTGGTGGAGTGCACCACGATGTCGAAACCCAGCTCCAGCGGGCGCTGGATCCATGGGCTGGCGAACGTGTTGTCGGCCACGCAGATAATGCCGCGGTCACGGCAGATGCGTGCGATGGCGCTCAGGTCGGTGAGGCTCAGCAGTGGGTTGCTCGGGGTTTCGACCCAAACCATGCGCGTGTCGTCCTGCAATGACGCTTCAAATGCCGACAGGTCGCTCAGGTCGACAAAGCTGAAACGGTGCCCGGCGCTGCGTTGGCGCACTTTATCGAACAGGCGGAAGGTGCCGCCGTACAGGTCGTTGCCGGAGACGATATGCGCGCCGGCATCGAGCAGTTCCAGCACGGTGGAAATCGCCGCCAGCCCCGAGGCAAAGGCAAACGCCTGGCTACCGCCTTCAAGGTCGGCCACGCAACGTTCCAGGGCAAACCGCGTGGGGTTGTGGGAGCGGCCATAGTCAAAGCCCTTGTGCACGCCGGGGCTGTCTTGCAAATAGGTGGAGTTGGCATAGATCGGCGGCATCAGCGCGCCCGTGGTCGGGTCGGGTGATTGCCCAGCGTGGATCACGCGGGTGGCAAACGCACTTTTATCGGGCTGACTCATGCAAGGGATCTCCGTAGGTGATTAAGCAGGTCGACGCGAGTAATCAGGCCGTGGAAGCCTGAGGCGTCGGCGATGATGGCGACCAGGCCGCGATCCAGTTCCGCCTGCAGTTCAGTCAGGCTGGCACTCGGGGCCAGGGTTTGCAAGGTGTCGGACATGGCGCTGGCGACGAGCATGGAAAAATCCGCGGCGTCGTGATGCAGCCCCAGCAGGATGTCGGACTCATCGATTACGCCCACCAGCTTCTGGCCATCGACCAGCACCGGCAGTTGCGAGACGTCGGCCAGGCGCATGCGCTGGAAGGCGGTGAGCAGCGTATCGTCGGGGCTCACGCTGATCACGCGGCCATCTTCGAAGCGGCGCGCGATCAGGTCGCGCAGGTCGCCGTAGTGTTTGTATTGCAGCAGGCCCGCGTCGTTCATCCACTGGTCGTTGTAGACCTTGGACAGGTAGCGCGTGCCGGTGTCGCAGACGAAGGTGACCACGCGTTTCGGGACGGTTTGCTCGCGGCAATACCGCAGCGCAGCGGCGAGCAGGGTGCCGGTGGACGAGCCACCCAGAATGCCTTCGGCCTTGAGCAGTTGCCGGGCGTGGTCGAAGCTTTCTTCATCGCTGATCGAATAGGCGTGGCGCACGCTGGAGAGGTCGGCAATCGAGGGGATAAAGTCTTCGCCGATGCCTTCCACGGCCCACGACCCAGGGGTTTGCATCTTGCCGCTGCGACTGTATTCGGCCATCACTGAACCCACCGGGTCGGCCAGTACCATGGCCAGCTCCGGCTGTACCCGTTTGAAAAAGCGGGTCAGGCCGGTGAGGGTGCCGGCCGAGCCGACACCGACCACAATCGCGTCCACATCATGCTGGGTTTGCGCCCAGATTTCCGGGGCGGTACTGGTTTCGTGGGCCAGCGGGTTGGCCGGGTTGTTGAATTGGTCGGCGAAAAACGAATCGGGAATGTCCTTGGCCAGGCGCGCGGCCACATCCTGGTAATACTCGGGGTGGCCCTTGCCGACATCGGAGCGGGTGATATGCACCTCGGCGCCCATGGCCTTCAAGTGCAGCACTTTCTCGGTGGACATTTTGTCGGGCACTACCAGCACCACCCGATAGCCTTTGGCTCGGCCGACCAGCGCCAGACCCAGGCCGGTGTTGCCGGCGGTGGCTTCGATGATGGTGCCGCCGGGGCGCAGGCGGCCATCGCGTTCGGCGGCGTCGATCATCGCCAGGCCGATGCGGTCTTTGATCGAGCCGCCGGGGTTTTGCGATTCAAGCTTGAGAAACAACGTGCACAGGCCGGTATCAAAACGGCTGACCTTGACGAGCGGCGTATTGCCGATCAGTTCGAGCACGGCGGGGCGGGAAAGGGTGGGCATGTCGTCACCTGATACGCAAGAGGATTGGGTGCGGGACAGCAAAAATGCAAAGCATGGCTTGGAACATAGGCCGGGATCGCGCCGGTCGCAACCGGGCGGTCCTGTGGATGTCTTTTTTTGGCGCATGAACGGGTTTTGATGATTAAGCGCCGCTGATTGAGACCTGCTGCAACCGCTCTATTACGGCCGTGCTGGCGGTTTGCATCGGGGCGCGCAACGCACTGCCGATCAACCCTTGCAGGGCCAGCGCGGCCTTCACCGGCGCCGGGTTAGGCTCCATAAACAGGGTGTTGATCAACGGCACTAACTTGAAAAAAGTCGCCCTGGCTTCGGTGAGCCGGTTATCCCGCACTTGCTGGCACAGCGCCACAAAGTCCTCGGTGCGCACATGTGCTGAGGCCGCAATCGCACCGCTGGCGCCCAGGCACAGCGCGTTGAAAATCTGCAGGTCCTCGCCGCACAACAGGTCCACGTCGCCACTGGCGAGCAGCGCCAAGGTGGTTGCCAGGTTGCCGCCACAATCCTTGATTGCGACGATTCGCTGATGTTTGACGATGTTCAGCAGCGTAGCCTGTTCGAAGGTCACGCCGGTTCGGTAGGGGATGTCATACAGGATGATCGGCACGCTGGACGCATCCGCCACCGTGCGGAAAAACGCCTCAAGGCCGGCCTGGGACGGGCGGATGTAACTTGGCGCCGGCACCAACAAACCGGCCACCGGGCGCTGCAGGATGTGGGCCTGGAACTGCAGCAGTTCGATTTGGTTGTTGCCGGCCAGGCCCATCACCACGCGGTGCGCGGGCACCAGCTGCAGCACCGCATCCAGCACGGCCAGCTGTTCCTGGCGGCTTAAGGCTGCGGCTTCGCCGGTGGTGGTGCACACCATGATCCCGGCCACGTGCTTTTCCAACAGGTGGCTGACCAGTCGGCGCAGGCCGATAAAGTCGATGGCGCCGTCATGAAACGGTGTGACGATGGGAACCCAGATACCTTGAAACGATGACATGCACTTTCTCCTGATGGTTGACCGCTTGAGTCACCGTCAGAAGGGCAGAGGCAATTGTGCAAAGGGAGGGAGGTCCGTCGCGCTCAATGTCCTGTCAGCTCATCTGACGGGACAGCGCGCCCCGGTCACATGAGCGACTGTTTCTTCGATTTGAGGGCGTGCGCCACGCAACCTTGCGCCTTGGCAATCAAGCCAATGGCGCAAAGGTTAACGAAAGACGATGCAGACATGTGTGGGCACACCCTGAATAAGGCCTCCATCTTCAATGGATGTGACGGAATGTGTCAACTGCGCGCTCGTACCACGCAAGCCAATTCAGTTAACTCACCCGCGGGCGGAGTGCACGGCCTTCACGGCGCTGTCGGGAAAGGCCTTGGCATGAAGAGGGCGGCTTCCAGTGCGGTGCCGTTGTACCAGAGGCAGAGCGTGTTTTTGGGAGTCATCTCAGGTCTCCCGCCCAATTCAGTTAACTCACCCGCGGGCGGAGTGCACGGCCTTCACGGCGCTGTCGGGAAAGGCCTTGGCATGAAGAGGGCGGCTTCCAGTGCGGTGCCGTTGTACCAGAGGCAGAGCGTGTTTTTGGGAGTCATCTCAGGTCTCCTCGGTGTTTATCCATCAAAGCTGCTGCTCGATAGCCGCCTTATCGATCACCGACCAAACGCGGGCGATTTTCCCATCGACGATTTCATAGAATACGTTCTCATCGAAGCTCACCGTCCTGCCGTTGATCGGTAGCCCGAAGAATTCGCCTCGTGGGCTCACATTGAAGTTCAAGCGGCTGGCAATGGTCGGTGGGTCGGCGATCAGCAGTTGGACACGAAACACCAAATCCGGGATTTCGCGAAAGTCCCGTTCCAGCATGGCGCGGTAGCCCGCCAGGCCTACCGTGTTGGCGTTGTAAGTCACCTGCGAATGCACGAAATCGCCGAGGCGTTGCCAGTCCTGCTGGTTGAGGCAGTCGATATAGCCTCGGTAAATCCTCATAGACCCTCGCAGCAGTGTTGGGATACTCGCCGGCGGCGACTCACGCCCGGCGGGCCATCAACAACACCGTCGCCGCCGCCGACAACAACCCCGCGCAGCAGCGATTGAAAATCCGCTTGCCACGTGGCTCCGCAAACCAGCGGCGCATATGCAGGCCCATATACGCGTAGGCGCTGATGGCAATCCATTCCAGCATCAGGAACATCGCACCCAGCAGTGCAAATTGCGGCGTGATCGGCTGGCCCGGCACTACAAACTGCGGCAGGAACGCGGTGAAGATCAAAATGGCCTTCGGGTTGCCCGCCGCCACCAGAAACTCCTGACGCGCCAACGCCCATAATCCCACCTTGCCCGCAGCGGCCTCAGCCTCTGCCTGCGGATTAGCCCGCCACAGCTGAAACGCCAAATAAAACAGATACGCCGCGCCCAGAATCTTGATTGCGTAGAACAACAACTCCGAGGTTTGCAACACCACCGCCAGGCCAGCGGAAGCGAGGGCGATCATGCCGGCGAAGGCCAGCAGCCGGCCGAGACCGGCGAGGCAGGAGGTACGGTAGCCGTAGCGGGTGGAGTTGCTGACCGACAGCAGGTTGTTGGGGCCGGGCGCCATGTTCAGGGCGAAGCAGGCGGGGAGGAAGAGGGCGAGCGTGGCGAGGTCCATGTGAACTCCGGTATCGACGGGGGCATAGGTGGTCACGAGGATAAGAGATGGGCAGGCGCTAAAACAACTGATGCGTTCAAGTTCGCAGGGCCAGTATCGATTAAAAGCCGCTGGCCCCACGTGATTGATAGCTCAACGCTTCAGGGTTTCACATTCGTTACGCAGGTTGCTGTCGCGAATGTTGCCGCAGCTTTGGCCATTGATTTTGGCATTGCAATAAGCGCGTTGATCGCTGTCGCTTACGCCGCATCGAGCAGGCCGGCCTTGATGTGCTTGAGCGCGCCGAAGGGGGGTTAGGCTCTGACTGGCCGGCGTTCGCGGCTCGGGCATTTCAGCATGCGCCATGGCCAGCGCACCGAACTGCAACGGCGGTGTTTCAGCAAGTGCCCCGGGTTAAACGCTGCGTACACACTGCGATACATAAGCCTAGGCAAACACGATCTCATACGGCTCGCGCATGCGTTCCAGCAGGTCCTGGGCGAGCATGGGTGCCAACCCGATGGCCGGGTCGCCGACCAATTGGCTGGCGTACGCATGCACGGCGTGCAGTTTGCGCGCCACGCTCCAGGTGTCCAGGCGCACTTTGCGTGCACGCTGCCACGGGATCATCGCACCGTCGCGCGCGGGCGAGTGCCAGGCCCAAATGGGCAGCTCATAGAGCCGCGCGCCTACCAGGCTACAAGCCTTGGCAGTGGCACGGCCGACGGCGTCATGGTCGTCTTTGCCGTCGTTGCGCCAGGTGGTGAACACCACATCACCGGCTTGCAGGTAGCGCGCGATAAATTGGCTCATCGGCTGCTCACGGGCGGCCAAGGCATCGTCGCAAAAGCCGCCACGAATCCACTTCAAACTATGCAGTGGCATACCCAGACGACGCAAAGCCTCGGCGCTCTCCTGGGGGCGAATCACACTCAGGCGGCTCGCCGGCCAGGCGTGGGAACCCGGATGGCTGGCGCTGCCGTCGGTGATTGAGATCAGCAGGAGCGGATGCTCCAGGGTGCTGAGCAGTTGCAGCAAGCCCCCGCAGGCCAGCACCTCGTCCCCCGGGTGCGGCGCGATAACGACGACGCGTGCGCCTCGGGGCACCAGAGAGGAGGGGCTGATAATGGGGATTTGCGCCAACTGCGGGGCGCTGTTCCAGATTTGCGCGGGGCCGCGACGGCCCTCGCTTAAGGCGGCGAGTTTCATGGGTGTCACATCCTTGTCGATTCGTGCTGGGCCGTTTCCCGAGAATGGGACGACGCTTTTTGTTGTACCGCAGGCTCCGCTGCGGTGAGGTGCTGCCATCCAACTGGGATGGCCAGCAAGGCTTGCTCAGCATAGTCAAGGATTCGGCACTTTTACATCTTGCAATCTCGTTTTTTTTAAGTGGTCTGCATCAGGCTCTTCAAGTAATCGCCGAAGCCGCCTTGGGCACGGCATTCCAGGCGTGCGCTGGTGATCACTTGCGGCGAATGGCTCCAGGCGATCGATGCGCCACAGCGTTCCAAGTTACGCACCAGTTGCACATCTTCTTGGCAGGCCAACGGCTCGAACCCTCCGGACCGCACATAGGCACCGGCACTCACGCCCAAGTTGGCGCCGTGGATATGCCGATGGCCGTCGCGGGCCTGGTAGGCCTGGGTGTAGCGAATTTGCGCCGCCGGGTCAAAGCCTTCGCTCCAGGCGTCCACGGTCACGGTGCCGCACACTGCGTCGACACCCAACGCCAATTGCGCCACCAGCCAGTCGGGGGCCACGCGGCTGTCGGCGTCGGTGCAGGAGATCCAGCGCGCGCCTTGATTCAACAAATGCCGCGCACCGACGCCGCGTACATGCCCGACATTGCGTGCTTGCACGTGCAGGCTCTGCACCGGGTATGCCTGGGCAATCGCCGCACTGCCATCGCTGCAGCTGTCGAGCACCGCCAGAATTTCTACCGCCTCGCCCAGCAAACCAGGATGGCTGGCGGCAATCAATGCGGCTTTCAGGCATTCAGCCAGCAGCGCTTCTTCGTTATGCACCGGGATCAGAATGCCGATCATCGCAAGCCCTCTACGGACGCGACCGAGGCGCCGTCACGGCTCCACAGGTCGAGTAGAAAATCACGCTCGTGATGCTGCACCATAACCGGCATGCCCAGCCGTTGTTGCAACAGGGCATGCACTTGTTCGGCGGTTTGCGGGCAGCCCTCGATGGTTGGGCGCCAGTGGCAGGCCAGCAGTTGCCCGTTTTCGGTCAACGAGGCGAGGGCGCGGTCAACCAAGCGATGCAAGTCCTCGGCGTCGAGGTAGTAGCACAGCTCGCTCAACACGATCAGTTCGAACGAGCCCGCCGGCCATTGCTCGGGCAGGCGGCTTTGCTGCACCTGGGCGTGGGGAAAGCCCAGTAACCGGGTTTTTGCCAGCGCCACGGCAGCGGCGGCCGTGTCACAGCACACCAGCCGATCACAGCGCGGCGCCAGTTCAGCACTCAGTTCGCCATTGGCGCAGCCGGGTTCGAAGATCGACGCGTAGCGTGGCCGGGGCAGTACCGCCAGGGTCAAGGCGCGTTTGCGCTGCTCGTACCAGCGTTGTCGAAACGCCCAGGGATCGTCATTGCCGTCGAACAGCTGATCGAAATACGGCGTGGCAACACTCATACAAACACCACTTCAAAAGGTTGCAGCAAACGCTCCACCACATAAGGTGCGAGCACGGGCGGAAGGCCGATCTGCGGGTCGCCCTCCAGCTGGCTGGCGAAGGCGTGGATGGCGTGGCGTTTGCGCGCCACCGCCTCGGGTGTCAGCGGGATCTTGCGTGCGCGGTGCCACGGCACTTGGCTGTCTTCGGGCGTCGCCCAGTGCCAGGTCCATACCGGCAACTCATACAACGTCGCGCCCACCGCCTTGGCGGCTTTGGCACTGGCGCGGCCGACGGCTTCGTGGTCGCAATGACCGTCTTCGCGCCAGGTGGTGAACACCACGTCGGTGGGCTTGAGATAACGCTGGATGAACGCGCTCAATTGCTCCTCGCGCGCAGCCACTTGGCTGTCGGCGAAGCCCGCGCGCAGCCATTTCAAACTGTGCAGCGGCAAGCCGAGGCGATGCAGGGCCTGGGCCGATTCCTGCGGGCGCACCACGCTCAAGCGTTCCACCGGCCAACGCCTGGAGCCTGGGTGACTGGCGCTGCCGTCGGTCACGGAGATCAGCTGAATCGGCCGGCCAAGCATGGCCAAGCCTTGCAACAGGCCGCCACAACCGAGCACTTCATCGTCTGGATGAGGGGCAATGATCACCGCGCGATGGCCTTCGGGCACCAACTGCGCGACGCTTATTTCGGGCAGATCGGCCATGTGCGACGACGTCTGCCACTGATGCAGCGGGGTACCTTGGCCGACGATCGGATTAGCTTTCATAGATGCCACCTCCGTGCGGAGTCTGCAGCGGCCAACTCGCCCAACGCCGCCAAGTCGCGTTCTGCATGACTTTGGCGCATATACACCGGCAAGTCGGCCATCAGTTGGGCAAAGTGCGGGTCCTTACAATACGGCCCTGCACCGACCGCGCGACCGACATGGCGCATGACCTGCTCAACCGTATCTTCGACGCAGGCACGTGCCAGTTGGGCAAGCTGTCGCGCACAGGCCTGGGGTTCGCGGTCGATCTGTTCAGCACTGTCGCGTAACACACAAGCGGCGCTGTTGAACACGCTGTCTACCGCGCCCAAATGGGCGAGCGCATGCGGTTCCGGGTGTTTCGCGCATTGCTCGCGCAGCACCTCGGCCAGGCGTTGTGCGCCGCCATACCAGCACGCGGCGATGCCGATTCCGCCTTGCCAGAAGCCTGGGCGTGACAAGTAATCCCCCGGGCCGCCGACCGCGATGCCGCGGGCGTCGTCGAACACCACCTCGACACTGCCCGTGGCAGCCATACCCACGGCATTCCAGCCTTCGTCAGTCACGCTGATGCCGGGTTGCTGCATGTCCACGGCGACCAGTTGCTGGCGATCCTCTTCGTCCCAGGCGGTCAGCAGCCCATGGGTGACTACCGCCGCGCCCGAACACCAGGCTTTACGCCCGTCGACGACCAACCGGTGGCCGTCGCGCTGCACGCGCACCTTGGCCGTGGGCGGCTCGGCGGCCCAGGTGCCCCAAACGCTGCCCAAAGGCGGCAAGGGGCTGTTGAGCTCAGCGATGATCGCCAAGGCATCGGTATGGCCTTCGAACAACTTGCACAGGCGCAAATCATGCCCGGCCACTTGCGCCAAACGGCTGAAGCGCTCCAGCGTCTGGCCGCTGCCGGGCAACGGCAGCTGGTCCAGGCCTTCCTCCTGAAGCGCCTTCAAGGCACTCCCCAAAGCCTGCGTGTGCGCATAGCTCCGAAAGCCTTGAAGGAATCCATGCAACGCCATTTCACACCTCGTCGTGTTGCAGTTCAAACAACAGCAGCGAGCGGCCGGTGACGGCGTATTCGTGCTCGAAATCAAACCGTTCCTGGCCCCGTACCGCCGGGTCGTTGGTATCGAGCATGCAGGTCCAGAATTCACCCTCGGGCACCGGCGGCAGGCGGAAATTGACCATGTCGTGGTGGGCGTTGACCACCAGCAGCAACGTTGCATCGCCACCCGGGCGACGAATTCCGGTTTCCTGGGCGCGGCCATCCATCAGCATGCCCAGGCAGCGGCCATGGCTGTCTTGCCACTGTTCGGTGGTCATCTCGTTGCCATCCGGCGCCAGCCAGGTGACATCTTTCACGCCGATGTCTTCGTTGTAGTCACCGACCAAGAAGCGACCACGGCGCAGAATCGGATAGGCCAGGCGCAGCTTGATCAAGCGTTTTACAAACTTGAGCAGCGCCTTGCCGTCGTCGTCCAGCTCCCAGTTGACCCAGCCGATTTCACTGTCCTGGCAATAGGCGTTGTTGTTGCCGTGCTGGGTTCGCGCGAACTCGTCACCGGCCACCAGCATCGGCGTACCCTGGGCCAGCAGCAGGGTGGCGAAAAAGTTACGCATCTGGCGCAGGCGCAGCGCGTTGATTTGCGGGTCATCGGTGGGGCCTTCGACGCCGTGGTTCCAGGACAGGTTGTTATTGCTGCCGTCCTGGTTGTTTTCGTCGTTGGCTTCGTTGTGCTTGTCGTTGTACGACACCAGGTCGTGCAGGGTGAAACCATCGTGGGCGGTGATGAAGTTCACCGAGCTGTACGGGCGCCGACCGCGCTGATTAAACATCTCGCCCGAGGCGGTCATGCGCGCGGCGAAGTCTGCCAGCTGGCCGTCGTCGCCTTTCCAGAAGGCGCGCACGGTGTCGCGGAAACGGTCGTTCCACTCCACCCAGCCCGGTGGGAACTTACCCACTTGGTAGCCACCGGGGCCGCAGTCCCACGGCTCGGCGATCATTTTTACCTGGCGCAGCACCGGGTCCTGACGGCAGGCCACGAGGAAGCTGTGACGCTCATCGAAACCATCGCGGTAGCGGCCCAGAATGGTCGCCAGGTCAAAGCGGAAACCGTCCACGTGCATCTCGGTGGCCCAGTACCGCAGCGAGTCGGTGACCATTTGCAATACGCACGGGTGACTTAGGTCGAGGGTGTTACCGGTGCCGGAATCGTTGATGTAGAAGCGCTTGTCATTGGGCATCAGGCGATAGTACGAGGCGTTGTCGATGCCACGCATGGACAAGGTCGGGCCGCGCTCGTTGCCTTCGGCGGTGTGGTTGTAGACCACGTCGAGGATCACCTCAAGCTTGGCCTCGTGCAGGTGCGCGACCATCTCCTTGAACTCGGCGATCTTGCCGCTGGCCAAGTAGCGCGGGTCTGGCGCAAAGAAGGCAATGCTGTTGTAGCCCCAGTAGTTGGTCATGCCTTTTTGCAGCAAGTGCTGGTCGTTGACGAACGCATGCACCGGCAGCAGTTCGACCGATGACACGCCCAACTGGCGGATGTGCTTGAGCACGTCGTCTTCCATCAGCCCTGCGCAGGTGCCACGCACCGACTCGCTGACCGAAGGGTGGCGCATGCTGATACCGCGCAAGTGGGTTTCATAAATGATCGTGCGGTCCCACGGCACCCGCACCGGCTGGTCGTTGCCCCAGGTGTGCGCCGGGTCGATGACCTTGCACTTGGGCACGAAGGGTGCGCTGTCGCGTTCGTCGAAACTGAGGTCGTCATCGGGGTGGCCGATGGTGTAGCCGAACAACGCCTCGGACCATTTGAGTTCGCCCACCAGTTGCTTGGCGTAGGGGTCGATCAGCAATTTGTTGTGGTTGAAACGGTGACCATTGGCCGGGTCATACGCACCGTACACGCGGTAGCCGTAAATCAGCCCGGGGTGGGCGTCGGGCAGGTAGCCGTGGAAGGTTTCGTCGGTGTATTCCGGCAGTTCGATACGTTCCAGCTCCACTTCGCCGCTATCGTCAAACAGGCACAGTTCGACTTTGGTGGCGTTGGCTGAGAACAGCGCAAAGTTGACACCCAGGCCGTCCCAGGTGGCGCCTAGGGGGAAGGGCAAACCTTCACGAATCCGCGACGGCTCGTGTTCCGGCGTCGGTTGGGTTTTATCGGGTTTGCTCATTGAGTTGCTCCTGCAAGGATGTTTTTCGGGCCGAGCGAGATCGTGCTGGCGATTGTTCAGCTGACGCATGTGTGATTGAAAACGAACCTCCTGCCGGCAGCGCCGGGAGGAGGCCCCTAAGGTTGAAAGGCTTAAGGCTTAGGTTTTTTTGGCGCGGGCGGCTTTTTCGCCACAGGCGCTGCCGGTGTGCTGGGGGCCGGTGCCGGTGGTTTGGTTGGCTTGGCTTTGGGCGCAGGCTTAGGCGCGGTTTTCGGCTTGGCGCCAGCCTTGGGCTTGCTCGGGGTCAGGGCTTCGGCTTCGGCCAGCTTGCGGGCCATCTCCCAGTGGCGTGCATCTTCACCGTGGGGTTTGCCTTCTGATTCCCAGATCTGATGCGCCAACTCGCGTATGCGTTTGTCTTCAGTACTCATCACAATGCTCCTCACAGAAAAGTTTCAGCTTTCTTGATCATCAGGATTAATAAAGACATTGACCGGGAAATCCCCCAGGGCAGCGCTGATTAACAGCTCCTTGTTTGGTGTGACTGCGCCTGTATGAAAAAGTCCCTTCCAGTTTTGTGTTGTGTCGGCGAACGGCAATTTCACCCGTGTATCGCCCCAAACCTGCGCATGGATGCGGGGCTGCTCACCCTTTTCCAGCAGGCGCTGGGGCCAACGTGGCACCACCACCATCAGGCGTTTGCCTTGATGTTCGCGACAGAATGCGACGACGTGTTCAGCGTGTGTGCCGGTGACCTCCAGCGGTGTGTAGCGCCCGCTGCGAAAGAGCTCGGGATCAGCCTTGCGCAAGGCTAACACCTGCGCAATCAGCGCCTGTTTGACACGCCCGTCGCGCCAGTGGGACAACAGTTCGTCGATGCCCGATGGATTGTTCAACGCGTGTTGCCGTGCGTTGAAATCCACTGGGCGGCGGTTGTCCGGGTCCACCAGGCTGAAGTCCCAGAACTCATCGCCCTGGTACAGGTCCGGCACACCCGGCACGGTGAGACGAAGCAAGGATTGCGCCAGGCCGTTTACCGCACCGGCCGGGGCGATGGCCTGGGCGGCAGTGGCGATGGCAGCGCGCAGCGCCTGGCCCGGTTCGCTGAGCAACAGCCGCGACAGGAAGGCCTCGACGCCTTGTTCATAGGCGTCGTTGGGTGCGCTCCAGCTGCTTTGCAACTTGGCTTCGCGCAGGGCTTTTTGCTGCCATTGCCAGAGGCGTTGTTGATAGCCCTGCATATCCGGGTTCGCGTCCAACGGCCAACTGCCGAGCAGCACTTGGTAAAGGATCAGCTCATCACCGGCTGACGGCGTGTTGGCGTCCTGGCGCAACGGGGCGGCGAGGGTGCGCCAGTGCTCGACCTGTTCGGCGTACCACGGCGCACACTCGCTGAGTACCGCCAAGCGTGCGCGGGTGTCTTCGCCGCGCTTGTGGTCGTGGGTGGCAGTGGCCAGCAGGTTGTCGGGAAAGGTCTGCAAACGCTGTTGGTTGATGGCGTGAAACTCGGCCACCGGCGCGCTGAACTGCTCGGTGCTGAAGCCCACGTCGTTACGCGACAGCAGCACCGCCGAGCGATAGAACGCGGTGTCTTCCACAGCTTTGGCGGCGGCCGGGGAGGTCAGTTGCTGGAAACGCACGCAGGCATGCTTGAGCATCTTGCGTTCACGGCCGACCGAGCGATCGCGCCACGGTTGGCCGCCGAGCCATTTTTCCAGGTGGTCGAGCACTGGCCAGTCGCCCTCGCTCAAGGTGCTGCGGGCACCGGCCAGGGCCTGCAGGAAAAACACATCATCGCGTTCGCTGCGCCCGCGCGCGCTGATGTAAGTGCGGTACACCGGGAAGTGCACGATCAATTCCTGCAAGGCGCGGCGGATCGCGCCCAGGGTCAGGTCACGGGTCATTACGTCGTCACGGGCCACTTGCAGCAGGGCCTGGGCCACGCTTTCAAAGTCACCGGCCAACGAGCCGTTGAGGATCTGCTGGCGTGCCAGCCAGGCTTCTTCGATAAAGGCGGCGGGGCGTTCGCTGTGGCGCGTCCACAGTTCGGCGAGCGGCGCAAAGCCTTCGGGATCATGTTGCAGCAGCGACAGCTGGTTCATGAATTCGTAGCCGGTGGTGCCGTCCACCTTCCAGTCTTCGCGCAGGGTTTCGCCTTCGCCGAGGATTTTCTCCACGAAGATCGGCAAATGCCGCTCAGGCGCCAGTGAATCCACTCGACGCCGCAGCTTGCGGCAGTAACCGCGCGGGTCGGCCAGGCCGTCGATATGGTCGATGCGCAGGCCGTCTACCAACCCTTCGCTGATCAGCTCGAAAATCTTGCCGTGGGTGGCTTCGAACACGGCGGTGCGCTCTACGCGCAGGCCGCCCAGCTCGTTGACATCGAAGAAACGCCGCCAGTTGATATCGTCCGCAGCGGTGCGCCAGCTAGCGAGGCGGTAGACCTGTTGTTCCAGCAGGTTATGCAGGCGATTGAAACCTTCGGGTTGGCGCCCGTCGAACGCGGTGAGCCGCTGTTCGATGGCGTGCAGCACGTCGCCTTCGGTGGCGCGCTCAACCAGCGCCTGCTTGAGCCAGGCGGCTTCGTGGTAGGCGTCATCTTGATAAGCAAGGGCACTGAAGCGTTCGGCTAAAGGCTTGAGCAGCGCGTCGGTGCCGAGGATTAACGCGTAATCGCGTGGGCAAATCGGGAACCGGTGTTCGTAATGTTCGAGGTGAAACGTGCCGTGGCCGGCATCAAAATGCAGCGTCAGCGTGCCGGTTTGCAAGGCTTCGCCGTAATCACTGCCCAGGAACGGCATCAGCAGTTGGCCCTTGAGCAGCGGGTCGGGCGAGTGCCACTGGATATCGAAGAACTCGCTGTAGGGGCTCAAACGGCCCCATTCCAGCAGATCCAGCCACCACGGGTTATCGGCACCGCCCACGGCCATATGGTTGGAGACAATATCGAGGATCAGGCCCATCTGATGCTCACGCAACGCGGCGACCAGGCGACGCAAAGCCGGTTCGCCACCCAGTTCGGGGTTGACGGTGGTCGGGTCGACCACGTCGTAGCCGTGCATAGAGCCGGCGCGCGCACTGAGCAGGGGCGAGGCATACAGATGGCTGATGCCCAACTGGGCGAAGTACGGCACCAACGGCACCGCGTCATCCAGGGTGAAACCTTTATGAAATTGCAGGCGCTGGGTCGCACGCAGGGGCAGTGCTTTCATCGGTCACGCTCATAGGCTTGGTTGCGCGCGACGGCCAACAGCTCGAGGCGGCGGGCGGCGCCGGCGTTGTCGAGCAGGCTGGCGGCTTCACCCGGCAGGCGACGGCGCCAATTGGGGTGGGTGTCGGTGGTGCCGGGCAGGTTGGCTTGCTCTTCGATACCCAGCGCATCTTCCAGCGGCAGCAACACCAGCGGCGCACGGGTGTGGCCCAGGTAGCGCACGCTGGCGTCGATCATATGGTCGGTGTCATTGCGGATTTCATCGACGAAGTTCTGCGGGTCCTGGCTCAAGGCCTGGCGCAGCGCCTGGCGTTCACGCAGGCGGTGCTCGCTCCATTGCTCCACGGTGGGTGCGTCGATCAGGCCGAGTTGGATGTTCCACTCGATGTCGCGGCTGTGCCACCAGCCGTTGAGGGTGGGCAGGTCGTGGGTGCTGGTGGTCGCCAGGGCATTGTCCGGCCAGTCGAGGATCGGCTTGAACTGGCCATCGTGGCCTTGTTCGAACAGCAACACGCGCATGCCCAGAATCGAACGGCCGATGAGTTTCTCGCGCAGCCCATCGGGCACGGTGCCCAGGTCTTCACCCAGCACAATTGCCTTATGGCGTTGGGACTCCAATGCCAGCAGCCGCAACAAGTCATCCACCGGGTAATACAGGTACGCGCCTTCACGCGGCGAAGCCTCCATGGGGATGACCCACAGGCGTTGCAGGCCCATCACATGGTCAATACGCAGGCCGCCGGCATGGGCGAAGTTGGCGCGCAGCATCTCGATAAAGGCGCGAAAACCATGGCGTTTGAGGCCTTCCGGGGAAAATGCGGAAATGCCCCAGCCTTGGCCGGCGCGGTTGAGGATATCCGGCGGGGCGCCCACGGTGAGGTTGGCCAGCAGCTCATCCTGACGGCTCCAGGCCTGGCTGCCGCCGCCGTCGGCGCCTACGGCCAGGTCGGCGATCAAGCCCACGCCCATGCCGCTGCCACGCGCGGCTTGTTGCGCACGTTCCAGGCAGCGCGCGAT
This sequence comes from Pseudomonas sp. IB20, assembly GCF_009707325.1. Taxonomy (NCBI): domain Bacteria; kingdom Pseudomonadati; phylum Pseudomonadota; class Gammaproteobacteria; order Pseudomonadales; family Pseudomonadaceae; genus Pseudomonas; species Pseudomonas gelidaquae. The sequence continues at coordinate 2,753,139 of NZ_CP046103.1, read as the reverse complement.
CAGCCATTGGCTGAAGGCGTAAAAACCGATTTCATCCGTGTGTTCTGCGGCGAATTGCACCAGCGCTGGGCTCTGCGGCGTGCGCCAGGCCTCGGGCCAGTGGCGCCAGTCGAGTTCTTCACCGGCAGCAGCGCGAACGGCCTGCACGGCTTCAAAGCGGCAGTGGTTTTCCAGGGCTTCGCCGCCGGTCTGGCGGAAGCTCAAGAAGTCGGCATGTTGTGGATGCTCGCCGTGGCGGAAGTCTTCGTACAAGGCGCGTAACAGGCGTTGCTTGGCCTTGGCGGCGGCGGGCCAGTCGATCAAGGTGTTTTGCTCAAGTGCGTGCAGCTCCTCGGCCAAGCCGAGGGCTTCAATGGCATTGCGCACTTCGCGCTCGCCAAGGATGCAGGCGGGCGAGGCGTACAAGCTGTTGAGGAACAGGCGGCTGGAGGGTGAATACGGGCTGTAGCGCTCGGTGTCGGCGCTGAACATCGCGTGCATCGGGCTGATCGCCAGGGCATCGGCGCCGCGTTCGGCGGCGCAGCGGGCCAGGTGTTCCAGCGCCTGGGTGTCGCCAAACCCGCCGTCACCCAGGCGGCGCAACGCATACAGCTGGGCGCTCAAACCCCAGGCGCGGGAAAGTTGGCTGTCGACGGCTTCGGCCACGCTGTAGCAGTGGATGGGCGCCACGGCGAGGGTGAACGTCTGGTCATCGATGTGCACTTGGTGATAGCCCAGGGCAATGATGCCGGGCAGCACGGCGTCGCCGTCGAGGCGTAGCTCTAGGGTTTCGCCGCCTTCCAGGCTGACCCGGCACGGCGTGTCCGCAGCAAAGTAGCGCGCCAGGTCCAGGCCTTCGCCGGTATCGACGGTCATCAGCGGTGGCAGGTGTTTGTCTTGTTGCACCCGCTCCAGTTCCAGCAGGCTGGCATCGATCTCGGCGTCGGTATCGGCCGGGTGGCCCAGGCCTTTGAGGACGGCGCGCAGGGCGTCGGGTTTTACATGTTGCGGGCGGCCGTTTGCGTCGATCCAATCGACGGCCAGGCCCGCGCGGCTGGCGAGTATTTCCAGGTTCGCTTCGCTCAAGGGTGCTCTCCAACAGGGAATAGGGCGACGCGTGCACTGAACGGCGCGAGGTGCGCCTCATCCGTGGCAGGCGTTTCGAATATCAGATGCGGCGGGGCCGGATGATCCAGCGGTTCAGCGCTCAGGTTCACGTCGATCTGCAACACACTGCCGTTGCCCAGGCGCCAGCGCGCGGTGACGGCGCCGTCAGCCAGCACCTGCGCGCCCAGGGCTCTGCTGGCGGGTAAATGCGGCACGATATGCAGGTGACGCAGGCTCAGTAGGTGGCGGTAAAACTGGCTGTGTTCGTTCTCGGTAAAGCTGGGCGCCGATTGCAGGAAGGTCGGCAGGGCGTTCGGATCGGGGATGTGTTCGCGCCGTTCAGGGTCTTTGAACGCAGCAAAATCGGCGAACTCGTTGCGCCGGCCTTCGCGCACGGCTTCGGCCAGCTCGCCGTGGTGGTCGGTGAAAAACAGGAACGGCTCGTCGGCGTTGACTTCATCGCCCATGAACATCAGCGGGATCATCGGTGACAGCAGCAGTAACGCGGTGGCGGCCTTGAGTGCCTGGGGCGAGCAAAGCTGATGCAGGCGTTCACCCAAGGCGCGGTTGCCGATCTGGTCGTGGTTCTGCAAAAACGCCACAAAGGCGCTCGGTGGCAGGTCCGCGCTGGGTTCGCCGCGTGCGTGGCCATGGCGGGTGGTGTGGCCCTGATAGATAAACCCTTCGCCCAGGCAGCGCGCGAGTTTGTCGGTAGGGTTTTCGGCGAAGTCGCTGTAATAGGCGTCGGTTTCGCCGGTCAGCAGCACGTGGAGGACGTTATGGAAGTCATCGTTCCACTGCCCATCGAAGTCGTGCTTCAACAGGCTGGCCTGGTTCAGTTCGTTTTCCAGCACCAGCCAGACATGCCGGCCGACGTCCACCTGTTGGCGCACGCGTTGTGCCAGCTCTATGAGAAAGCAGGGATTGTCGATGGCGTGCACCGCATCCAGGCGCAGGCCGTCGAAGCGGTATTCGAGTAACCACATCAGTGCATTGTCGAGGAAGAAGTCGCGCACCTCGCGCCGTTCAAAATCAATCCCGGCGCCCCACGGCGTGTGTACGTCCTCTTGAAAGAAGCCCTTGGCGTATTGGCCCAGGTAATTGCCGTCGGGGCCGAAGTGGTTGTAGACCACGTCGAGGATCACCGCGAGGCCGTGCTCGTGGGCGCTGTCGATCAGGGCTTTGAGTTGTTCGGGGGAGCCGTAGCAAGAGTGGGGCGCGTAGGGCAGGACCCCGTCGTAACCCCAATTGCGTTCGCCGGGAAATTGCGCCAAAGGCATCAATTCAATCGCGGTAACGCCCAGTTCGGCCAAGCGTGGCAGCTGTTTTTCAACCGCTGCGTAGCCGCCCAGGGCACCTACATGCAGTTCGTAGATCACCGCTTCGTGCCACGGGCGACCCTGCCAGTGGCAGTGCCGCCACTGATAGGCGAGCGGGTCAACGACCACGCTCCAACCATGCACGTCCAAGGCCTGGGCCCTGGACGCTGGGTCGGGTACATCGGTTTCGCCGTCGATGTTGTAGCGGTAGCGCGTGCCCGCCGGGCACTGTATTTCTACCTTAAACCAGCCGGCTGCCTGAGGCAGCATGGCAATCGACTTACCGTCTTGCAATTCAACGCTGACATATAACGCGTCTGGCGCCCACAAGGCAAAACGCGTGTGTTGCGCGTCCAGCATGATTGCGCCGTGGGGCCAGGTTTCCAGAGTCCGTGACGGCATCTATGAAGCCCTCCCTTGGTTTTTTATGTGGCTATTTAGTTGATTTCCCCAGTGCCTTAGCCACTAACTGTTCGTACAGCTCGGCGTAGGGTTCCACCGCCTGGCACCAGTTGAATGGCTGGGTCATGGAGCGGCTGCGCATGGCGTTGAGCAGGCCTTTGTTGGCAAACACGCGGAACGCGCGGCTCAGCGCCTCTTCGTAGCTCTCTACGGTGGATTCATTGAACAGGAAGCCGGTGACGCCATTTTCAATGGTGTCCGCCAGGCCGCCGGTATTACGCGCCACCGGCAACGAGCCGAAGCGCTGCGCGTACATCTGGCTCAGGCCGCACGGCTCATAGCGCGAAGGCATCAACAGGAAGTCGCTGCCGGCGAACATGCGCCGGGCGTCGGTTTCATTAAAGCCGATGCGCACGCCGACTTGGCCGGGGAAGCGCAGGGCCAGTTCACGCATGGCGTGTTCTTCTTCCGGCTCGCCGCGACCGATAATCGCGATCTGGCCGCCGTTTTCGACGATAAAGCTGCTGACTGCTTCGGTCAGGTCCAGGCCCTTTTGATACACCAGGCGCGAGACCACGGCGAACAGTGGCCCAGTGGATTCGTGCAGGCCGAACAGCTCGCGTACATGGGCAGCGTTGACGGCCTTGCCGTCCCAGTCACCGATGTTGAAGTTGTGGGTCAGGTGAGCGTCGGTGGAGGTTTCCCAGCTTTCGTCGATGCCGTTGGGAATACCACTGAGCAGGCCTTGCTGGGTCTTGCTGGCGAGGAAGCCATCAAGGCCGCAGCCGAATTCCGGGGTGGTGATTTCCTGGGCGTACGTGGCGCTCACCGTGGTGATATGGCTGGAATACGCCATGCCGGCCTTGAGGAACGACATCTTGCCGTAGAACTCCATGCCTTCTTGTTGCAAGGCATGCGGCGGAATGCCCAGCTCCGGCGTGGACGCCAAGCTGACCACGCCTTGATAGGCGAGGTTATGAATGGTGAACAAGGTTGGGGTGCGTGAACCACGCCAATGCATATAGGCCGGGGCCAGGCCGGCAGGCCAGTCGTGGGCGTGCACCAGGTCCGGGCACCAGTGGATCTGCGCGAGGTTGGCGGCCATGTCGGCGGCGGCCAGGCCCAGGCGGGCGAAGCGAATATGGTTGTCCGGCCAGTCGCGGCCGTTGTTGGCGCCGTAGGGCGTGCCTTCGCGCTCATAGAGCTCGGGGCAGATCAGTACATAGATGACCAGGCCATCCTTGAGGTCCATGCGCCCGATCTTGCACGGCGGCAGCGCCGCGTGGCCGCCCAGTTCGCCGATGATGTGGATGGGGTTGTCGCTTTCCATCACCTGCGGGTAACCCGGGATCAGCACGCGCACATCATGCAAGTGGGCCATGGCACGGGGCAGGGCAGCGGACACGTCGCCCAAACCACCGGTTTTCACCAAGTCGGCGAACTCGGAAGTGACGAACAAGACTTTCTTTCGATTGGGGTTACTCACGATCGGCCGCACAGTGTTGGGCAGGTCGGCCAAAGATGTTGGCCCCCCAGCCGGCTGACTAAAACGCTCTCCCTGAGTATCTACTGCAGCACTGATCATAGCTCTCTCCCACATATTTGGTTGGCTAATGGCTCGCTGCCATTAGCTCCGATGACCGCATCCTGCGGCCAGGCGCACAAGCACTGTACAAACTGGCAAGGCGTATGCCAGTTGCACGATTAGCCTAAAAAGAGTGGATGAACGGGCATTTGGCGTGAACCGCGTGCACTCGCCTCCCTTAAAAACTGGACCTATGGCAGAGTTGGAAAGTTTCGATTTTTTGCGGGGTTTTTGTTTTGGAACGGACCCATCGGTCATGAGTCTAGGACAGATCCCAGAGCCTGTATGGTTTATGTGGGAATTTTGTAGGACAAAAAACTTGTAACGGGAGATGGACTGGTTATTAGGCGAGGAGAGTAATGCTGTGGCGAGTGGGCTTGCCCCGCGGCAGCCTGCTCGCCACAAAATGGTGCGAAGCAGGATCAGTCGAGCACGCGAACGGGCGTGCCGCTGGCCCAAGCCTGAATATTTTCAATCATCTGCTGGTAGAACTGCCGGTAATTCTGCTCGCTCACATACCCCACATGCGGCGTGGCCAACACAGTGGGCAGGCGCCGGAACGGATGATCAACCGGCAGTGGCTCTTCGCTATAAACGTCCAGCGCCGCCCCGGCCAAGCGCCCGGCGACCAACGCAGCGACCAGCGCCTGCTCATCCACAATCGGCCCGCGCGCGGTATTCACCAAGCGCGCAGTCGGCTTCATCCAGCCCAGCGCTTCGGCATCCACCAGCCCACGGCTGCGATCGCTGAGCACCAGGTGCACGGTGAGGATATCGGCCTGTTCAAACAATTGGCGCTTGCTGACCCAGGTCACGCCCGCCTCAGCCGCACGCTGCGGCGTGAGGTTTTCGCTCCAGGCAATCACGCGCATGCCGAAAACCTGGGCGAACTGCGCGACTTTCTGGCCAATGCTGCCCAACCCGAGAATCCCCAAGGTCTTGCCGTACAGGTCGCCACCCAGGCCAACCTGCCATCCGCCGCCCCTCAGGGCATTGGCTTCCTGCAGCAGGTTACGGGTGCACGCCATGATCAGCGCCCAAGTCAATTCCGGCGCCGCGTGTTTATAGCTGTCAGTGCCGCAGACCTGAATGCCGAGGGCCTTGGCGGCCGGAATGTCGATGGCCGCATTGCGCATGCCCCCGGTCACCAGCAGCTTGAGCTTGGGCAAGCCTTGCAGCAGGGCTTTGTCGAAGGTTGTGCGCTCGCGCATCACGCAAATGACCTCGAAAGCCTTTAACCGCTCGATCATCACCGCGGTATCCGCCGGGTAATCGTGCAGGAAGTGCACTTGGCCCGCCGCGTCCAAGGCCGACCAATCCACCACGCCACTGGCCACATTCTGCCAATCATCAATGACTGCGATCTGTACCGACATTCACGAGTACCTCGAATAAAGTTGGATTACAGGGCGTTCAAGCCCTTTAGCAGGGCTTTATTGAACTGAGCCGGTTCCTCCATCTGCGGTGCATGCCCAAGCCCTGGGAATTCCACCAGGGTTGCATGGGGGATCAGCTTGGCCACTTGCTTACCCAGCACGTCGTAATGACCGAGCTTGGCCTTGACCGCAGGCGGCGCAATATCGCTGCCGATGGCGGTGGTGTCGGACGTGCCGATCAGCAGCAAGGTGGGCATCTGCACATCCTTGAACTCGTAGTACACCGGCTGGGTGAAGATCATGTCGTAAATCAGCGCCGAGTTCCAGGCGACCTGGGTGTGCCCCGGGCCTTTATTCAGGCCGGCGAGCATGTCGACCCAGCGGTCGTACTCGGGCTTCCAGCGCCCGACGTAATAGGTGTTAAGTTCGTACTGGCGGATGCCTTCGGCGCTGAGTTTCAGCTCGCGTTCATACCATTGGTCGACGCTGCGATAGGGCACGCCCAAAGCTTTCCAGTCTTCCAGGCCGATCGGGTTGACCAGCGCCAGTTGCTCGGTTTGCGCCGGGTACAGCAGCGCGTAGCGGGTGGCGAGCATGCCGCCGGTGGAGTGGCCGACCAGGGTGGCTTTTTGAATGCCGAGTTTATCCAGCAGTTGTGGTGTTAGCCAGTTGCTGGAAGCTGTATTGTAGTTCGGTTGCTGGAGGTCAGAACCGATTGGTCGGCGCGATCACGCGGTAACCGGCGTCGCTCAAGGCTTTTATCGACGCGTCCCAGGTAGCGCCACAGAAGTTCTTGCCGTGCATCAGCACCACGCTGCGTCCGTTGGCCTTGCCCTTGGCGGGCACATCCATATAACCCATCTGCAGGGTTTTGCCTTGGGACTGGAAGTTGAAGTGCTCGACCGGGTAGGGGTACTGGAAGCCTTGCAGCTCAGGGCCGTAGGCCGGGCCTTCGGTGGCCGCAAAGACCGCAAGGGCGCTGCCGAGCAGCAGGCTGGCGGCGCACAGTGAACGGATCAGCGTCATGGGTCAGGCTCCGGAGGCAACAGTGTCCGGATGCTGTGGCGGGGGGATTAAGCGAGGATTAACGGGGCGCGGCAATGCGTCGGCTACAGTGGCGACCAACGGTCAGCCGTTATGAAGAGGCGAGCTGGCTCAGCGTCAGCACCGCCAGCACCGCGTATCGGGCGCCTTTTGCAACACTGACCAGCAGCAGAAAACGCCAGAACGGCTCGCGCATCACCCCGGCCACCAAGGTCAGCGGGTCGCCGATAATGGGCACCCAACTAAGCAACAGTGACCAGTGCCCCCAGCGTTGATAGTGCCGGCTAGCCTTTTCCAGGTGCCGGGGGCTGACGGGGAACCAGCGCCGCGCCTTGAAGCGCTCAACAGAACGCCCCAGCCACCAATTAACCACCGAGCCCAGCACGTTGCCGACGGTGGCGATCGTGAGCAGCACCCACAGGCTGTAATGCCCGCTGATCAACAGGCCCACCAGCACTGCCTCCGATTGCATCGGCAACAGCGTTGCAGCACCGAAGGCGGCGAAGAATAGGCCCAGGTAACCCGCGAGCATCAATCAACGAGCCGGGTAGTCGGCCACCACCACGTCTTTACCCTCACGGGTCAGGCCGATGACCTGATAAGCGTCGCTCATACCGTCCATTTCCATGCCCGGTGAACCCATGGGCATGCCCGGGGCGGCAATGCCGAGCAAGTCGTCACGCTTGCGCAGGGCCATTACCTGCTCGGCGGGCACATGGCCTTCGACGAACTTGCCGTCGATCACGGCGGTATGGCACGAGCCCAGGCGCGGCGCCACGCCCAGGCGTTGTTTAACCGCGCTCATGTCGGCTTCCACATGGTCGTTGACCTTGAAGCCGTTGCTTTCCAGGTGGCTGATCCACTTTTTGCAGCAGCCGCAGTTGGCGTCGCGGTGCACGTCGATTGGGATCAGGTCGGCCGCCTGGGCCAGGGTGGAGGTGAGCAGGGCGCACAGCAGCGCCAGTCGCACGGGGGTTTTCATAGCGTGTCTCGTGAGCAGGAATGGCGGCGATCATGACGGCGTCCCGGGCGACGTTAATGTTTCAAGATTATACGACGGCTGCGTTTTCCAACCGCTGCTTGAGCTGGTCCAGCGCGATAGCAGAAAGCTCGGCCATGCGCTCATGCAAGGTGGCGAGCTGCAACTCGGTTTCGTAGGTCAGCACGCGTTTGAACAGCGTTCCGCCGCGATGGGCTTGCAAGAAGTACTCAATAGAACCGTCCACCGCGAGGGAGGTAAACACGGTTTTGAATTCACTCGGGCGGCGGGCGATCTGCACGCGGTAGCTCATGGGCACGCGCACGCCCAGCAGGTCGATGACTTCGGTAAAACGGGTGCCGACCGGCAGTGAACCGGTGGTGCCGGTGTCGGCACTCAGGGAGGTAGGGTGCCACTCGTGCCAGCGGTCGGGCTGGGTCACGTAGTCGTAGACGACTTCGATCGGGGCTTGGATGAAGCGTTCCTGGCTGATCCGCTCCATGCGGACAGAATGATCAGCAGCGTGCATGACACACCTCCTGTGTGGCGAGATCTCGCACTGGGAGCTGTCAGAATAGTCCCACTCCCGTGGTTTGCACGGGAGTGTTTCACTCATTTATCAGCGAACCTTGAAACGGCTCATCAACGCAATCACCCGGCCATTGGCATCCAGCAGGCTTTGCGTATTGGTTTCAGTGGCATGGCCACTTTCCACCAGCTCTTCAACCATATGTCGGATCTGCACCATGCTGCGGTTGATCTCCTCGGTTACCGCGCTTTGCTGCTCGGCGGCGGTAGCGATCTGGGTGCTGAGGTTGTTGATATGGCTGACCGAGCCGGCCATCTCATCCAAACCGGTGTTGACGCGTGCCGTGGCATCCGCCGCCGATTGGCAACTGGCCTGGGTGTTTTCCATCGCCGTTACCGACGAACTCACACCGGTGGTCAGGCGCGCCAACATCTCGTTGATCTGCGAGGTGCTGGCCTGGGTGCGTGCGGCCAGCGCTCGGACTTCGTCGGCCACCACCGCAAACCCACGGCCTTGCTCGCCAGCGCGCGCCGCTTCAATCGCGGCGTTGAGTGCCAAGAGGTTGGTCTGGCCGGCAATCGCGCCGATCACGCCGAGGGTTTCAGTGATACGCGCGGCGTCCTGGCGCATGTTTTCCACGGTATGGGTAGCGCTGGCGACTTCGCCGATCAGGGCGGTGACGCTGGTGGAGGCTTCACCCACCACCACACGGGAGCGGTCGGCGTGTTCGTTGGCGCGTTGGGTGAACGACGCGGTTTCAGCGGCGTTTTGCGCGACGGTGTCGGCGGTGGAGCTCATTTCGGTGATGGCCGTGACCGTCTGATCGGTCTCCGAGGCGTGCCGTACCAGAATCTGGTTAGTGTGCTCCGAAGTCTGCTGCAATTGCTCAAGCCCCGAGGCCATGGCGCCCGTGGCCTGAGTGACTTCGCCGATCATGTTTTGCAGGTAGATGATAAAGCGGTTCACCGAGTGGCCGATGGCGCCCATTTCATCTTCGGCACGGATGGTGATGCGCTTCGTCAGGTCGGCATCGCCGGCAGACAGCGCGTCGATATTGGTGCGCAGCGACTTCATGCGTTGCACCAGTTGGCGAATCGCAAAGAACGCCAGCAGTACCAGCAGCAACACCATCGGGATTTGCAGCAGCGCCAAGCTACCGAGTACATCATCACGCTGGGCGGTGATCAGCGAGGTAGGCAGGGCGGTGGCGAGGAACCACGGCGTGCCCTCGATCGGGCGCATGTAAAAGGTGCTGGACACGCCCTGGTTGTCGAATTCACTGCGCTGCAGCGCCTGGTCGCGATGGGCGAGGGCCTTGCTGACCTGGGCGGCAAACGCCGAGGTGCCGGTCAGTTCGCTGATGTTCTTGAGCACCACTGGGCTGCTGATGCGCGTGCTGTTGCTGATGATCTTGCCGTCGCCTTCGACGATCAGCATCTGGCCGCCGATGTCTTTTTCCTTGTTGGCCACCAGCTCATTGAAAAAGCCCAGGGTCACATCGATGGTGGCGACGCCGTAAGCCGCGCCGTCACGCTGAATCGCCATGGCGCAGTTGGTGCGCGGTTCCTGGCTGGCGTCGTCTTTGTAGGCAGCCGCCCAGGCGCACTGGCCGCGCGGCGAGGCGAGGCCGCCTTTGTACCAGCTCTGGTCGTAGTAATTGGGCGCGGCGTCGCTGTTCCAGAAGGTATTCACGGCCAGCTTGCCCGAGGCATCGCGGTGCCAGAACGTGCTGTGTTTGTTGCGCCCCGGCGTGCGCTGGTTGGGCAGCGGCCAGATGCCACCGCCGAAGACTTTCAGCTCGCCATACTGATCCACCAGGCCGGGCAGCACCTTGTCGATGGCGTCACTGTCGAGCAGCGGGATGGTTTGGGTGATGCTGCGTTGCTGGGCTTGAACCTTGTTGAGTTCGCCCTGAATCTGCACAGCCACCTCGGCGATGCGGTTGAGCACCACCTGTTCTTCGGTGTGTTTTAGCGTGGGGGGCGACCAACTGGCCGATACCCACGACGGTTAACACTGATAGCACCAGGACGAACAGCACCAGAAACAGGGTGTAGCGGGTTTGAATGGAGCGTAGTGGGGTCATGGGGTCGTCCTTACGAAGCATTTATTATCGACGCGGCTTTGTTAGAGCTTCGTCGGGCTATCGGCTTGGTAAGGAAGAGCTTGAGGTACTATTGTACAAAGTTGAACGGTTGACGGCGTCCTTTCCCACATGGGCGGCTAAGCCACCCTGTCAAGACCCGGCCTCGGGGTAGCGTGAACCGGCCGTAGCGCCCGCCTCGAAGATCGATGCCAGTGCTGACAGCTCAGCAGCACTCAGCGTGACATCCACTGCCGCCACGTTCTCTTCGAGGTACTTGCGCTGCTTGGTCCCGGGGATTGGGATCAGGTAATCGCCCTGCGCGAGCACCCACGCCAACGCCAGCTGCCCGGCTGTGATGCCTTTTTCAGCGGCCAGCGTCTTGACCCGGTCCACCAATCGCAAGTTTTTTGCAAAGTTCTCCCCCTGAAACCGTGGGCTGGAGCGGCGGTAGTCGTCGGCGGCGAAGTCATCCGGGTTTTTCAGGGCGCCCGTGAGAAAACCTCGCCCCAACGGGCTGTAAGGCACAAAGGCGATGCCCAGGCGTTGGCAGGCTGCCAGGCAACCGTTGTCTTCCTGGTCGCGGCTCCACAGCGAGTATTCGCTTTGCAGGGCGCTGATCGGATGCACCTTGTGCGCGCGCTCCAGGCTGGCGGCCGAGGCTTCGCTCAGGCCCAGGTAACGCACCTTGCCTTGCTTGACCAGTTCGGCCATAGCGCCGACGGTCTCTTCGATGGCCACTTGGGGGTCGATGCGGTGCTGGTAGTACAGGTCCAGCGTTTCCACGCCCAGGCGTTTCAAGGTGCCCTCAATCGCCTCGCGGATATATTCAGGGCGGCCATTCACGCGGCGCACTGTCGGGTTCGCCGGGTCACGCACAAAGCCGAATTTGCTCGCCAGGAACACCTGGTCGCGTTTGCCAGCGATGGCTTTGCCGATCAGCGTTTCATTGGTGTGGGGGCCGTACATGTCGGCGGTGTCCAGCAGGGTGACGCCCAACTCCAGCGCGCGGTGCAGGGTGGCGACGGCTTCCTGGGTATCGCTGCCGGTGGTGTAGAAGTCGGTCATGCCCATGCAGCCGAGGCCGAAGGCGGAGACTTGAGGGCCGTTCTTGCCGAGTTGACGGGTGTGCATGGGTTCAGCTCCTGGGTGGGGAAGGCCTCTATTGTTATCCTCGACAAAACCGAGATAAACCGGCTAAAAGCGCTATCACTGTTCGTAAATTCTAAATAATGGCGGGAGGCGTCGTCCCTTGGACCGATTCAACGCGATGCGCGTGTTCACCCGGATTGTTGAGTTGGGCGGGTTTGCCAAGGCGGCCGACAGCCTGCAACTGCCCCGGGCGTCGGTGACCATCCTGATCAAACAGCTGGAGGCTCATCTGGGCGTGCAACTGTTGCAGCGCACCACACGCCAAGTCAGTCCGACCCTGGATGGCGCCGCGTACTACCAGCGTTGTGTGCAATTGCTGACAGACCTGGAAGAAACCGAGGCGGTGTTCTCCGTCAGCCGCCAGAACCCGCGCGGCACCTTAAGCATCGACATGCCCTCGGGCATCGGTCGGCTGATCGTGATTCCAGCGTTACCGACGTTTACGGCGCGCTACCCGCACATCGCGTTGGAAATCGGCCTTAATGACCGCACAGTTGACCTGATTCGCGAGGGCGTGGACTGCGTGCTGCGCGGTGGCCTGGCCCTGGACGAATCGCTGGTGGCCCGGCCTTTGGCGATGATGGACCAGTTGACGCTGGCCAGCCCCGACTACCTCAAGCGTTTCGGTGTGCCCGCTACAGTGGACGACCTGGCTGGCCATCAAATGGTCGAGTACGTGTCCAGCGCCAGCGGCAAACGCTTCGGCCTGGCGTTTCAGGTGGGCACCGAACTGCGGGAGATCAACCTGCCCAAGGTGGTTGCGGTGAACAGTTCCGATGGTTATTTCGCAGCGTGCGAGGCTGGCTACGGGTTGATCCAGGCGCCGTATTATCACGCAACACGTCAACTGGCGCAGGGCACGCTGGTGGAAGTGCTGGCTGAGGTTGTGCCGCCGAGGATGGCCTTGACTGCGCTGTACCCGCCGCATCGCCAGTTATCACCGCGGGTGCGGGTATTTGTCGATTGGCTGGTGGAACTGTGCGCGCAGCCGGGTATTGGCTTGCAACGCTAGCCTTGAGCCTTGCGATAGGCGCCGGGCTGCTGCCCGGTTACCTTGTGAAACGCACGCGTAAACGCCGCCACCGATTGGTAACCCACCGCCAGCGATACATCGGCCACGGTCTGGTCTTGCTTGAACAGCTGGCATGCATACCGCATGCGCATCATCAACAGCACTTGCCCCGGCGATTGCCCACACAACTCGTTAAACCGTTTGAAAAACGCCGAGCGCGACAGCCCGGTGCAAGCCGCCATGCTTTCCAGGGTCCAAGGCTCTGCCGGGCGCGCAATCAATTGCTCCAGCAGGTTGGCGAACGTCGGTTGCCGGGCCAGTGCAGCCAGGCCGCCAAGCTCGGCGTTATCGAGCACTTGCTGGCGCAGCACATACAGAAACAACAAGTGGCAAAGACGTTCGAGCAAGGCGGACGAGGGCGCCGGGCTACGCTCGCACTCTTGCAGGATCAGTTCGAACAGGTTGCGCGCGGCAGTCAGCGAAGGGTCGCCAGCGCGCAGAATGATCCAGGCGGGCAGGGTGTCGACAATCATGGCCGACAGGCCGGAATGAAAGTGGAAGAATCCACATACCAGGCCCGCGCCGTCATTGGCGGCGCTGTCCAGCGCGAGCATCGGCCGGCGCGGGCATTCCCGTGCAGCCGCCGCCGTTGCGGCGCCAGACAGCTGGTAAACCAGGTCACGCAACAGAAACACCGCGTCGCCATTGTTCAAGTGTTTCGGGTCAGGTTCACCGTCAATATGCAACCAGCACTGGCCTTGTACGATCAGGTGGAAACTCGCGCTGGCCATGCCATGGGTGCTCGCATGCCAGCTGCCACAATAGCGGCCCACATGGAACAGGCTGGTGTTGAGTTCGAGGCTGTCTAATAACCAATCGACAAGGGCACTGGACGAATTCATCTAACGGAAAGACTCTAGAGCAAGTAATCGCTACTTTAGACTATTGAGGCGATTTTTTATAACCAACAGACTGGGTACACGAACCCATCAGGAGACCACTCCATGTCCCGTGTACCGTTGCTCACCCCTGAAACCGCGCCGCAAGCCGCGAAACCGTTCCTGGAAAACGCTCTGAAAACCTCGGGTTTTATCCCTAACCTGCTCGCCGTACTCGCCAATGCACCGGCTGCGCTGGAAACCTACGTCACCGTGTCGGGCCTTAACGCTAAGGCCGAACTGAGCCTGGCCGACCGTGAAGTGGTGCAACTGATTGCCGCCACCACGCACGGTTGCGACTTCTGCGTGGCCGGCCACACCGCTGTGGCGCGCAACAAGGCCAAGCTGCCGGAGGCAGTGATCGAAGCCTTGCGCCAGTTGGGTGAGTTGCCAGATGCGCGCTATGAGACACTCGCCGCCTTCACCCGTGAAGTGATCGCCACGCGTGGTGATGTCAGCGACGCAGGTTTCGAGGCATTTCGCGGCGCCGGTTACACCGACGGCCAGGCCCTGGAAGTTATTTTGGGCGTAAGCCTGGCAACCCTGTGCAACTTCGCTAACGTGTTTGCCCGTACCCCGCTGAACCCGGAGCTGGCGCAATACCGTTGGGAAAAACCGGCGAGCTGAGGCGCACACGCGCAGGTGTTGGTCCCCACGCAGTAAAAAGGAGAAACATGAATGCTTGACCCAATCTTGAGCCGTTGGCTCGACGTTCAAGCGCAGGCCCTGGATGTGGGCAGTTGCGATCCACAGGAAGTGCTGCCAAGGCTGGCAGAAGCCAACGTATTAGGTATCGGCGTGCCCAAGGCCCTTGGTGGCCTGGGCGGCGATGTGACCGGCGCGGTGGACGCCATCGCCAATGTCGCCAGCCATTCCCTGGCGGCGGCGTTTGTGTGCTGGGGCCAGCGGTCTTTTATCGAGTATTTGTTGCAGAGCCCGAATGAGCGGCTGCGTGAGCAACTGTTGCCGGACTTGCTCAGCGGCAAACTGGCCGGGGCCACGGGGCTGTCGAATGCGATGAAGTTTTTGTCCGGCATCGAGACGCTGCAAATCAGCGCCGAACCGACTGATGACGGCTGGACCCTCAACGGTCGCCTGCATTGGGTAACCAACCTGCGCAAGAACGGCTTTGTTGCCGCCGCTGCGATCGAACATGCCGGTGGTGGCGCGCCGTTTATCCTGGCGATCCCCGATTCGGTTGCGGGTTTGCAACGCTCGCGCGACCTGGAGCTGTTGGGGCTGCAATCAAGCAATACAGCAGCCCTGGGTCTGGAAGGGGTTGAGCTGAGTCGTGACTGGTTGTTGCATGAGGATGCGCGCAAGTTTCTACCGGCAGTACGCCCGGCGTTTCTTGGGTTGCAGTGCGGTATGTCCATCGGCCTGGCCCGTCGCTCCCTGGCGGAAGTAGCCAACCACTTGGGCTCGAGCCGCACCGTATTGCGCGATGAGTTGGAAGCGCTACGCGTGACGCTGGACCACTTGGTCAACGAATTGAAAAAAGGCCTGCTGGCCGTGCGATTTGCAGCAGAACCGGTGCCGTTGTTCAAGCTGCGCATTGCCCTCGCGGAAACCGCCGCCAGTGCTGTACAGCTTGAACTGCAGGCCAGCGGCGGCAAGGCGTACCTGACTGCCCACGGCAGTGGTTTCGCCCGGCGCTGGCGCGAGTCGGCCTTTGTGCCCATCGTCACGCCCAGCCTGGTGCAACTGCGTACCGAGCTGCATCGCCAGGCTAATCTATGAACCAGGCGGTATTGAGTGCCCAGGCGGTTTGCCTGGGGTATGCCAGTGGGCCGGTGTTCCAAGGGTTTGACTTGCACTTGCAGCCGGGTGAGGTGGTGTCGATCCTGGGTCCTAGCGGCGTCGGCAAGTCCAGCTTGCTGCGGGTGCTGGCCGGCTTGCAGGCGCCCCAGGGCGGTAGCGTGCGGGTGCTGGGCGAGCCGCTGGATGGCCCGCATCCGCGCGTGGCCGTGGCTTTTCAAGACCCTAGCCTGTTGCCGTGGCTGAACCTGGAAAAGAACGTCGCCTTTGGTTTGGATTTCGCTCGCCAGCCGCACTTGAGCACTGAGGAGCGTCGCCGCCGCGTGGACCACGCCATCGCGGCGGTTGGGTTGGAACATGCTCGTGCGCAGTTCCCGGCGCAGCTGTCCGGCGGCATGGCCCAGCGCACGGCGTTGGCGCGCTGCCTGGCGCGCCAACCGCAGGTGTTGCTGCTGGATGAGCCGTTCGGCGCGCTGGATGAAGTCACCCGCGCCGATATGCAGCACTTGCTGCTCAAGGTCAACCGCGAGCAAGGCTCGGCGGCCGTATTGATCACCCACGATATTGATGAAGCGCTGCTGCTGTCCGACCGCATCCTGCTACTGGGCAACCGCCCGGCGCGGACCTTGGGTGAATGGCATATCAACCTGGCGCAACCGCGCGAAGAGCAAGTTGAGGCCATCGGCGCGCTGCGTATCGAGATTCTGAAAACCTTACGGCAGGCGAGCCGCCCTCAACCCAACCCTCTTGAACAACTGGAGCCCAACTATGTGTCTGGATGACCTGACCCACTCGCGCCGTGACTTTCTCAAACTCTCGGCGGTGCTCAGCGCTGCCGGTGCCTTGCCGCTGTTGAGCAGCTTGCAAGCGCGCGCGGCCAGCGAGCCGGACGCGCCGGTACGCATCGGCTACTTGCCGATCACCGACGCCACGCCGCTGCTGGTTGCGCACAACAACGGCCTGTTCGAAGCCGAAGGCATCAAGGCTGAGCGCCCGGTGCTGTTGCGCAGCTGGGCCCAGGTGATCGAGGCGTTTATCTCCGGGCAGGTCAACGTGATTCACCTGTTGTCGCCGATGACGGTGTGGGCGCGCTATGGCAGCAAAGTGCCGGCTAAAGTGGTGGCCTGGAACCACGTCGGCGGTTCGGGCTTGACCGTATCGCCAGGCATTACCGATGTGAAGCAACTGGGCGGCAAGTCGGTGGCAATTCCGTTTTGGTACTCGATCCACAACGTGGTGGTGCAGCAACTGTTTCGCGATAACGGCCTCACGCCCGTGGCGCGCGCAGCCGGTTCTGGGATTGCCGCCAACGAGGTCAACCTGATTGTGTTGCCGCCCTCCGACATGCCGCCGGCCCTGGCCAGCAAACGTATCGACGGCTATATCGTCGCCGAGCCATTCAACGCCCTGGCGGAAAACCTCAAAGTCGGCCGCGTACAGCGCTTCACCGGTGACGTATGGCGTAACCATGCGTGCTGCGTGGTGTTCATGCACGAGCACGACCTGACCAACCGCCCGCAATGGTCGCAGAAAGTGGTGAATGCCATCGTCAAGGCGCAGGTGTGGACCCGTGATAACCGCGAAGAAGCGGTGAAGCTTTTGTCCAAGGACGGCCCGAACCGCTACACGCCGCATGCCGAACCGGTGTTGAGCAAAGTTCTCGCGCCGGCGGCCAGCGACCGTGCCGCTTACCTGGCTGACGGCGCCATCCAGCACGCCCATTGGGACGAGCACCGCATCGACTTCCAGCCGTACCCATTCCCCAGCTACACCGAGGAACTGGTGCGCCGCTTGAAGGACACCTTGATCGAGGGCGACAAGAAATTTCTCGCCGACCTTGACCCGGCGTTCGTCGCCAAAGACTTGGTGGACGACCGTTTTGTGCGTAATGCCATCGAGTCGGTGGGCGGCATGAAAACCTTCGGCTTGCCGGATGGCTACGAGCGGCAAGAGGAGATTGGCGCTTGAGTAAAGGCACACTCCCGGGCTGGTTGCTGGGCCTGAGTGGTTTGGCAGGCTTGCTGTTCTTGTGGTGGTTCGGCGTCAAAGTGTTTGGCGTCGCCGATGGCTTGTCGGCGCGCTTTTCGCTGGCGGCGACCGTCAGCAGCCTGTGGGAATTGTTCGGGCGCGGCGAGCTGTACCTGCATATCGCCGTGAGCCTCAAGCGCATCTTCGTCGGCCTGTTTCTCGCCCTGTTGGTGGGCGTGCCACTGGGCCTGCTGGTGGGCAGTTCGCGCAACCTGGAAGCAGCCACCACGCCAGCCTTTCAGTTTTTGCGGATGATCTCGCCGTTGTCCTGGATGCCCATCGTGGTGATGTTGATGGGCGTGGGCGACCAGCCGATCTACTTTCTGCTGGCCTTTGCCGCGGTGTGGCCGATCATGCTTAACACCGCCGCCGGCGTGCGCCAGTTGGACCCGCGCTGGTTGCAGTTGAGCAAGAGCCTGAGTGCCACGCGCTGGGAAACCTTGCGGCGCGTGATCATTCCCGGCGTAGTCGGGCACGTGCTGACCGGCGTGCGCCTGGCCATTGGTATCGTGTGGATTGTGCTGGTGCCGTGCGAGATGCTTGGGGTCAGTGCGGGCTTGGGCTATTACATCCTTGATACCCGTGACCGGCTGGCCTATTCGGAGTTGATGGCGATGGTGCTGCTGATCGGGCTGCTGGGGTTTGCCCTGGATGCGTTTGCGCGTTGGCTGCACCAACGCTGGGTGCACGCGAGCTGAAGGTCAAACGTCTCGCTTTGCGCCCTGCAAAGCGAGACGCATGGGCGATCAGCGGTGCTCGTAGCCTCGGCCGTCGTCATAGCGGTGGTCGTGCCAGCCACCACCACCGCCGCGTGGGAAAAAGAAGCAGCCGCTCATGCTCAGCATGATCAGCAATGGAATCAGCAGTGTGATTCGACGAAGCATTTCAACATCCTCTAGAGTACTGACAGGGTCAATCTGGCGCTGAACGAGCCAAAGCTTTTCATCGCCTGTAACATACGACCCTGTCGACCCTCATCCATCCCCGTCACTGGGTATGTGCTTGGCATGCTCGACGATACAAAGTGAATACATTTATCCGGTTCAGGAACCCGTCATGACCCAAAAGCAACGTTTGAAATATTCGATTCTGATTTCCCTTGTAGTACTGGGGACGATGTTTGGCCTGTCCTACCTGCAGAACACCGGGGTTATCAGCGAGAAAACGTTCCAGTACATCGCCATTGCCGTGGCGGTGACCGTGGTGGTGATCAACGGCATCATGCGCCGCAAGGTCAAGCCTAACTTCTGAGGGGGAGTCAGGCGCGACGGCGGCTTCGAGTACCTTGGCAGCCTCGTCATGGAGGCGGTAGCTTTTGTCCGCATTGAGGGTGATTACGCCCTCGCTGCACAGGCGCTTGAGCACCTCACGCACGCTGAGAAACGACAACGGAATGCCCAGCTCCAGCAAATGGCTGTGCACGCCGCGCACTCCCAGGGTGCGCTGGTTGTCGGCGGCGGTGAGCAGGGCATCGATGACCTTCAGCCGAATCAGGCTGGTGCGCAAACCGAAGTATTTGAGCAAATGGCGAATACGCTGGTTGCCGTGCTCCGGCGCTTTGCCAAATGCTTGCGCGCCGCTGCCGAAAGTGGCGTCGGCGGCAGGTGTTTGTCCGTCCGTGGGCAGTTGCGAGTTGTACATGCAAAAAACTCCTTATCAGAGCCTGATCAGGAAAATGATGGCGCTCTTATCTAATAAGACGAACGAGCGAGCAAAATCATGAAGTGCGCGATGTAGAAATTTTGTCGGTATCAGCTTTGTCACAGCGCAGATGACATAAATAGATACCCTGCGCGACTAAATCACAGCCGGCATTTTGCGTCCTTACGGTGGGGTAGTTACCCCTGGTGAGGGTGTTCAATTTGACTGTGGAGCTTGCGTGATTATTTCCAATGGGTTGTCCAGGGTGTGCATGGCCGGGGTGTTGCTCGGGTTGAGCCTTGCCGCATCGGCGCGCGAGCACGTCACACAAACGTCGGCAGAGATTCGCCGCACCACCTTCGGCGTGCCGCACATTCGCGCTAACAACGAACGCGGCCTGGGCTACGGCATCGGCTATGCATATGCCCAAGACAACCTGTGCCTGCTGGCCAATGAAGTGGTCACGGTCAACGGCGAACGCGCCAAGTTTTTCGGCCCTGAGCAGGCGACGCTGGAAGAGCGCAACAACCTCGCCAGCGATGTATTTTTTACCTGGCTGAACACCCCCGAAGCGGTTGCTGCCTTCTGGAACGCGCAGACGCCGCAGATCCAGCAGCGGATTGAAGGCTATGTGGCGGGCTACAACCGATACTTGAAAGAGCAAGGCGCACCGGCGCAATGTCACTCGGCGTGGGTGCGGCCGCTGGTGGTGCAAGACTTGGTCAAACTCACCCGCAGGCTGCTGGTGGAAGGCGGTGTCGGCCAATTCGCCGAAGCCTTGGTTGGCGCCGCACCGCCTCAGACGACCGCCAGCGTGCAACCCAACTTGAAAGCCTTTGAACTGGCCGCTGCCAACCAGCAACGCTTTAGCCTGGACCGCGGCAGCAACGCTGTCGCCGTGGGCCGTGACCGCTCGTTCAATGGCCGTGGCATGTTGCTCGCCAACCCGCATTTCCCCTGGGTGGGCGGCATGCGTTTTTATGAGATGCACCTGACCATTCCCGGCCAGTTGGACGTGATGGGCGCCGCGCTGCCGGGCCTGCCGGTGATCAACATCGGCTTCAACCAGCACGTGGCCTGGACCCACACCGTCGACACCTCCAAGCATTTCACCTTGTACCGCCTCACCCTTGATCCCAAGGATTCCACACGCTACTTGCTCGACGGCAAATCCATTGCCCTGGAGAAAACCTCGGTAACCGTGCAGGTCAAGCAAGCCGACGGTAGCCTTAAGGCCCAGCCGCATACCGTCTACAGCTCGCAATTCGGCCCGGTGGTGCAATGGCCCGGCAAACTGGATTGGGACAACCACTATGCCTTCAGCCTGCGCGACGCCAACCTGGGCAACGACCGCGTGCTGCAGCAGTGGTACGCCATGAACCGCGCCACCAGCCTCGAGGAACTGCAAACCTCAGTGCATACCCTGCAAGGCATCCCATGGGTCAATACCGTGGCCACCGATGACCAGGGCCAGAGCCTGTACATGAACCTGTCGGTGGTACCCAACGTCAGCGCCGCCAAACTCGCGCAATGCAGCGACCCACGGGCCGGCCTGCAGATGATCATGCTCGACGGCGCCCACAGCGCCTGCGCCTGGGACATTGACCCACGTGCGGCGCAGCCCGGCATCTTCGCCGCTGACCAACTGCCGCAACTGCAACGCACCGACTACGTACAACACTCCAATGACTCCGCGTGGCTGGCCAACCCCAAGGCGCCGCTCACCGGTTTCTCCCCAGTAATCAGCCAAGACCACATCGGCCTCGGCCCGCGCGCGCGATTCGCCGTGCAACGCCTGCAATCCCTGGAGAAACAACCGATCGGCGTGGTCGACCTACAAAACATGGTGATGGACAACGAGGTCTACCTCGCCAGCCAAGTCATGCCCGACCTGCTTGAGTTTTG
Source organism: Pseudomonas sp. IB20 (assembly GCF_009707325.1). Classification (NCBI taxonomy): domain Bacteria; kingdom Pseudomonadati; phylum Pseudomonadota; class Gammaproteobacteria; order Pseudomonadales; family Pseudomonadaceae; genus Pseudomonas; species Pseudomonas gelidaquae. The sequence goes on along the minus strand of NZ_CP046103.1, from coordinate 2,732,302 downwards.
CGCCAAACACCTCGGCACCGACGCGGCGACCTTGCAGCCATTGTGCAGCAGCCTGAAAAGCTGGGACCAACGCGCCAACCTCGACAGCGGCCTGGGGCTGGTGCACTTCATCAACCTGTTCGAACACCTGCAGCAACTCCCCGACGCCTGGCGCGTCGCCTTCGACCCGGCGCACCCGCTGACCACGCCACGCGGCCTGGCCATCGACCGCGAACCCGTCGCCAAAGCCCTGCGCGAAGCCATGCTGGCCTCCACCGCAGACGTCAGCAAGCTTGGCCTGACCCGCTGGGGCGACATCCAAGTCTGCGGCCAAATCCCCATCCACGGCGGCCCTCAAGAACTTGGCATCTACAACGCCATGCAAACCGTGCCCCGCGAAGACGGCAAGCGCGAAGTGGTCAGCGGCAGCAGCTACCTGCAAATCGTCACCTTTGACGACAAAGGCCCCCAAGCCCTGGGCGTACTGGCGTTCTCCGAATCCAGCAACCCCCAATCGAAATATTCAAAGGACCAGACCCAAGCCTTCTCCGAGAAAAAACTGCGCCCGCTGCCCTTCACCGAAGCCCAGATCCAGGCCGACCCGCAGTATCAGCAACAGCTCATCAAGGAGTAGGGCAGGGGCGCAACCCCTTGATGCCAATACGAAATATTTTTGAAATCAAGGGGTTGCAGCCAAAAGCAAATGAGTACATAATGGCGCCCATCGAACGCAACGAAGCATTAAAAACTTCAATGCATTCAATAAGTTAGAGTAGAGGCAGGGTTCTATAGCCCACTCAAGTTTTTATGCGGTGAATGTCAGTGGTAAGGGCATTGATCGTTTGAGGCCGAGTAGCAAAATGGTTATGCAGCGGATTGCAAATCCGCCTACGCCGGTTCGATTCCGACCTCGGCCTCCACTCTTAGAAACCCCGTAGATTAACGTCTACGGGGTTTTTTATTGCCTGCGATTTAGGATCCGTTCCGCAACTTTTGGCATGCGTTCCGCAACCCCCTGCGATACGACTGCACGGCCAAGGTGGCCGACGGCAAGCTGTTGGTGATGCCACGTCAAGGCAGCCAGACTGCCAGCGGCAAGACGTTCGGCGCGATCACCCGAGAGAGCGATCTCAGTCGATGGCAATTCAGCCTTGGGGATCGCAACAGGACGGAAACGGCAGGGTCCAGAACACCGACAAGCCAAAGGTCAGCCACAGCGCTGGGCGCGGGATGCCGGACTTCTCGTCAATACGCGTGAAGATCTTGAAGAACGTGCCGGTCTGCGCCCAGCCATACACCACGCGCGGGGTGGCGTAGATCACCGCGTCGGCCACCACCAGATAGGCCAGCCAGCCCACGCCCAGCGCCAGGGCGATGTCGCGGTAAGGCAGTGCGAGTTCCTTGCTGATCCCGGCCCAACCGTTGGCGAGCATCTCGGTGGGTACGCCGCCGAGGAATGCGGTTTACATCCTCCTAGAAACGCTGCCGGTGAGAACGTTCTCACTGCATCGTTCGTTTTCCTTCAAGGTAGAAATAATCGAAGTACTTGATCTTGAGTTCCGTTCTAATCGCTGGTCCACCTGTTGCTGTAGTGGACCAGTGACGGTTTTAGGCTAGAGCGCTGCATGCTCCCTATCAGTCTGTTTGGCGCGTGCCGTCAATTGTTGCGCCGCGTTCTTGAGCAGCACCAACGAGCCGGCCATCAACACCAGATCCTTGATCAGGAAAGAGGTGGCGCCGCCCATGGCGGGGAAACCTCCGGCCGAAGCCTCCCACCCACCCGGAGTGGTCAGGAGCAGACTGGCGGTTGTCAGATAAGTCACAGAGGAGGCCGCCGCGGCAATCAGTGTGACTCTCGATGACCATGCGCCGATGGCCAGACTCAGACCGATCGCCCATTCAGCTGTGCCTAGCGCATAACTCGCGCCCTGAATGCCAAACACACCGTACATCCAAGAAAGGAGGGGGCTGTTACTAATCAGCGGAATCAAAGCCTGGGCTTCGTAATCAAACCATTTTGTGTAGCCAAACATCAGAAATATCAAAACCAGCACCCAGCGCATGAACTCGACCTCAAACGGCTGACGAAGAAAACGGGAATACAGTGATGAGTGCATGGGGGTTTTTCCTTAATAACAATGAGAGTTACGGACGTAGAGTTAGATCAAAGCGATGCATTACAGTGTTTGTAATTTTTTTTCGAAAAACGTAGGAGGTCACACTGGCTTTCTGGCCAAACGGCAACGATTGAATCACGCCCAGCCCAATGTTCTGACATAGTTGATTAACACTAAACCATCGGACTCCATAAATCGAACCGAGGGTATCCCGAAATGTATCCCCTGACGGATGGGTTTGCATAGCACTGGATGGCACCCCCTGGAACGACAAACCCCGCACTAGGCGGGGTTTGTTTGGTTCTTTTGGGACTGCTTGGCACTCCCTGGAACTGCTAAATGGTGCCCGAAGCCGGAATCGAACCGGCACGCCCTTACGAGCGGGGGATTTTAAGTCCCATGCGTCTACCAGTTTCGCCATTCGGGCGGTAGCGCGGTGCAGCAGGGTTGGGAATATATAGACCCGAGCGTTTGGATGCAAGGTCGAAAACGCTGTTTATCGCTTTAATCCAAAGCTGAAAAAGCTTGTCAGATCAGTGATCTACACAGGAAAGCTGGGGCTGAAGCGAGGTGTTGGACACCTCGCGAAACGTTCCAGTCAACAACTGACACGGGCCTGAATGACTCAGACAAATGGCTGCCCGCTGAAACCGCGTGGCAAACGCTGCAAGCCGGGCATGTCAGATCAGTGATCTACACAGGAAAGCTGGGGCTGAAGCGAGGTGTTGGACACCTCGCGAAACGTTCCAGTCAACAACTGACACGGGCCTGAATGACTCAGACAAATGGCTGCCCGCTGAAACCGCGTGGCAAACGCTGCAAGCCGGGCAGGTCGGTGAGGCGTTGTGTCCACGCGCTGCGCCAATCGCTGGCGGTGTGGGTTTTGGCTTTGCGTGCGGAGCGGCGGGCGGCGTTGCGTTGGGTGCGGCGCGCTTCCTTGTAGGCATCGGTATTGCGGCAGGTACGGCATTTGACTCGGTTCAGCTCAGTGCTGGACGTGAGGTTGCTGCCGTGGTGGCCGCAGGCTAAATGCCCGGCGACCTTGAAGTGAGTGACCATGTAAGCGTCTCCTTCTTATGGGGTGCGCGCATCGGTAATACGCTGATGTGCGCGAGGAGGGCGGGCTGCGGAAAATCCCGACACCTGAAGTTACGACCCCAGACGCAGCGCAGCGTTCGGTTTTGCGCTTAAGGGTGTTCAGGCTAATCTGTGCCGCCAACAATCATAAAAAGGAGTGAATGATGAGCGTCGAAAAACTGCCGCTGGAAGGCAGCTGCCGCTGCAATCGGGTGCGTTTCAGTGTGAGCTTGCCACCGGTGATTACCATGGCGTGCCATTGCAGCGGCTGCCAGAAAATGACCTCCAGTGCGTTCTCCCTCAGCGCGCTGTTTCCCGCCAGAGGCTTTACCGTGACTCAGGGCTGCCCGGTGATTGGCGGCTTGCACGGTGTGGACCGCCACTATTGCTGCCCGCATTGCATGAGCTGGCTGTTTACCCGCCCGCATGGCATCGATGAGTTCGTCAATGTGCGTGCGACCTTGCTGGATAACGCCAGTGATTACGTGCCTTTCATGGAAACCTGGACCAGCGAAAAGCTGCCTTGGGCCACGACCCCCGCGGTCGAAAGCTTTGCGCAATTGCCTGAGCTGCAAGAATTCCCGCGCTTGATGCAGGCCTACGCGCAGCGCTGAGTTCAGTCGATCAGTGCCAGCAGGTCGGTGTCGCCCACGTCCACGCCCGCCTGGGTCAGCAACGTGGTTGCCTGGCCCCGGTGGTGGGTCTGGTGGTTGAAAAAATGCACCAGCAAGCCGAAGAACGGTTTGCTGTTCGCCACGCCGCCCATGTTGTGGTAACTCAGGCGCTGATCCAGGTCGGTTTCGCGCAGGCTGTGGGCCCACTCGAGGATGAGTTGGTCCAGCCAGGCGCGATGGTTTGCCAGCTCGCGGATATCGGCAAAGGCCAACTGCCTGAGGTCGCTGGGTGTGGCAATCGCACTTAAGGGGGCCAGGGCCGCAAAGTTTGCCGGGTGCTGGGCAAAGCGCTTGAGCCAGACGGTGTCGCCCAGCGCCAGGTGATTGAGGGTGCCGAGAATCGAGCCGAAAAACGCCTGTCGGTCCGCGCTCAGCTCTGCGTCCGTCAGCGTGCCGGCGGCTTCGTAGACTTTGCGGTTCATCCACTGGTTGTAGTGGGCCATCAACGCGATGTGCTCGATGCGGTTCACGTGGGTTCTCTCTTAGCGGCGTAGTGGCGCCATCATAAGGCGTGCCCGCCCGGCGGTCATGGTGTTCCAGCCTGGGCGGGCTATGGTTGTTGAACGCCATTACTGCGCCCCGGGAGGGTGAGAGCATGAACACCAGCGATCTATTGGAACAATTGCTGCGCGGGCAGCAAGGCGGCGGCGCCTCGGGCGGTGGCCTGGGTGGGCTGCTGGGCGGTTTACTGAAAGGCACCAGTACTGGGAATGCCTCGGCTGGCGGCGGTTTGGGTGGGTTATTAGGTGGCTTGGGTGGGTTGTTGGGCGGTGCGCCCGCCAGTGGTTCGACGCCGACGCGCTCAGGCGGGATGAATTACGCGGCGCTGGCTTCGTTGGGGATGGCGGCGTTTCAGGCGTATCAGGCGTGGCAGCGTCAGCAGGCGTCTGCGCCTCAGCAAGCGATCCAAACGGTTGACCAGCTTGATGGGCCGCAGGCTGAAGCTCATAGCCATGCGCTGTTGCGTGCGCTGATTGCGGCGGCTAAGGCGGATGGTGAGATTGATGAGCAGGAGCAGGAGATGATCTCAGCCGAGATTGGGCGCCATACTGATGACCCGCAATTGCAGCAATGGCTCGATGCCGAGGTGGCCAAGCCGCTGAATGCTGCGGATTTTGCTGAATATGCGAAAGATCCGGCGGTGGCTTCGGAGGTTTATTTGGCCAGTGTGATGCTGGTGAATGTTGAGCAGGCAGTCAGCTCATGTGTAACTGTTCCACCGCCTTCGCGAGCAAGCCCGCTCCCACATTGAATTGAGTCCAGTCTCCACTATCAGGCCGCTGCCTTAGAAACGCACCGTAGCCCCCGTAGTCAACCACCGGTTACGGTCCCCATTCAGGCTTTGCCCAACTACCAAGTCCACATCAACCAACTGGCCGACATGCAATCGCGGCCCGGCCTGCCATGCCTGGTCGCCGCCTTCCTGGCCGTAGCGCTCGCCAATCAGTGTCAGCGCATCCGCAACCTGGTATTCGAACCCGGTTCCCCAGGTCAGGCGGTGATTTTGCTCACCGCCGTTGTAGGCGTGTGTCCAGCCAGCATTCACGTTCAGGCGCAGCGCTTCGAGGGGTTGCCAGGTCAACGGAATGTTCAGGTCCGCGCCGTCAAACGCGTGTTGGCGATCCAGCGCAAAATGCGAAGTCGCTGCCACCGCCATCTGCAGCCCCAAGTCATCCCGCGACCACACTTGCGCCTTCACTTGCGGGCTGACTTGGGTCTCGGCCTCGCCGGCGTTGCTGGCGCGCGACAGTGCGGCGCTCCATTGCACCGAAGGCAGTGCGCTGAAGGTGCAGGCCGGGTTCAAGGTTTGGTTATGGACGTTGCCTTGATGCCGATTGGCGCTGTACCAGGCGTCCACATTGCATTCTCCCGGGGCGTTGACGGCGCCGTCGTCGACCACATATGCACCACCGGCTGCATGGGCCTTGGAAAGCAGCGCGATGAGCAACACAAGGCCCAGGGTCACGCCGATAAAGGTCAAGTTACGTTGCAGCGCGCGCCGCTTGGCCGGCGGTAACAGCAACAAGGTGTGGCGAGCGTCGCGATAGTGACGTGCGCGGTATTTGGCAAACCCGTCTAGACGGGCAGGGGTGTGTTTTTTGTGCATGATGCACCTCGCTTGAATTCAGCTTTCTACAATCAGCACCGAAATGCCGCTGGCTTTGGCCTGGCAGACCAGCTCCGAGGTGTCGTCACCACCCGGCAGGGCGATGATTACGTCGGGGCGGCTGTCGGTCAGCATGAAATGGTTGCGCTGGCGTTCCGCCTGCTTGCCGTGGCGTTGCCAATTGGGCGGGTAACGCACCACGTCGATGCCGATTTCCCGCGCCCACTCCTCAACGTCACTGCCCAGGAACTGGTTGCCGCCGTGAATCAATACCTGCACCGGGCGCAGGCGGTGGTAAGCGTCCAGCACTTGGCGGGACTTTTTGGTGTCGGCGTAATGACGACCTGCACAGATCAAGACGCGCATAGTTGAATCCTTGTGTTGCACGGTGGCCGCCGGGCGACGGCCACCGTTTTCAGAGGCGGGTGATCAGTACCACTGCTTGAAGCGGCGGATGTAGATCGTTTTCATCAGTTGGGCCACGCAGCAGTAGGCGAGCAGGGTGCCGACCAGCCATGGGAAGTACGCCAGCGGCAGCGGCTCCAGGCCGACCAGGGTGCCCAGCGGTGAGAACGGTACGTAGATCCCCAGCCCGATGACGATGGCGGTCATCATCAGCACCGGCCAGGCGGCCGTGCTCTGGAAGAACGGGATCTTGCGAGTGCGCAACATGTGCACCACTAAGGTTTGCGACAACAGCCCTTCGATAAACCAGCCGGACTGGAACAGGGTCTGCATTTCCACGCTGTTGGCGCTGAACACGTACCACATCAGCGCAAAGGTGGTGATGTCGAAGATCGACGAGGTTGGCCCGATCCAGATCATGAAGCGGCCAATGTTTTTCGCATCCCACTTACGCGGTTTGGCCAGGTATTCCTTGTCCATCTTGTCCCACGGCAAGGCCAGCTGGGAGATGTCGTACATCAGGTTTTGCAGCAGCAGGTGGATCGCCAGCATCGGCATGAACGGAATGAACGCACTGGCCACCAGCACCGAGAACACGTTGCCGAAGTTGGAACTGGCGGTCATGTTCAGGTACTTCATGATATTGCCGAAGGTTTCGCGGCCTTTGAGCACGCCTTCTTCCAGCACCATCAGGCTCTTTTCCAAGAGGATGATGTCGGCCGATTCCTTGGCGATGTCGGTGCCGCTGTCCACCGAGATACCCACGTCGGCATCGCGCAGCGCCGGCGCATCGTTGATGCCGTCACCCAGGAAGCCCACGGTGTGGCCGTTGGCTTGCAGCGCCTTGAGCACCCGGGATTTCTGCAGCGGCGTGAGCTTGGCAAACACCGTGCGCTCTTCCACGCGGCGCATCAGGGTGGCGTCGTCCATCGCTTCGATTTCTACGCCCAACAGTGGCTGGCCAGGTTCAAGGCCGACTTGGCGGCAGATCTTGCTGGTGACCACGGCGTTGTCGCCGGTCAACACTTTCACCGCCACGCCGATTTGTTGCAGTGCAGCAATCGCCGGGCCTGCGGTTTCCTTTGGTGGATCAAGGAAAGTCAGGAAGCCCTGGATGACCAGGTTGCGCTCATCGGCGGTGGTGTATTGCTGGCGAGCCAGGGATTTAGGGATGTTGCGGGTGGCGACCACCAGTACACGGAAACCATCTTCGTTGTAGTCGTTCGCCAGTGCCAACAACTCGTCACGGCGACGATCATCCAGCGGCACTGCAGCGCCATCCTCTATCACGTGGGTGGAAATGCTGAGCATCTCTTCCACGGCGCCCTTGCACACCAGCAACTGGTCGCCGGAAGCATCCTTGACCACGATCGACAGGCGACGGCGTACAAAGTCGAACGGCAATTCATCGACCTTGCTGTAGGCAAATGGCAGCTGGAACTTGGGGTTGTGTTCCGAGAACTGCACCACGGCCTGGTCCATCAGGTTCTTCATGCCGCTCTGGTGGTAGCTGTTGAGCCAGGCCAGGGACAGCACCGCATCATCACGTTGGCCAAAGGCGTTGACGTGGTGTTCGAGGATGATTTTGTCTTGGGTCAGGGTGCCGGTCTTGTCGGTGCACAGCACGTCCATTGAGCCGAAGTTCTGGATCGCATTCAGGCGTTTGACCACCACTTTGCGCTTGGCCATGGCGGTGGCGCCCTTGGCCAGGTTGGCGCTGACGATCATTGGCAGCATTTCCGGGGTCAGGCCCACGGCCACCGCCAGGGCAAACAGGAACGCATCGCCCCAGTCGCCTTTGGAGAAGCCATTGAGCAGGAACACGATCGGCACCATCACCAGCATGAAGCGAATCAACAGCCAGCTGACGCTGTTCACCCCACGGTCGAACGCGGTCTGCACCCGCGAGCCGACAATGGCCTTGGCCAGCGAGCCAAAGTAAGTGCGTGGCCCGGTGGCGACCACTACGGCCTTGGCGCGGCCGCTGACCACGTTGGTGCCCATGAAGCAGATGTTCGGCAGGTCGAGCAGGTTGCCTTGGTCGGCTGCCAGCGAAGAGGCAGACTTTTGTGTGACGTCACCGAGGGTGTCGTATTTCTCGACCGGCAAGGCTTCGCCAGTCAGCACGGCCTGGCTGATAAACAGGTCACGCGACTCGATCAGGCGGATATCGGCCGGGATCATGTCGCCGGCCGACAGTTGCACGATGTCGCCGGCGACCAGGTCGCGCATCGGTACTTCGCGCAGCGTTGGCTGGGCGCCGACTTGCTCACGCCGCAGCACCGTGGCGGTGGTGCGCACCATGGCTTTCAGCGCTTCGGCGGATTTGGCCGAGCGGTGCTCCTGCCAGAAGCGCAGCAGGCTGCTGAGCAGCACCATGGTCATGATGATGATGACTTTGGTCAGGTCGACTTCTTCACCAGCCTGCAAGGGCAGCCAGTAGTCCGTGATAAAGCTGATGCCGGCCAGGGTCAGCAGTACGTAGATGAAGGGGTTGTTCAGTGCCTGCAGGAACTGGACGATGGCGTGAGGCGGCTTGTCATGGGCCACCTCGTTGTAGCCTTCGCGCTGCAGACGTGCCGAGGCGTCCAGCTCGGTCAAACCGTCCTGGGTGGCTCGCACATTGGCGAGGGTGGCCTGTAGGCCGTTCTGGGCTTCACGGGCGGCACGCATCGACAGTTTGGTGTCGGCGTCGGTGCCATTTTTCTTGTGCAGAGGCGTGTTTTTTACGGCGCTCATTGTCTGTACTCCTGTCGCCAATTCTCGACAAAACATACCCGGTACTTACCTGAATACAGGCGAGCGAAAGCATGCCGAGCCGCGGACTTCGCGATCGGTTTAAATAAGGTGTTCACATAACTTCTACAGCGCCCGCCAGACGCACGTTAGTTAACTAACGCGCAGCGGGCTACTACTGGACTTGTTCATAAAGAACTCCAGACTATTAATCAGAAAGTTGCTGTTTCCAGCCGGTTTAAGCGGCGCGAGTGCTCAGGTAAAAACCGAGCAACAGGCTCGCTTGAGCCAGTGTGGAAACCTTAGGTCTCTGCGGGTCTTGAGGGTCGGCGTGGTCCCAGTGCTGCAGCAGTTGGCCGCTGGCAGGGCAGATACGCCAGTGCGCCAGCGGGGGGGCCGGACGCACTTGGGGGGAAGGTGCAGCAAAGGCGGAACGAGTAGGCGAAAAACCTACGGGCTCGCGGCACAGCTTGGCGCGCAGGGCTGCGGCTAGCGTACGTACATCAGGCAAAACTAAGAGTTGGAAGGTCATAACACACCTCGGGACCGGACGGGCGACCGGTGAGGCAGTTACGGTGGAGCATCAAGCTCTAGCGCAGCTTACCGGACCTGGAAGGCGAGTCCTGTCATATTCTGGGTTTGGCGCCCGATGCCCGCATTAGCGGTGCTCGGACAGCGACTAGATACTGTGTCCATTGGCTTCTTTTGTGAGGTTTAAAAAAGGCCCCAGTTGTGGGCAGGGGCAATCTACTCAGATGGTTACAAAATGTCAACGCATGATTAATTAAATTAACCCGTGTTCAGAGTTCATTCAGATAAGCCGCTCGGAAAGTTACTGGATATATAACTTCATACACCCTGTGCTGCCAGAACAGCCAGATACATCAATACCAGACCACACACGCCATAACTGATGCGCTGCCACAGCGGTGAGGCGTTCTTGCGTAGCAGGTTGACCAGTGCGGCAATCAGAAAACATGACAGCACCGACGCCAGCATAAAGCCTGCAAAAAACATCAACGTTTGCGCATGGCTGGGCGTGGCGCCGACGATGCCCGACAACGCGCTGCCCAGTGCGCCCCAATAAACGATGTTCTTCGGGTTGGCCAGGGAAATGGCCGCGCCCACCGCCAGCGCGTTTTGCCCGCAGCGGGCCGGCGCGGTGTCCGCTACGGGCAAGTGCCAGGCGTCGATCAGGCTGCGCACGCCCAGCCAGGCCAGGTACAGCGCGCACACGATGGTCAGTGGTACGCGCACGGCATCATGCGCAATCAGCAGGGCAATGCCGGTGAGGCCGATCACCGCCCACACGGCGTCGCCCACCAGCGAGCCGATCTGCACCAGCAAGGCCGGGGTAAAGCCCTGGAGCAAGCCTCGGCGCAACGTCTCGGCCAGCACTGCGCCGGGCGAGAGGCAAAACACAAATCCGAATACCAGCGCGTAAAAAAAGATCGTCAACATGCCCGCGTTCCTTCAAGAGAAGCGGGCAGTGTGCGGGCGTGTGGAGTAGGCGTCTTGAACCAGATTGCGCTTTCAGCGTTTCGATACGTGTTGATAGCGGCCAGGGGTGATGCCATAGGCGGCGCGGAAGTGCCGGCTGAGGTGGCTCTGGTCGGCAAAGCCCAGGTCATGCGCGACGTCGCTGGCCGAGACACCGCTGCGCAAAAGCCCCTTGGCGCGACAGGTGCGCAGTTGCATGGCCCATTGCCTGGGGCTTAGCCCGGTTTCTTTCTGGAAGGCGCGCAACAGGTGGAATTTGGACAGGCCCAGTTCATCACCCAGTTGGTCCAGCGGTGGCGACTGGTGTAGCTGCGAGGCGAGTAATTCCTGGGCGCGGCTGATCAGGCTTTTGCTGGTTTTCGGGCTGCCTGCCAGGCGCACACCGCTGACGCCGACCACCTCACCCAGCAGCAGCACCAAGGCTTCTTCATTGCGTTCGCGTAGCCATGCATCGGCGCTCAAGGCACCTTTGATTGCCGCCGCCAGGCGCTGCGCCAAGTCAGGCTGAAAGCAACACGCGTGATCAAACTCCACGTGGGAGAGCCCAAGGTCAGCCGCTAACTGCTCCGCCGTGGCGTACAGGCTGACAAAGTGCCAAGGCGCGCCGTGCGCCGCGCCGCCGCCCTGAATCTGCCCGGGGTTGTACAAGGTTATGCTGCCGGGCCCGGCCTCGAACTCGCGGCGGTCGAGCCAGACCTTTTCTTCACCGATCAGGTTCACGCCGATCACGCATTCATCATGGCTGTGGCGGGCAAAGGTCAGGCCGGTGCAGTGGGTGCTACTGACTTCGTAGTTGCCCAGCCAGGCGTGTTGAAGGGTGCTCATCGGGAAGGCTCGTGGAATCGGACTGCGGCCAGCATACGGGGGTTGTCGGCCTGACGGAACGACTACAGCAGCGCGATGCGGTCCAGCTCAGCCTTCAATTGCGTGGGGGAGAGCTGTGCAAAAGGCAGTGCGAAGAATGCTTGGCAGCGGGTGGCGATACGTGGAATCGGACTGCGGCCAGCATACGGGGGTTGTCGGCCTGACGGAACGACTACAGCAGCGCGATGCGGTCCAGCTCAGCCTTCAATTGCGTGGGGGAGAGCTGTGCAAAAGGCAGTGCGAAGAATGCTTGGCAGCGGGTGGCGATAGTGCTCAGGGTGAGCTGGAATGCCGCCTCGATACTGGCCTCGTCACGTTTAACCTCCGATGGGTCTGCCAACCCCCAATGCGCCTTCAGCGCCGGTCCGAAATACACCGGGCATGCTTCGCCGGCAGCCTTGTCGCAAACGGTGATGACCACGTCCGGCGGGCTGTCTTCAAACGCATCATTGCCCTTGCTGTATAAGCCGTCGGTGTTGATACCCGCCGCCTGTAACGTACTCAAGCTGCGCGGTAGCACCTGGCCCTTGGGGAAGCTGCCGGAGCTGATCGCCTCGAAGCCTGGCGGCGCCAGGTGGTTGAACAGCGCTTCGGACAAGATGCTGCGGCAGCTGTTGGCGGTACACATGAACAGGACTTTCATGGCGTTAGCTCCTTTAGAGGCTCAGACGCAAGGCGAGGGCGGCCAGGGTGATCAACAACACCGGCAAGGTCAGCACAATCCCGACTTTGAAGTAGTAACCCCAGGTGATGGTGATGCCTTTGCGCGCCAGGATGTGCAGCCACAACAAGGTGGCTAGGCTGCCGATAGGGGTGATTTTCGGGCCCAGGTCGCTGCCGATGACATTGGCGTAGATCATCGCGTCCTTGACCACACCCACGGCATGGCTGGACTCGATGGACAGCGCGCCGATCAGCACGGTCGGCAGGTTGTTCATCGCCGACGACAGCAGCGCCGTCAGCACGCCGGTGCCCATGGCTGCGCCCCACACGCCATAGGTGGCGAAGGTGTCGAGCCAGGTGGCGAGGTAGGTGGTCAGGCCGGCGTTACGCAGGCCGTAAACCACCAGGTACATGCCCAAGGAAAAGATCACGATTTGCCAAGGGGCTTCTTTCAGTACTTTGCGCGTTGAGATCGTGTGGCCCTTGGCGGCGATCACCAGCAGTAATACGGCGCACGCGGCCGAAATAGCACTGATGGGAATGCCCAGCGGTTCCAAGGCGAAACAGCCGACCAGCAAGATACCGAGCACCCACCAACCGGCGCGAAAGGTCGCACGGTCGTGAATGGCGCTGGACGGCTCTTCCAGGTCGGCGGGGTCGTAGGTCTGCGGAATATCGCGGCGGAAAAACCACAGCAACACCGCCAGGGTTGCTGCGACGCTGACGAAGTTGACCGGCACCATCACGGCGGCATATTCGTTGAAGCCGATCTTGAAATAATCTGCCGAGACGATGTTCACCAGGTTTGACACCACTAACGGCAAGCTCGCCGTGTCCGCGATAAACCCGGCGCCCATCACGAAGGCCAGGGTCGCCGCCGGGGAAAAGCGCAACGCCAGCAGCATCGACATCACGATGGGCGTGAGGATCAACGCGGCGCCGTCGTTGGCAAACAGCGCTGAAACCAGCGCCCCGAGCAGCACCATGTACGCAAACAAGCGCCGGCCACGCCCACGGCCCCAGCGCGCCACGTGCAGCGCGGTCCAGGCAAAGAACCCGGCTTCATCGAGCAACAGGCTGATGATAATCAGCGCGACAAAGGTGCCGGTGGCGTTCCAGATGATGTGCCACACCACCGGGATGTCCGCCACGCTGATCACGCCACAGGCCAGGGCCAGGATCGCGCCCAGGGTTGCGCTCCAGCCAACGCCCAAGCCTTTGGGCTGCCAGATGACCAACACGATGGTGAAGATAAAAATCGCAATCGCGACAAGCATGAATAAACGCTCCGATGGCTCAGCAGCAGGTGCTGGCCCGTTGTGGTCTGTCGCCCATTGCATCAAGACGCAGCGCGTCGTTTTGCAACCATGGCTGGTTGGCTTGCAAGGTGGTGTCCAGCACCTGTGTGACCCAGGCGGGCAGTGCCGGATTGATGCGGTAATAGACCCATTGGCCCTGACGGCGGTCCAGCAAAAGCCCGCTACTGCGCAGATGCGCCAGGTGGCGGGAGATTTTCGGTTGACTGTCGTCCAGAGCATGGATCAGTTCGCACACGCAAAGTTCGCCCTCGCGCAGGATCAATAACGTCAACCGCGCGCGGGTAGCATCCGCCAGGTATTTGAACAGGGTGGGTGGGGAGAGGAGGTCCGGCATTTTGAGGCCTTCGTATATATGGCTATCCGAATATATGGATAAACATATATGTAGGTCAAATCCTGATTTCGTTTGACGTGGATCAAATGCCGCTAAATCAACCACAAGTGACTGAAATTAAAATGAAACACGAATGTCCTAAAGTGCCTGCCCATTGCTGATGAAGGAAGAACCCGCGTGACCCGTGCCACTCGCAACCTGCGCAAGACCCTCGATTCCGTCGCGGACAACAACGAAACCGCTGCGTTTGATTTGATGCGCGCCGTCGAAAAACTCGGCGATGAAGTGCTGCGCCAACGCCTGCTCAATACCATCCACCGGCTCAACCAGGATGCTCATGAGCTGCGCGAGGCGCGTGACTCGGTGGAGCAGGTGTCGGTCAAGCTCGCCTGAGCACGATCGTTCAAGACAAGCCCCGCATGACGCTGGCATGCTTGTCGACTGTCTGTCGATGAGCCGTCTCCATGCCTACAGCCTTACCTCATTACGCCTTCGGTCGCGGCGCCATCGCCGTCATCCCCTTGTCCCTGGCCTGTGCGCCCTGGGGGCTGCTCGCCGGTTCCATGGCCATTGATGCGCAATTTACCCCGCTGCAAGCCCAGGGATTGTCCGCCATCGTCTTCGCCGGTGCCGCGCAGTTGGTGGCCATCGGTATGGTTAAGAGTGGCGCCAGCCTGATTTCGATTGTGCTGACCACGTTGCTGCTGACTTCCCAGCATTTGCTCTACGGCATGCATATGCGCCCCACGCTGTCGTCGCTCAATACGCGCTGGCGTATGAGCTTGGGTTTTTTGTTGACCGATGAGTTTTTTGCGCTGGTCAACCACTATGACCGTGAGACTTTCAATCGCTGGTATGCACTGGGTGTTGGCCTGACGTTTTATATCATTTGGAACCTGTTTACCTTGGCGGGCATTGTGCTTGGCAAGAGCATTCCCGGCCTTGATCAGCTGGGGTTGGAGTTTTCGATTGCGGCGACATTTATCGCGTTGATTACGCCGGTGGTGCGGGATGTGCCCACGGTGGTGTGCGTGGCGGTTTCGCTGTTGTGCTCGGTGTGGTTGAGTTACTTGCACTGGGAGTCGGCGGTGGTGGTCTCGGGGGTGCTGGGGATGAGCGCGGGGTTCGCCTGTAAGCGGCTTGGGGTAGGGCAGCGATGATTTACCTGATGATTGTGGGCATGGGGCTGGTGGTGTTTTTTAACCGCTACGTGTTTATTGAGCCGCGGTTGCCGGTGCGGCTTAATCGCGGGGCGCGGGAGTTTCTTGGGTTTGCGGTGCCGGGGATGCTGACGGCGATCTGTGGGCCGATTATTTTTCTCGCGGACCATAAATTGAATTTGAGTCTGGCCAATCCTTATTTGTTAGCGGGTGTTTGTGCGGTGGCGTTGATGTTCTGGACGCGCAGTGTGTTGGTGACTGTGCTGCTGAGTATGGGGTTGTTTTATTGTCGAGCCCCCAACCCCCAGGCAAAAAAAAGCCCGCGGGAGGGCGGGCAGAAGGGAGACTTCTTAAAAATGAGCCTGCCAACTATAGCCAGCACAACTACCCTTCACAGTGAAACTAAATTCATTCGGCAGCAGATGACGCCTTCTTCTTGGCTTTGGCCTCAGCCGCCAGGCATTCCAGCGCGAACTGCTCGGTGTAGGTCATCTGGATGGGCGTGCTTTCGCCCTTCACGGTGCGCTCGCCATCGAGGATGTAGCGGATGCGCTTGTCAGTGACGCCGATGCGCTTGGCGATCCACGTGGGCGTCTGGCCGATGCGGCTGATCAGCTTGTCGGCGTAGTCGGTGGAAGGGTTGTAGCGTTCGGCGTTGGGGGTCATCGGTTTTCCAGGTGACAGCGAGGTCGTAAGTAGGCGACAGGGTGACGTAATAGTCCTCGGGTGTCGCCTGCTAATGATAGAGTCGCGGTTTTTCCAAGGAGGCGATGGCATGCGAAAGCTGGTAATTGGCGTATTGGTGGTGGCAGCACTGTCCGGTTGTGCAGGTTCGAAAATGAAAGAAGCGCGCACCGGCACGCCTTACAAAACCCTGGCATCGCAGAAGGCCCCTCTGGTGGTTGCCCAATGCATCCAGTTCGGTTGGCAGGACGAGGCGGTATTTGGCGTTGACGCCGGCGGCTTCAAGGAGCCGATGGAAGCCGGCGGTTACACGGTGTACACCACCGGTGGCGACTATTTCGTCGACGTGCGCAGCGCGGGTGCCGGTTCTACCGTGAATTACTTTGCGGGCCAAGACTCGATGCCGACAAAACGTCGCCTGGCCGCACTCGCAACCTGTCTGTAGGCTGTCGCCTAGGTATTTTTCGGAAATGCCCGGCGGGACAGCCGCCGGACATTCGCTTATTATTCTTTTCGCTCGCTCGACGTGGTAGCTCTTTACCAGTACACGGACGTCGAGGCCGAAACGTCGGGCGGGCCTCTTTTCTTCCTTATCGCGGCATGTAACCCAAGTGCCAGCGCCGGGGAATCTTCAGCGACACTACCCCCAGCAACGCCGCCAATGCGCCACTGACCAGCAGCGCCTTGAGGCCGAGTTGATGTTCCAGCAGCGCGCCAATCACCGCGCCGACAAACATTCCCGCCCACGGAATCAGTTGCACGCGCCAACCATTGCGCCGCTCTCCGAGTATCCAGCGGCCCAGCCCGCGACCAAAGCGTGACAGCGCCCCGGTTACATAGGTCAGGCCCACCGGCAAACCGTTGACCTCTTCCACCGCCGCATTCAGCATGCCCATGGCAATAATCGCCGCGAGCAACGCCGGCAATGTATCGGCAAACGGCCACAAGGCTGCGCCACACAACAAGGCCGCAATGCACAACAGCAAGGGCAGCGCATGCCGCTTGGCGACGCGGCTGACTACCACACCCAACGCGTTGCCGACCACGAACATCGCGATCAGCAACAACAACCGCCCCGTAAGGCCCAGGTCCCCGGCGCCAATCGCTACCGCCAGCCGCGTGGTATTGCCGCTCATGAACGAGACAAAATCGCCACTGGCCATAAAACCGATGGCATCGGTCATGCCGGCCAGTACGGAAAGACTGGCCACCAACATCAAACCGACCCGGCCGCGCCAGCGTTGCCGATGGGCCAGTGCGGCATTGACGTAAGGTTTGCGCGATGCAGGCAGCATTGTGCCGGCCTCCTCGGTGAGATTATTCGGCCACTACCGTAGGGCGCTTTGAGTGTGTGCGCAATGACCTCAGACACACTTCAGCCACCAGCCCCGACTTTGCCAGGTTAAAACGTGCGTCGGCCTGATCGCTTGCACGAACGCCTCGTCATGGGACACCACCACCATCGCCCCGGTAAAACCCTGCAACGCCTGTTCAAAGGCCAGCACCGATTCCAGGTCCAAGTGGTTGGTAGGCTCGTCCAGCAATAGCAGTTGTGCCGGGACTTTGCGCCACAAGGCAATTGCCATTGCGGCCTTTAAACGCTCGCCGCCACTCAACTGGCCAGTGGGTTGAGTCACCCGCAACGCATCCAGTTGCAGCAAGGCTAGGCGCGTGCGCAGTTCGCCTTCGGCCAACGGTGTGTCGAGCAGGTTGAGCTGTTCGACGATGCTGCGTTCGTTCTCCAATAGCGCCAGGTGTTGATCAATATAAGCGCTGGGCACTTGCACGGCGCATTCCCCGCTGACGGCCTTCCATAGGCCGGCAAGCAGCTTGAGCAAGGTGGATTTGCCGCAGCCGTTCGGCCCGTGCACGGCAACGCGCACCGGGCCCGTCAGGTTGAGTGTGAGGTAAGTTGCAGGCGACTGCGGATCCAGCCACGGCAGTTGCGCATGCTCCAAGGCCAGGACGTGTCGACCGTTGGGCACTGCCGAGCCGGGCAAGGCGAGCAGGGTGGGCGTTTCGTCGACGACGCGTTCGTAGGCCTGGCGCACCTGCACATCCAGCTCGTTTTTGTACTCGCGGTGTGCACTGCGCACAGTGCTGACGATTTCGGTGGCGGCACCTTTCCAGCGGGCTTTGGTGAACCGGTCGACGTTGGCGGTTTCGGCCTGCTTGCGTGAGCGGGCGGCATTGCGTTGCAAGCTGTCGTGGTCTTTTTGCAGGCGTTTGCGCTCGCGGCTGCGTTCCAGGCGCGCGTGTTCAAGGGCTGCAACGGCAGCGTGCTGCTCGGTGTCGCGTTGCAGGCGGTAGGCCTGGTAATTGCCGCCATACGCGCGCGCCCCGAGGGGCGACAGTTCGAGGATGCGGCCCATGGCGTTGAGCAATTGCCGGTCATGGCTGACCACCACCAGGCCGCCGTGCCAGCCCGCCAGCACATGCAACAGCCAATCACGGCCGTCGCTGTCGAGGTGGTTGGTGGGCTCATCGAGAATCAGCAACTGTGGCTCGGCCAGCACCGCACCGAGCACCGTGACCCTGGCCAATTGGCCGCCGCTGAGCTGCTCGGCCGGTGTGTGCGCATTGAGGTGTGCCAAGCCTGCGGCGCCCAATGCGGTGCGCAGGCGTTCGGCCAGGTCCCAGCGATCGTCGATCAGCGCCAGGTCGTCCACGTGTGCTTCGCCGCGAGCCATGCGTGCTAGTGCAGCCAACACCTCGGCGGTGCCGGTGACATCGGCGATGGTTGCGCCCGGTTGAACCGCCGCTGCTTGGGCGACGTATGCGACGCTGGCCGAACGCTTCAGCGTGCCGGACGAGGGCGCAAGCAACCCGGCCAGCATCTTCGCGAGAATGCTTTTGCCACGGCCATTACGCCCGACAATCCCGGTGGGTGTGTGATCAATCGACAGGTTGAGACCTTCCAGCAAGGTTTCGCCATTGGCGAACTGGAAAGACACGTGTTGCAAGGAAACGAGTACGGGCAGCCGGTTGACGTCAGTCATAGGCACCTCCAAAAAAATGTCGAACAGGCCAACAAGCGCGCCAGGCGGCTCGTTGCAGATACATTTTGGAAGGCTTAGTTGTTCACGTCGGCGGTCATCCCGGGCGTCAGAAGGGCTGCAGAGGCTAACTCACCTTGGCGCTCTTCGGCAAGTCGGCGGCCAATTGCTCGAGGAACATCGCCAGTGCGACTTCTTCGGCTTTCAAGCCCTTGCGCACCCGTGGCTTGGGCAGCTTGGACAGTTCGCCTAGGCTGAAATGCTCCAGAACGGCCGGGTGGATATAGCACTTGCGGCACACCGCCGGAGTATTGCCGAGCTGCTTGGCGACGTCTTTGACGGTTGCCACCACGTGCCGCTTGGCATCGGATTCCGGCTGCCATTGCAGCTCGCGCAACACGGCCAAGGCAAGAGCGGTGCCGGCCCAGGTGCGGTAATCCTTGGCGGTGAAATCGGCGCCCGTCAGGCTGTGCAGGTAGGCGTTGACGTCGTGGGAGCTGACGGTATGCCGCTCACCGTCTTCATCCAGGTACTGAAACAGATTTTGCCCAGGCAGTTCGAGGCAGCGCTTGACCACCGTGGCCAGGCGCCGGTCCTTGACGCTGACCTGATGCTCCACGCCACTCTTGCCGCGAAACTGGAACTGGATTTCGCTGCCCTTGATGTCCACATGGCGGGTGCGCAAGGTGGTCAGCCCGTAGGATTTGTTGTCCCGCGCGTACTGGGTATTGCCCACGCGGATCAGCGTGGCATCCAGCAGCATCACCACCGTGGCCAACACTTTCTCGCGGGTGAAACCGGGTTCGGCGATTTGGGCTTCCAATTTCGCGCGCAGTGTTGGCAAAGCATTCCCGAACGCTTGCAGGCGCGAATACTTGTCGCTGTCACGCACTTCACGCCAGCGCGAGTGGTAACGGTATTGCTTGCGGCCGCGGGCGTCACGCCCCGTGGCTTGCAGATGGCCACGCGGGTCGGCGCAGATCCACACATCGGTGTAGGCGGGCGGCACGGCCAGTGCGTTCAGGCGTTTGATTTCGTCAGCATCGATGATACGCACTCCGTTGGCATCGACATACTGGAACTTGCCGCGCAGCTTCTTGCGGCGGATACCCGGTTGGGTGTCGTCAACGTAATGCAGGTCGCGGGGCAGGTCGGCAAGCAGTGCGGAGTCGGGCATGGTGCAAATTCCTTGGCGGTAATCAGGCCGGTATGTCTGATTGACCGCAGGGTTTTGCGCGGGTGCCAAATAGTTATGTAGTTATGCGAGCACGGCTACCGCCTTGATTTGCGCCCACAGCCTCAGACCGGGCTGCAGTTGCAATTGATCACGGGAGAACCGCGTGATGCGCGCCAGCAGCGGCGTGCCGCCAGCATCCAGGCGCACCAGCACATGGGCGTTGTTATCCGCAGAAATCTCCTGGGTCACCGTCACCGGCAGACGGTTAAGGATGCTGCTGGGTTCTTGCCCATACAAGCTGAGGCTGACATCTCGGGCCTGTACCTTGATGCGCAGTGGCTTGCCCACTGCCAACGGCGCGTGCGCCACGCGTACCTGCAATGGGCTGTCGGGCAATTGCAGGGTGAGCAACTGATAGTGCTCATCGTAGGCACTGACCGTGCCATTGATGACCACGCCGGCGTCGTCGCCCAAGGCGATGGGTAAGTCGAGCCGTGCCAGGGTTTCACTGATGGGGCCGCTGGCCAGGGCCTTGCCGTCGCTGAGCAATACAATGTGATCGGCCAGCCGCGCCACTTCATCCTGGGCATGGCTGACGTACAGCACCGGAATATCCAGTTCGTCGTGCAGGCGTTCGAGGTACGGCAAAATTTCGCTTTTGCGTTGGCTGTCCAGGGCTGCCAGCGGTTCATCCATCAACAGCAATTGCGGGCTGGTGAGCAGCGCGCGGGCGATGCCGATGCGTTGGCGCTCGCCGCCGGACAGGTGCTGCGGGTGCCGGTCGAGCAGGTGGCCGATGCCGAGCAGTTCGGTGGCCTGGGCCATGTCCACCCGACGTTGCTGAGGCGCAATACGCTTGAGGCCGAACTCAAGATTGGCCCGCACTGATAGATGTGGAAACAGGCTCGCTTCCTGAAACACATACCCCAAGGCGCGCTTATGCGGCGGCACAAATACGCCGTTGCGGCTGTCTTGCCAGACGTCATCATTGACCTGCACAAAGCCGTCTGCGGCGCGCTCAAGCCCCGCGATACAGCGCAGGCAAGTGGTCTTGCCGGAGCCAGAATGCCCGTACAAGGCGGTCACGCCACGGCCGGGCAAATGCAAGTCCACATTCAGGGCGAAGCCGGAATAGGTGAGGTGCAGGCGTACATCAATCATCGATCAGCTCCAGCCCATTTTGGTTTTACGGTTGGAATAGAGCGCCAGCAATACGAGGAAGGCGAACACCACCATGGAGCCGGCCAACCAATGGGCCTGAGCATATTCCATGGCCTCGACGTGGTCATAGATCTGCACCGACACCACGCGGGTTTTGTCGGGAATATTGCCGCCGATCATCAGCACCACGCCAAACTCACCGACGGTGTGGGCGAAGCCGAGTATCGACGCGGTGATAAAACCCGGGCGGGCCAGGGGCAGGATCACGGTGAAAAACGTGTCCCAGGGATTGGCGCGCAAGGTGGCGGCTACTTCCAGTGGGCGAGTACCGACGGCGGAAAAGGCGTTTTGCAACGGCTGCACCACAAACGGCATGGAATAGATCACCGAGCCAATCACCAGCCCGGTGAAGCTGAAAGTCAGGGTGCCCAGGCCCAGCCATTGGGTGAACTGGCCGAAGTAGCCATTGGGCCCCATGGTCAACAGCAGGTAAAACCCAATGACCGTGGGTGGCAACACCAACGGCAGGGCGACGATGGCACCGATGGGGCCGCGCCACCAGGAGCGGGTGCGCGACAGCCACAGGGCAATCGGAGTGCCGATGATCAGCAGGATCACGGTGGTCAGTGATGCCAGTTTAATGGTCAGCCAGATCGCGGAAAAATCGGCACTCGACAGCGGCATTTAGTTGGCCAACTCGTAACCGTAAGACTTGATCACCGCGGCGGCTTTGGGGCCTTTGAGGTACTCGACCAGCGCTTTGGCCGCGGCGCTGTCTTTGCCTTTGGTGAGAATGACAGCGTCTTGCTTGATCGGGTCGTGCATGGACGCGGGAACGATCCACGCCGAACCACTGGTGACTTTGCCGTCCTTGTAGATTTGCGACAGGGCGACGAAGCCCAGTTCTGCGTTGCCGGTGGACACGAACTGGAAGGCTTGGGTGATGTTCTGGCCTTCAACGAGCTTGCCCTTGACCTTGTCGGTCAAGCCTTCTTTAGCCAGCACTTGGGTGGCGGCCAGGCCGTAGGGCGCGGCTTTAGGGTTGGCGATGGACAGGTGCTTGAATTCGTTCTTCTTGAGCACCTCACCTTTGGCATCGACATAACCTTCCTTGGCCGACCACAGCGCCAGGGTGCCGACCGCGTAGGTGAAGCGCGAACCTTTGACGGTGTCGCCTTCGGTTTCGAGTTTTTGCGGGGTGGTGTCGTCAGCGCTGAGGAACACTTCGAATGGCGCGCCGTTTTTGATCTGCGTATAGAACTGGCCGGTGGCGCCGTAGGCTGCAACCAGTTTGTGGCCGGTGTCTTTTTCGAAATCGGCAGCAATCGCCTGGATCGGTGCGGTGAAGTTGGCGGCAACGGCAACCTGCACTTCATCGGCTTGGGCCGCGCCAAAGGCAAAGGCCGCAATCAGGGTGGCGATGGCCGTGGGGGCCAGGCGTGAGGCGCGGATCATCATGAAGCAGCTCCTTTGAGGGTGTACGGCTTGTTACAGGTAGAAGGCGTTACCGCTATGTATAGGAATATATAGCGGTTAGCCATTGCCGGTACAGTGCAACGTTGCCGCTGGTGTCAGTTCTATTGGAGCTTGGCCCGTGCCTGCTCGGCCAATTCGCGGGTCAGGTCGTACGTGGAAATGTCTTTGCCCAGGCGCAATGCCTGGCCTGACCACAGGTTGCTGAAACCCGCTTCATCCTTGGCTTTGAGCGGCATCAAGGCGCCGCCGGAAGTGGGGAAGGCGGGCGCTTGCGGGTTGATCGCGCCGAGTTCGCGCATCACGCGGTTAACGATGCCTCGCGCCGGGCGGCCGGTGAACAGGTTGGTCAGTGCGGTCTCGCTGGCTTGGGCGTGGCGCAGTGCATGGTGATGGGAAGCGCTGACGTTGGCTTCGGGAGTGAAGAGGTACGCGGTACCCACTTGCACGGCCGAAGCGCCCAGGGCGAATGCCGCGACAATGCCGCGCGCATCACCGATACCACCGGCGGCGATCACCGGCACGCTGACCGCGTCGACAATCTGCGGCAGCAGTGCCATCAGGCCGATCTGGGTGTTGAGGTCGTCGCTGAGAAACAACCCGCGATGCCCGCCAGCCTCAAACCCCATTGCAATGATGGCGTCGCAGCCATGCTGTTCCAGCCAGAGGGCTTCTTCCACGGTGGTGGCCGATGACAGTACCTTGGCGCCCGTGGCTTTGACCCGGTCGAGCAAGGCTTTTTCCGGCAGGCCAAAGTGAAAGCTCACCACTTCGGGGCGGAACTCTTCGACCACTTTGCAGGCAGCGTCATTAAAGGGTGCGCGGTTGGACGCGGGCGTTGGCGCGTCAAAATCGGCGCCGAGTTCATGGTAGTAAGGTTCCAGCAAGTCCTTCCAGCGGCGGTCACCGGCTTCATCGGCGGCGGGCGGTTGATGACAGAAGAAATTCACATTGATCGGCCGCGAGCTTGCCTGGCGGATCGTGGCCAAGGCTTCACGCAGTTGCTCGATGGTCAGCGCTGCGGCGGGCATTGAGCCCAGCCCGCCGGCCGCATTGGTGGCGATGACCATGGCGGTGGTCGTTGCCCCGGCCATAGGGGCCTGGATGATGGGCACTTCAATGCCCAGCAGGTCAAGAATTCGAGTGTCTGGCCAGCTGCTCATGGGATGCGTCTCCAGCGTGAGTAAGACTTTGCGCTGTTTTAGCAGGGCGATTGGCACCCGGCCAGTCTGTTTTATTCACTGGACGAAAGTGGGTTTTCGTGCGGCGCCATCAATTGATGGCATGGTGCTGGCTGATGACCCGGTGCTGGGCATGCTCAACACCCTGGCGACTATCGACGGCGTGCCGTGGGACTTCTGGCAAGTCTGTGGTTTTATGATCGGACCAAGGCGCACAAACGTCGCAGGTGCAGTATGGCGCTGTGCGGTAACCGTATAAGGTTGCAGAGTGTCCTAAACGCAAAGCTTCGGAGCAAACGTCGCAGGTGCAGTATGGCGCTGTGCGGTAACCGGTATAAGGTTGCAGAGTGTCCTAAACGCAAAGCTTCGTAAACGGAACGCTAAGTAAGCGTAAATTGACGTTTTAAAAGGAGAGCGCGGTGCAAACAATCAAGGAACAACAGGTAGCGGCCGTTCGTGTGTCCGGGCTGAAAGTTCGCACGCGTAATGCGGATGAAGCCCAGCCTTCGAGCGCGAAGATCGGCCCGATGTGGCAACGGTTTTTCGCTGAAGAGCTTTACCAGAAAATACCCGGCAAGCAGCCGGAGTCACCGATGTACGGGGTGTACAGCGGCTATGAGTCCGATGCGCAAGGGCTGTTTGATGTCACTGCGGGCGTGGCGACCCAGGCACCGGCTGCCGGGTTTGACAGCTTGGTGATTGAGCCGGGGCGTTATTTGGTGTTTGAGGCGCGTGGGCCGATGCCGGCTGCGATCATCACGGCTTGGCAGCACGTCTGGGACTACTTTGAGCAGCCGGGTGTGGAGTCGCGTGCGTTTGTCACCGATTTTGAGGTGTACCCGGCGGACGACGTGGCGCTGATCTATATCGGTATCCACTAGCCGTTACTGACTTTCGCGCTCCAGCAGCTGGCGCTTGCGCTCCACGCCCCAGCGGTAGCCCGAAAGCTCGCCGTTGCTGCGCACCACGCGGTGGCAGGGAATTGCCACCGCCAAGTGGTTGGCTCCGCAGGCCTGGGCCACCGCTCTAAAGGATGTGGGCGCGCCGATCCGCTGGGCAATTTGCGCGTAGCTGGCAGTGCTGCCCACCGGAATTTCGCGCAGCGCCTGCCACACCCGTTCCTGAAAGGCGGTGCCGCGCAAATCCAGGGGTAAATCCAGGCCCAAGGCAGGCGCTTCGACAAAGCCCACTACCTGCGCAATCAATTGTTCGAAGTCCCGGTCCGCACCGACCAACTCGGCCTTGGGGAACTGGTCCTGCAGGTCGCGCACCAGTTGGTCCGGGTCATCCCCCAGCAAAATCGCACAGACACCGCGTTGACTCTGCGCCACCAGAATCGCCCCCAATGAGCATTGGCCCACGGCAAAGCGAATTTCACTGTTGGTGCCGCCGGCCTTGTAATCGCAGGGCTTCATGCCGAGTAGCTGGTCAGCCGCCTCATAAAAGCGGCTGTTGGAGTTGAAGCCTGCGTCATACAGCGCGTCGGTAACCGAGTGCTGCCCCTTGAGGCCATCGCGTACTTTGCGCGAGCGCAGGGCGTTGGCGTAACCCTTGGGCGTCAGGCCAGTGATGGCTTTGAATACGCGGTGGAAATGGAACGCGCTTAACCCGGCCGGGCGTGCGAGAGCGTCCAGGCTGGGCGGCGTTTCGGCCTGTTCGATGCGGCGGCACGCATCGGCAACCAGTTGCCCATGGTGCGCGGCCAATTGAGTCTGGTCACCCGCGGCGCGTTTGCTGGGGCGATAACCTGCGGCTTCGGCTTGCAGCGGCGTGTCGAAGAATTCGATGTTTTCCGGCCGTGGCAAGCGCGAGGCGCTGCTGGGGCGGCAGTACACGCCGGTGGTTTTAACCCCGTACACAAACAGTGCGTCTGCCTTGGCGTCGCGGGTGACGATGGCGGCCCAGCGCGGGTCTTGTTCGTTGGTCATGGTCTGCACTCTTGGCGGCTCACGGCCAGATTAGCCGTGCTGGCCACGCTCGGCACTCACAAGCTTGCGGTCAAATTAACCGGCGGTGCGAAAGGTCAGGTTGATGCGTTGCGGGCCCATGACCGGATGCACGCCGTCCTTGATTGGCATCACCCCATGAAAGCGCAAGCGATCGACGCCGCCCCAGACCACCACATCGCCATGAAACAGCGAGACCTTTTGCGTGCGGTTGCCGCGTTCATGGCCGCCAAACAGGAAAATCGCCGGCAGGCCCAGTGACACGGAGACCACGGGCGCGTTGTAGCACCGTTCGTTCTTGTCTTGGTGCAGGGACATCTTGGCGCCGGGCACATAGCGGTTGATCAGGCAGGCATCCGGAGTGAAGTCGCTGAAGCCGGCTTCTGCGGCCGCCTGCACAGCCAGTTCGCGCAACGTGTGAGGCATGGCAGGCCACGGTTGCTGGCTGCGCGGGTCAAGCGGGCTGTAACGATAGCCGCTGCTGTCGGTGGTCCAACCCAGCTCGCCGCAACTGCTCAGCGCCGCCGACATGGTAAAGCCGCCGGGTGTGACCATTTGCCGAAACGGTGATTGGGCCAATATGCGCCGTAGTTCAGGTAACAGACGCTCGACCCGGGGCAGGGCATAGCCCCTTAACACGTAAGACTCTTCGCCAATCTGTTCACGCCCTGCGGGTTGTTGCAGGGCGTCGTCGGCAAACAGGTCCGCAGTCGGGCCGGGCATGGCTTACAGCGCCTTGCTCACGGTGATGTCGGTGATTTCGTCGGTTGCATCGTGGATTTTCGCCAGGGCTTGCTTGGCTTCGTCGACGTCGTTGGTTTGCAACTGGGCGAACTCAAAGCGGCGTTCGCCGTTGAGCTTGTACTTGATGACGTATTTGGTCGTAGGGGTCACAGCGGTTTTCCTGTTCAGGGTTCAGCTCAGCTTGGTGCTGGTGCGACGAACAATGCGAATCTTGTGGGACAGCGCCGGTTTGCGCGTAACGCTGATCGCGCGGCGCGTCACCACGTCCAGGGTAATGTTCCAGAAACCGGTGCTGGGTGCGGTGATTTTCGCCGGGAACTGGTCGAACGCGCCGCCGTGGTAGGTGTGGCGGCCACCGTTCTTGAAGCTGCGAAAGTTGGCATCGCTCATCAGGCGAATGTTGCAGGTCTGCGAGCATTCGATGACAACGATGTCGCCCTCGTTGAGGTGCTCGCGCTGGTGGATGAATTTCATGGGTGTCTCCAGAAGGGCTTTTTCTGAAAAATCAGAATGATACGTAGGTTAAGATAGAGTTTATCAGCCCCAGCGTGTTTATTATCGGGTCGTCGTTGACGACTTCGACAATTTAAAACAGTTATTTACCGAGTTTTCAGAGATAAATCCTACATTAGCGGGAGAAAATTACTCTCAGCGCTGTCGTAGGGTCTTTATCGGAGGTTTTAGTATGAAGTGGAGTGTGTTGGTTCTGGCCTTGGCGTTGGGTGGATGTGCTTCGGTTGCAGATATCAAGCAGACCCCGCCAACATTGGTGGTCATTTCAGGGAAGAAGCCGCCGGAATATGCCGCGTGTGTGGTTCGCAAGTTGGCTGAAACCCGGCGTCCACCGCAGATCGAGCCGCATAAGGACGGTGTACAGGTGATTGTGCCGCAGAAATTCTCGGCTGACCCTTCGGCGATCTTCGAGATTGAAGAGCGCTCCAGCGGCAGCAGCATCAAGCTCTATGAAAGCATGTCCAATGTACCGATTCGCCCGGGCGACGTGAAGAAAGCCGCGGAGGAATGTATTTCCGGCTGAGCCCTAAGGTTCAACCCGCACACTTAATCCGATAAAAAAGCCTGGCCCTGCTGTTGCGGGGCCAGGCTTTTTTTTGCGCTGCTTTTGGGTGTTGTCTCGACAGTCCCAAGGCATCCGTTAAACTGTCGGGTATTCAATGCAAAAAATGCCGCGCAAGCCTTGAGTTTGCGCGGCATTTGTCTTTATTCGGAAACCCGCCATGAAACGTGAACACGTTAAAACCCGCAATGCCGAGGGTCAGATATCGGCCACCCATGTCATCCAGAACCCCGCCGACCTGGGTGAATGGATCGTCTTTTTCAAGAAAAGCGGCGGGCGCAGTTACTTCCTGGTGGATGAGCAGGATGAAGTCGAGTCGTTCCCGCGCCTGGATGACCTGATCGAGCTGTTACGCGAGCTGGGCATCAAGTTCGCCGAAATTCACCTGTAGCCATACGGCTTACTTGCAGACCACAACGACGCTGCGGCTTTTGAAGTTGCCGACGTCTTTGCCCAGGGTCTTGTCGCTTTCTTTGAGTGACGGCGTGCCGTCGGTACCGACGATACGATAACCGGTGCCCGCGCAGGACGCGTCGGCTTTTTCGTAGCAACTGGCCCACGAATTGGCCTCGCCCGAGCAGTCGATGGTCAGGCCTTGTTCGCCATTTTTAAGGTAAGTGTCGGATGTAGTGGTGCAGCCGGTCATCAGCGCAAGGGCCGCAGTCAATGCCAGAATTTTGTTCATGTGTTGGTTCGTCGTCGAGGGTGTTGGAGGGGCGCTGACACTGTCGTGGGGCGTTCGCAGCAGATTATAGCGAACTGCCATGTAGGTACAGACAAACACAAAAAAGCCCCGCTTAACGGGGCTTTTGGCGCGGGGCATAGAGGCTTACTTGCCCTTCGGTCGCTTGCTCGATGCGTGACCGGCTTCATCCACAAACACTTCGGCGACTGCAGTAGCCATGGCTTCGGTCGGGAATACCCCAGCGACGCTGTCACCGTGGAAGTTGATCAAGTGCCAGCCGTCTGCGCGCTGCGTGATCAGGTAGCCGTTTACACCTTTTGGTTCTGACATCTATTAACAATCTCGTGGTCTGGTTCAAGGGCGCAATGATAGCGCACAAATGCACTGCGCCCGCCGAAGTTATTCCACATCAGTGCCCTCAGCTTGAAAGCATGCTAAAAGGGATGTAGCCCTCAGAAACATTGGCTTGTAGGTTGTTTGCCGGTCGAGGGTGAAGGTACTTGTCGGAAGATAAGTGGAACTTACGCCGACATTTTTTCTCTATGTTGACATCGCAACGCCAGCAGGACCCATTGTAAGGTGACTGCGGCCTGATTAGACTGCGCCGAATTCCGTACGCACAGCCCTTTGTAAGGACTCATATGATCAAGAAATGCTTGTTCCCAGCAGCCGGTTACGGCACTCGCTTCTTACCAGCGACCAAAGCCATGCCCAAAGAGATGCTGCCGGTGGTGAACAAGCCACTGATTCAGTACGGCGTCGAAGAGGCACTGGATGCTGGCCTGAACGAAATCTCCATCGTCACCGGCCGTGGTAAGCGCGCGCTGGAAGACCATTTCGATATCAGCTACGAGCTGGAAAACCAGATCAAGGGCACCGACAAGGAAAAGTACCTGGTCGGTATCCGTAAATTGCTCGACGAGTGCTCGTTCTCCTACACCCGTCAAACCCAGATGAAAGGCCTTGGCCACGCGATCCTGACCGGCCGTCCGCTGATCGGTGACGAACCGTTCGCCGTGGTCCTGGCGGACGACCTGTGCGTCAACCTGGAAGGCGACGGCGTGCTGACCCAGATGGTCAAGCTGTACCAGAAGTACCGTTGCACCATCGTTGCGGTTCAAGAGGTTGATCCTCAAGAGACCAACAAGTATGGCGTGATTGCCGGTGACGACATTGGTGATGGCCTGATCCGCGTACGCGACATGGTCGAAAAACCAGCGCCGGAAGATGCTCCGTCGAACCTGGCGATCATCGGCCGTTACATTCTGACCCCGGACATCTTCAAGCTGATCGAAGAAACCGAGCCAGGCAAGGGTGGCGAGATCCAGATCACTGACGCCCTGTTGAAGCAGGCAAAAGACGGTTGTGTGATCGCGTACAAGTTCAAGGGTCGTCGTTTCGACTGCGGTGGCGCTGAAGGCTACATCGAGGCAACCAACTTCTGCTACGAGCACTTCTACAAGACTGGCAAGGCTTACTGATTCACGCCTGCCCGACTGTTCTAAAAAAGCCACCTTAGGTGGCTTTTTCGTTTTTCAGCCCCATGTGAGTCGGTATGCTGGTGTCCTGCCAAGGAGAGTGAAATGGCCTACGATTTTGATCTGTATGTAATTGGCGCCGGTTCGGCGGGTGGCGCGCGTTTTCCGCGGCTTTGGTGCCAAGGTGGCCGTGGCGAAAGCCGCTACCTGGGCGGACTGGTAACGTCGGCTGCGTACCGAAAATTGGTTCGGCGCCATTGCGAAGACTTCGAGCAGGCAGGGTTTGGCTGGTCCGGGGAGGCAACTTTGATTGGGCACTGATGCCAACAAAGACCGCGAATCAATCGCTCAATGGATTACGCAACCTGTGGTCAACAGGGCGTACCCTGCATGAAGGCAGCGCGCTGTCCCCATCAGTGAATCAAGGTGAGCGCTTACGCCAACACATTGATCGCCACGGGGCTGGCCGCAATCCCGAATTCCGGGGCGACAGCATGGCTCCAAGAGCTTCTTCTAACGTGCCAAGCGGTATGGTGGTGGGGGGGTTACATCGCGTGAGTTTGCCGGATTTTCCATGGCTGGCGCCAACCGCTGCTGTATCGCGGCGACTGTTCTGCGCGGTTTTGACGGGCGTGCGCACCACCTGAAAGAAGAGCTGACCAAGCGCGGCCTGGACCTGCAATTTAACGCTGATATCGAGCGCATCGACAAACAAGCCGATGGCAGCCTCAAGGCCACGCTGAAAGACGGTCGTGTGCTGGAGGCCGATTGCGTGTTTTATGCCACCGGCCGCCGCCCGATGTTGGACAATCTGGGTCTGGAGAATACTGGCGTCAAATTGGACGAGCGCGGCTTCGTTGAGGTGGATGACCTGTACCAGACCGCCGAGTCGTCGATCCTGGCGATCGGTGATGTGATTGGTCGTGTGCAATTGACGCCGGTTGCCCTGGCTGAAGGCATGGCGGTGGCACGTCGCTTGTTCAAGCCTGAGCATATCGCCAGTGGATACGATGATCCGACGGCGTGTTCAGCCTGCCGAACATGGCACGTGGCTGAGGAAGAAGGCAAGACGGCCACAAGGTGCAGATCTTCGAAAGCCGCTTCCGACCCATGAAGCTGACGCTGACGGATTGCCAGGAAAAGACCTTGATGAAACTGGTGGTCGACGCCGACACCGACAAGGTGCTGGGTTGCCACATGGTGGGGCCGGACGCCGGCGAAGTCTCAGGGTGGCATCGCGCTCAAGGCGGGCGCGACCAAGCAGCATTTCGATGAAACATCGGGTGCACCACGCGGCGGAAGATTTGTCACCATGCGCACGCCTGTGGCCGACTGATCAGGTGGGCGATGTTGCCTCTGGCGCCGCTGCAACGGCGGCCGCCAGGCGCAACGCCTCGATACTGGCCTGGGCCTTGATAAGGTCCAGTTCCAGGCTTTTGTTGGTCTGCTGCTGTTCGCTCAGCACGTCCTGGCGTGACTGGCTTTCCAGCACGGCCACCCGCAGGCGCTCCTGAAGCAGGGTGCGTTCGCTTTCAATCAGGCTGACCTGTTCACTGAGCTTTTGCTGCAAGGCCTGGTCTTTGCGGGTTTGCTCCTGCAGCGCGGCCAATTCCTTCGCGGTTACGCGGTGCTCGATCAACAGCCGCTCATTGTCGCGGTGCAACTGTGTGATCTCGTCCTGACGCACCATTGCGCTTTGCTGGGCCTGGCGCAGTTCCGCCTGCACCTGTTGCAGCTGGCCTTCGTGGCGGCGCTGTTCTTGCTCGCGCTGTTCCTTGATTGCATTGCGGTAATGCTCGAGGGCGTCGCGGGCGTGCAGGTGCTTTTCTTCCAGCGAGCGAATCTGCTCGTCCTTGTCGTTGATGCGTAGCTCGTAATCGCTGCACGCCTGACTGAGCCCGGCGTTGCGGGTTTGCTCGGTCTGAAGGCTAGTGCTGGTGGTTTGCAGGGCGGCGCTTTCTTCTGCCAGGGCGGCGCCCTGGATATCAAATTGCTGCTTGAGCTCGGCGTGCGCCTGCTCAAGCGTCTGCACCTGGGCGAGCAGGGCAGCTTTGTGCTGTTCGAACTGCGCCAGGGCCAGGTCGATCGGCTCCTGGGCCTTCTCTTTTAGGCGCAGGGCCAGCCGTGCCACCAGCTCACCCAGCTCGTCATCAATAGGCGCTTCGGTGATGGTCACCCGGGTTTCGCTGTCGTCCAGTTCCTTCAAATAGCGATGAATCGTGGTTTTTGAGCCGGTATTACCCATCTCGATGCGTACCGCGTCGATGCTGGGGTTTTCGCCGCGGGCAAGGATCGCCAGGCGTGCCGTTTGAACTACTGCTTTGTTTATGCCGCCGCGAGCCATGGGGTCTCCGTCGATTTAGTACTGTGGTATGTAGTATGTATATACGTACTGTATCACGAATAAAAAACCGTTTAAATTCATGATTTAACAGATGGGATATTGGCGTATTATCCCGTGTCATAGCCGTTTTAAGCGCAAACTCACCCTGTCGCAGTACGAATAGGCCTTTCATGAGCGATCTGGACCGGTACCTCAACGCCGCCACCCGCGATAACACCCGCCTCAGCTACCGCGCGGCCATCGAGCACTTCGAAGTGAATTGGGGCGGCTTCCTGCCCGCGACCAGCGACAGCGTGGCGCGCTATTTGGTGGCGCATGCCGGCGTGCTGGCGGTCAACACCTTGAAGCTGCGGCTTTCGGCGTTGGCGCAGTGGCACACCAGCCAGGGGTTTCCCGACCCGACCAAGGCGCCGGTGGTGCGCAAGGTGCTCAAGGGCATTCGTGCCGTACACCCGGCGCAGGAGAAACAGGCCGAGCCGCTGCAACTTAAACACCTTGAGCAGGTGGTGGCTTCGCTGCAGGCAGAAGCGCTGCAGGCGAGCAACGATCAGGACTCACCCCGATTGCTGCGCGCCAAGCGCGACACCGCGCTGATCCTGCTTGGCTTCTGGCGGGGCTTTCGCAGTGATGAGTTGTGCCGCCTGAACATCGAGCACGTGCAGGCGGTGCCAGGAGCGGGGATCAGCCTGTACCTGCCGCGCAGCAAAAGTGACCGCGACAACCTCGGCAAGACCTACCAGACCCCGGCGTTGCTGCGCCTGTGCCCGGTGCAGGCGTACAGCGAATGGCTCAGCGCCTCGGCCCTCGTGCGCGGCCCTGTGTTTCGCGGGATTGATCGCTGGGGCAACCTGGGCGAGGAGGGGCTGCACCCCAACAGTGTGATCCCGCTGCTGCGCCAAGCGCTGGAGCGCGCGGGCATCCCAGCCGACCTATACACCAGCCACTCGCTGCGCCGAGGCTTTGCCACCTGGGCGCATCGCAGTGGCTGGGACATCAAGTCGCTGATGAGTTACGTCGGTTGGAGCGACATGAAATCCGCCATGCGCTATGTTGAAGCGACGCCCTTTCTGGGCATGACCCTGGCGACTCAACCGCTGATTTGAGATTTCTTCTATTAATACAGTTACCTGATAGGGAAAACCAATCGTCAGCATGAGGTTTGCCAATGAGTCATCGGCCGAAAGAGTGGGTAGCATTCATCTCATCAACTTCTTAACCCCTGACGGAGAGTCAACGATGCCTATCATCAACAGCCAAGTAAAACCGTTCAAAGCTACCGCATACAAAAACGGCAACTTCGTAGACGTGTCGGACGCTGACCTGAAAGGCAAATGGTCCGTAGTATTCTTTTACCCAGCCGACTTCACCTTCGTTTGCCCAACCGAGCTGGAAGACCTGGCTGACAACTACGCCGAATTCCAGAAACTGGGCGTCGAGATCTACAGCGTTTCCACCGACACCCACTTTGCTCACGCTGCCTGGCACAACACTTCGCCAGCCATCGGCAAAATCCAGTACACCATGATCGGTGACCCGACCCTGACCATCTCGCGCAACTTCGACGTACTGATCGAAGAAGCTGGCCTGGCAGACCGCGGTACTTTCGTGATCAACCCAGAAGGTCAGATCAAGATCGTTGAACTGAACGATGGCGGTGTTGGCCGTGACGCTTCCGAGCTGCTGCGCAAAATCAAGGCCGCTCAGTACGTCGCTGCCCACCCAGGCGAAGTGTGCCCAGCCAAGTGGAAAGAAGGCGAGGCTACTCTGGCTCCGTCCCTGGACCTGGTCGGCAAGATCTAAGTCTGTGAAATATCCAGGGCGGAACTCCGCACCTCAGTAAGCTGCATCCGCCCTCAAAACGCCCGGGCGAGATTCGCTCGGGCGTTTTTTTGTCTGCAATAAACCGAATTAATAGGAAATCGCCCGTATGCTGGACGCCAATCTTAAAGCTCAGTTGAAGTCATACCTGGAACGGGTCACCCAGCCGATCGAGATCGTCGCCTCCCTCGACGACGGTGCGAAATCCGAGGAAATGCTTGGCCTTTTGCAGGACGTAACCAGCCTCACCACGCTGATCACCCTGAAAACCGATGGCGATGATGCGCGCAAGCCCTCGTTCGCCATCAACCGCCCGGGTGCCGACATCAGCCTGCGTTTCGCCGGCATCCCCATGGGCCATGAATTTACTTCGCTGGTGCTGGCCCTGCTGCAAGTCGGTGGCCACCCGTCGAAGGCCAGTGTCGAAGTGATTGAACAGATCCGCGCGCTCAAAGGCGAGTTCAGCTTCGAGACCTACTTCTCGCTGTCGTGCCAGAACTGCCCGGACGTGGTCCAGGCGCTGAACCTGATGGCCGTGCTCAACCCCAACATCCGCCACGTCGCTATCGACGGTGCGCTGTTCCAGGCGGAAGTCGATGAGCGCCAGATTATGGCGGTGCCAAGTGTCTACCTCAACGGCGTGAACTTTGGTCAGGGCCGCATGGGCCTGGAAGAAATCCTTGCCAAGCTCGACACCAGCGGCATTGAAAAAGCCGCCGAGAAAATCAGCGCCAAAGACGCGTTTGATGTGTTGGTCGTCGGCGGCGGCCCAGCCGGTTCTGCCGCTGCCATCTACGCAGCACGTAAAGGCATCCGCACCGGTGTGGCGGCTGAACGCTTTGGTGGCCAGGTGCTGGATACCATGTCGATCGAGAACTTCATCTCGGTGCAGGAAACCGAAGGGCCGAAACTGGCCAGCGCGCTGGAAGCCCACGTGCGTCAGTACGACGTGGACATCATGAACCTGCAGCGTGCCAGCAGCTTGATCCCTGCGAAACACGCCGGTGACTTGCACGAAATTCGCTTCGAAAGCGGTGCGACCCTCAAGTCCAAGACCGTAATCCTGGCCACTGGCGCCCGCTGGCGCGAAATGGGTGTGCCGGGCGAGCAGGAATACAAAGCCAAGGGCGTGTGCTTCTGCCCGCACTGCGACGGCCCGCTGTTCAAAGGCAAGCGCGTGGCAGTGATCGGCGGCGGTAACTCCGGCGTTGAAGCAGCCATCGACCTGGCCGGTATCGTCAGCCACGTGACCTTGCTCGAGTTCGACAGCAAACTGCGCGCCGACGCCGTGTTGCAGCGCAAGCTCTACAGCCTGCCGAACGTGGACGTGATCACCAGTGCGCTGACCAGTGAAGTCAAAGGCGACGGCCAGAAAGTCACCGGCCTGGCGTACAAAGATCGCGACAGTGGCGAGTTCAAGACCATCGACCTGGAAGGCATCTTCGTTCAGATCGGCTTGCTGCCCAACACTGACTGGCTCAAAGGCACAGTGGAGCTGACCCCGCGTGGCGAGATCATTGTCGATGCACGTGGCGAGACTTCGCTGCCAGGTATATTTGCCGCCGGTGACGTGACAACCGTGCCGTACAAGCAGATCGTGATCGCGGTAGGCGAGGGCGCCAAGGCTTCGCTGAGTGCTTTCGATCACCTGATCCGCACGTCCGCACCGGCGTAAATCCGGGCCCGGAAATGAAAAACCCCATGAGTGATCATGGGGTTTTTCTCGTTCCCACGCTCCGCGTGGGAATGCCTCCGATGACGCTCTGCGTCACCCTGTCCGCTTACATAGGCGCTGGCTGAATAATCTCAACCCAGTACGCATCCGGGTCCTTGATGAAGGCCAGGCTTTTCATGCGGCCATCGGTCAGGCGCTTCTGGAAATCACAGCCCAGGGCTTCGAAACGCTCGCAGGCGGCGACGATATCCGGCACCGAGATGCAGATATGGCCAAAGCCACGCGGGTCGGTGTTGCCGTTATGGTAGGCAAAATCGGCATCGTTTTCGGTGCCGTGGTTGTGGGTCAGTTCCAGGATGCCCGGGATCGACTTCATCCACTGGGTGCGCGCGGCGGCGTCAGCTGGAATCTGGGCCTTGTCCACCAGGGCCAGGAAGTACAGGCTGAATTCGGCTTCCGGGAAGTCGCGCTTTTCCACCAGGGAAAAACCCAGGATGCGGGTGTAGAAATCCAGCGACTGGGTGATGTCCTTGACCCGCAACATGGTGTGGTTGAACACAAAGTTCGAGGTGGCGGTGTCGGGCTGGGCGGTGACGCCCGGGAAGGTGTTCAGATCGTGCAGGCTCATGGGCCCTCCAGAAAAAATGGGGCAAACGCGACTTGAAATGATAGGCGCGGTCCGTTGGCTTGCGGCAAGCATCCCTGCAGCCGAACCATGATACGCAAGGCCCAGCCGCTGCGCCAAATGAAAAAAGTCACGTAGCGCTTGCGACCAGCGGGCGCCGGGGCTCAAACTTTGGCGCTTGAACCTTGGGTGTTTTTCGTAATGATTGAATTTCGTAATTCGCTGTTGAGCGCCATGTGTTTTCTGTTGGCCAGCCCGCTTGTGCTGGCGGCCGACCCGGAAATTCACTGGCCCAGCGGCTGGCAGGTCGAGGAAGTGGACGTTGACGGCGAGGCGCCGGTAAAACCCCAGGCAGTGTCGCGCCAGCGCGCAATCAAGAACGATGAAAATGGCAATACCTTGATGGTCATGGAGTTGACCGGCACCCCGATTGAGGCCGGGCATAAAGTTAATCTTCAAGGTGTATTGCTGGAAATGCGTAAATCCATCCAGAAAGATTTCGCCGGTAGCGGTTATCAAAGCGTGTGCACCAAGATGCACCCAACCACATTGAGCCGTCTTGAGGCGCTGGAAACTACTTGTGTGATTACTGAAAATGGCCGACACGTTTTGTCGCAAACATTAGTCGGCGCGGTTGATAGCGATAAAGCCTATGTATTTTCGTATGCAGGGCAGGCCGAAGCCTACGAGGCAAGCAAAGACGAAGTGGGTTCGGTACGTGACAGCCTCAAACTTTGAGCGCGTTATCTCGAACGATAATGAACACAGTGAAGTGTTAGTTAAGTTCGTTTTCGACGCCTCAAAAAAAACCCCGCAGATGCGGGGCTTTTTTGTGCGTGCCGTGTGATCAGCCGCGCAGCCAGGAATCGACAGTGGCAGCGCCATACTGTTCTTTCCAGGCTTTCAGGCCGCGGTGGTTGCCGCCTTTGGTCTCGATCAGCTCACCGGTGTGCGGGTTGCTATACACCTTGACCACGCGCGCGCGGCGCTGTTTTGGTGCGGCGGCGAGCGTAGCGCCGGCCTTGCCAGGGTTTGGGTCAAGGATCGAGATGATGTCGCGCAGGCCTTTGCCGTAGTGCTTCATCAGGCCTTGCAGCTTTTCTTCAAATTCGATTTCTTTCTTCAAGCCGGCGTCGTTCTTCAAGGATTCGAGCTGGGCAAGCTGCTCTTGAAGGGCTTTTTCTGCTGCGCGAAATTCGGCGAGTCTGGACAAAATCTGTACTCCAATAATGGTGTTTGCTGATATCAACTGCAGACAAAGCTATAAGCCAAGCGCTTATAAGGTGACTCAAAGAAAGAGGCCTTTCTGCGAGTTCAGCACAGGCAGGAAAAATTGTAGTAGTTAATGCCCCACGAGTAAATCATGTCTTTTGCCTAAACAAGATTATTTCATCAAGCGCACGGGCTGGCTATTCAATGGCTGGCCAGCGACTTAATGAACTCGTCACAGGGTAACGGCCTACCAAACAGGTAACCCTGCAGGAAATCCACACCTTGTGCAGCAAGATAGTCGCACTGCTCAGCTGTTTCCACGCCCTCGGCAACGATGCCCAGATCCAGCTTGCCGGAGAGTTCGATGATACTGTCGAGAATATGCCGTGAGAGTGCATCCGCGCCAATCATGGCGACAAAGCTTTGATCGATTTTCAAGTAATCGACATTGAAGTTGCGCAAGTAACCCAGGCTGGAATGCCCGGTGCCGAAGTCATCAATCGCAATCATCACCCCCAGTTGATGCAGGGCGTCGAACAGCCGACGAGTGATGTCGGTTGGCGTGATCAGCTCGCGCTCAGTCAGCTCCAGCACCAGTGTCACCTGGCCGGGCGCGAAGGCAGCGAGAAACGCCCCACAGTCCTCAACCAAGTCCAGATCCTGACAGTGGCGCGCGGTGATATTCACGCCAATATGAAAGCCTGGACTGAAGCGCGCGGCATGCGGGGCAAGTTGCGCGGCGGTCTGGCGCAACAAGGCGCGGGTCATCGGCACGATCAGGCCAGAATGCTCTGCCAGCGGGATAAACAAGTCAGGACGCACCAGGCCTTCCTTGGGGTGCTGCCAGCGCATCAGCACTTCACAGCCGGCCCATTCACGGGTATCGCCGCGTACCACTGGCTGGAAATACGGGATGAACTCGTTGGCGCCCAAGGCCCGCTGCAATTCATGCGTAGGCGCAGACGAGCGCTTTTGCAGCCAATGCGCGAGCACGCCCGCTAGCAGGCCAAAGAACACCAAAAGGCTGAACAGCGCCGGGTAGCGTGCTTCCATGTACCGCCACACTTCACCGGCCGGCATGCCGACATCGACACTGTAGGGAAAGCGTTCTGAGACCAAATAGTGATGGGCCACGGCAAACACCGGTACGGGGCTGGTGTGCACCTTGCCGTCGGCATCCAGCCAGTTAGGCCCTGCTTGCAGGATCAGGTGCGCGTAGCGGCTGATCAGGCGCAAGGCGTTGGTCAGGTGGTAACCGTCAATCGAGGCAAACGCCGCTTTGTCGCCGTCCACCAAGCGGTAAACCAGCAACGCCGTATCCGGCGTCACCGGGTTGCCGTTCATCAACCATAACGTGCCATCGACATAATCATCCGGGTTGACCGCCGACTGGTAATCACCCCCGAACAGCGAGGTGCAATAGATGTTCTTCTGCCAGGACAGGGTCGTTGCGCGCACAAAAGGCCGACGCGTGACCTGTTCACGCAGCGCCAGTTGCGCACCGTTGTCACAAGGCTGGCCTGCCAGTGGCAGCAGTGCCTGGGCGGCGAGGGCGGTGTTGTCGAGCATCAGGTCAAACTGGCGCACGGCCTCGCTGGCGGTTTGCGCGGTGCTTTCTTGAAGGGTGCGTTCGGCTTGCCAGTGCAGGATCACCACGCCCAATGCGATAGGCAGCAGAACACTCAGGGCGGTGATCAAGTAGCGGGTGGCGCGTTTGCGCGGGCCGTTAACGGTCAGAGGCATGGAGGGGACGGCCTGTCGCAGGGTGGGGAAAGCGCCGAAGGGCTAATCAGGTTATTCAGATGATAGATGGCGCGCGGGAAATAAGCTCTACCTGGCCGCGCGACCCGGTGTCTGGGCATTGCCTTGTGCCTGGGGGGCGCCGGTGCGGTCATCATCAGCCGTAACCCGCTGCTCCTGCAGGGCGCCGAGAGTGCCTGGCGCGGTGACCTGCTGATTTTCGGCTGTGTGGTGGGGTGGGGTGCTTACTCGGTGTTTTCCCGCAGCCTTAATCAGAGCCTGGGGCCATTGCAGACGGTAACGTGGTCGATCTTGCTGGGCACGGCGATGCTCACGATCACCACGCTCGTTGGCGGCAAGCTCACACTAAGTGCCCTGAGTACAATCCATCTGCCGCAACTGCTAAGCCTGCTGTATCTGGGCATCCTCGGCTCAGCACTGGCCTACATCGTTTGGTACGACGGCATCCGCCGTATCGGCGCGACCCGTGCCGGCGTGTTCATCGCACTCAACCCACTGACGGCGGTCATCTGCGGTGCTGTGCTGCTGGGCGAGCAACTCAGCGCGCCGATGCTGCTGGGCGGTGCGGTGATCCTGCTGGGCATCTGCCTGTGCAACAAACCCCTTGCGCCGGCCAAGCCATTGGGGATTTGATAAGAGTGCGGACAATTACTGTTACGCTGTGTAGAATCGATTTACGCATACAAGAATATGGACTTGCGCTCACGCAAGCCTCGGCCGTCAGAGACTGATGTAACCATGAAGCTACTCGGCTCCCCCCTCATCTTTGGTGACTTCCTCGCCCGCAGCGTGCGAGGCCTCTCCTGTGCGCCACCCTCAAATCTCATCCTTGCTCGCAAATAACCATTTGTTAATTACAAGAATGATGAGGTGCCACCATGGCAGACCAATACGAAAACCCAATGGGCCTGATGGGCTTTGAATTTATCGAATTCGCATCGCCAACCCCAGGCACCCTGGAGCCGATCTTCGAGATCATGGGCTTTACCAAAGTTGCGTCCCACCGCTCCAAAAACGTGCACCTGTATCGCCAGGGCGAGATCAACCTGATCCTCAACAACCAGCCCGACAGCCTCGCGTCGTACTTTGCGGCCGAACACGGCCCGTCGGTCTGTGGCATGGCATTCCGCGTCAAAGACTCGCAGCAGGCCTACAGCCGCGCCCTGGAACTGGGCGCACAGCCGATCCATATCGAAACCGGCCCGATGGAGCTGAACCTGCCGGCCATTAAAGGCATCGGCGGTGCGCCGCTGTACTTGATCGACCGTTTCGGTGAAGGCAGCTCGATCTATGACATCGACTTCGTCTACCTCGAAGGCGTAGACCGCAACCCCGTCGGCGCCGGCCTCAAAGTCATCGACCACCTGACCCACAACGTGTATCGCGGGCGCATGGTCTACTGGGCGAACTTCTACGAGAAGCTGTTCAACTTCCGTGAAGCGCGCTACTTCGATATCAAGGGTGAATACACCGGTCTGACCTCCAAGGCCATGAGCGCTCCGGACGGCATGATCCGCATCCCGCTGAACGAAGAGTCGTCGAAAGGCGCAGGCCAGATCGAAGAGTTCTTGATGCAATTCAACGGCGAGGGCATCCAGCACGTGGCTTTCCTCACCGAAGACCTGGTCAAGACCTGGGACGCGCTGAAGAAGATCGGCATGCGCTTCATGACCGCGCCGCCGGAAACCTACTACGAAATGCTCGAAGGCCGCCTGCCGAACCACGGCGAACCGGTGGACCAACTGCAAGCACGCGGCATTCTGCTCGACGGTTCGTCGATTGAAGGCGACAAGCGCCTGCTGCTACAGATCTTCTCGGAAACCCTGATGGGCCCGGTGTTCTTCGAATTCATTCAGCGCAAAGGCGATGATGGCTTTGGTGAGGGCAACTTTAAGGCACTGTTCGAATCGATCGAGCGTGACCAGGTGCGTCGTGGTGTATTGACCGCCGACTAAGCGTAAAAAAGCCCGGCCGAGGTTAACCCCGGCCGGGCTTTTTATTGCCTGCGAATCAAGCTTTGCGCTGGCGCACCAAGTGCTTGAAGCCCTCAAACACCAGCACTGTC
Source organism: Pseudomonas sp. IB20 (assembly GCF_009707325.1). NCBI lineage: Bacteria > Pseudomonadati > Pseudomonadota > Gammaproteobacteria > Pseudomonadales > Pseudomonadaceae > Pseudomonas > Pseudomonas gelidaquae. The sequence continues at coordinate 2,691,267 of NZ_CP046103.1, read as the reverse complement.
ACCGCCAGCCAGATCGGGATGTAGGTCAGCCATTGGCCGCCCTTGATGCCTTCTCCCAATATCAACGCCACCGCGAGCAGCAGGACCGGTTCCACATAGCTGAGCAGCCCGAACAGGCTGAAGGGCAGCAAGCGGCTGGCAAGGATATAGCTCACCAGCGCCGAGGCACTGATGAGCCCCAGCATCGGAATCAACACATACAACTTCGGATGCAGATCCATCACGGCAAAGCCTTGTTCGCCGTGCTGCACAAACCACCAGGCCACCGGCAGCATCAGCGCCATATCCAGCCACAGGCCGCCCAAGTGATCGGTGCTCAGGTATTTGCGCACCACGAAGTAGATCGGGTAACCGATGATCACCACCAGTGTCGCCCAGGAAAAACCACCGGACTGATACAGCTCGTTAAGTACGCCGAGCGCAGCAAACACCACCGCGATCTGCTGCAGGCGCGACAAACGCTCGCCGTACACCAGGCGCCCGGTGAGCACCATGGTCAGTGGCAGCAGGAAATAGCCCACCGAGACATCCAGGCTGCGCCCATTCAGCGGTGCCCACATAAACAGCCACAGCTGCACGCCGAGCAAGGCCGATGACAACAACACACCGCCGATCAACCGTGGCTTTGCCGCCAACACTCGCACCAGTTCCAGCACCCGTCGCCATTCGCCGCTGACAATCATGAATACCGTCATGCACGGCACCGTCAGCAGCATGCGCCAGCCGAAAATCTCCAGGCCGCTCAATGGCGTGAGCAGCGAGGTGAAGTAATACATCACGGCAAATAACACCGAGGCTAAGACTGATACCACAACACCTTTAGACACACTGTCCTCGCGAAAGACGATTCATACAAAAAAAGGAAAAACTTCGCGTAGGAATATATTGGTCGTGACATTGTTTGTCACGTCTATTACACGTTTTAAGCCGTTTGAATGGAACATATTTTCCCGTCGACAAATGGGACGCCGACGCGTTACACGCCAGAACTTAAGCAAGTAACGAGCAAGAACGCCCACACCGATCGGTGTGGGCGATTTGACTATCGGCAACTACGCCCCGACACAAAATGGCCCACATCATTAAACCCCGGCGTAGACGAATGCCCCGGCGTCACCAGTGAATCAATAAATGCTTCATCTTCAGCGCTGATCTTCACCTCCAGCGCGCCGGTGTACGCATCCCACTGCGCTTCAGTGCGCGGCCCGACAATGGCCGAACTCACTGCCGAGCTGTTCAGCACCCAGGCAATCGCAAATTCGACAATACCTACCCCACGCCCTTGGGTGTACTGCTGAATCTGCTGGGCGATGCGTAATGACTCCACACGCCACTCGGTTTCCAGGATGCGCTTGTCCTGGCGCGCTGCACGGCTGCCGGCTTGGGGGGTGACGTCAGGTGCGTATTTGCCGCTGAGTACACCACGAGCCAACGGGCTGTAAGGCACCACACCCAGGCCGTAGGCGGCTGCGGCGGTGATCTGCTCGACCTCGGCCTGACGGTTGACGATGTTGTACAGCGGCTGGCTGATGATCGGCAGGTCAACGCCCAACCGCTCGGCCACACGGATGACTTCGGCAATGCGCCAGCCACGGTAATTGGACAGGCCCCAGTAGCGAATCTTGCCTTGGCGGATCAAGTCGCCAATCGCCGACACCGTCACTTCCAGCGGTGTGTCGTGGTCTTCACGGTGCAGGTAGTAGATGTCCAGATAGTCGGTGTCCAGACGCGTGAGGCTGGCTTCCAGCGCGTTGAAAATACGCTTGCGGCTCAAGCCGTTGCGGTTGGGCACCCCGTCCGCCGGGCCGATGCCGACCTTGGACGCCACCACCCAATCCTGGCGATGACGGGCGATCGCCTCGCCAACGATTTCCTCGGAGCGCCCGCCGGTGTAGACGTCGGCGGTGTCGATGAAGTTGATGCCTTGGTCCCAGGCCTTGTCGATGATGCGCAGCGAGTCTTCGGTGTGGGTCTGTTCGCCAAACATCATGGTGCCCAGGGTCAGTGCGCTGACCTTCATCCCGGACTGGCCCAATGTGCGGTAAATCATGCAAAGCTCCTCATGGCAGGGAAACGTGAGTCATGCAATACCAGACTCGAGCGCTCTGGAACAAGCCCTGCACGCGTTTCTTCATGCGCTCAGCAGGTTCTCACCGCGTTGCTGGAGAAAGCGGTGCAGCACGTTCACCCGTTCCGACACTTGCAGGCGATGAGGGCACATCAGGTTGAAAGGGGTGGGTTCGCCTTGCCAGTCGGGCAACCGCGCCACCAGACGGCCGGCCTTGATATCGACGGTGGGGGATTGGTGTAAGCACGGTGATGGGGGCGCTGGTTTGCCTGCGGGGCGTTTCTTTAGTTAGATATGAGTACATATCCGTTGCTGCGGTAACGGCTGCTTAGGGTTCCGCTCTTACAGCGGGTCACTTTTGTAAAGACACAAAAGTAACCAAAAATGGTGGGGCAAGAGCCCTTTTGGTTACTTTTGGGGCTCTTTTCCAAAAGTGACCCGCCGTAAGGGCGGAACCAATAGCAGCCGTAACCCAAACAACGGATATGTACCCCATCAAACCCGCGACAACCCCAGTACCACTATCGCAGGCAAGCCAACCCACCTGGCTGCGTTATACCTTCAAGGTCCGGGTCATGCGCAACGCCAACACACTGCCGGCAACAATCACTGCCGCTAGCAGGTACAACGCCACATCCGTGGACCCGGTGGCATCCTTCACAAACCCTACGATATACGGGCTGAGAAAGCCCGCCATCTGGCCCATGGAGTTGATCAGCGCCAAACCACCTGCGGCCGCGCCCGCGCTGAGCATGGCGGTTGGCACCGGCCAGAACATCGGCAAGCCGGTGAGGGCGCCCATGGTGGCGATGGTCAGGCCGAGAATCGCAATCGCCGGGGTGGTGGCGAAATTCACCGCGATCACCAGGCCAATAGCGCCCATCAACATCGGCACCACCAAATGCCAGCGCCGTTCTTTGCGTAAGTCGGCAGAGCGGCCCACCAGCAGCATGAACACGGCCGCCAGCAGATACGGAATCGCACTGAGCCAGCCAATCACCAAGTTATCGCTGAAACCCAGGCTCTTGATGATCGACGGCAGCCAGAAGTTGATGGCGTACACGCCGCTCTGGATGCAGAAGTAGATCAGGCCGAACGCCCAGATCGCCGGGTTCTTGAACACTTCGCCGAGCGAGTCCGTGGTGGTTTTCGGCTTGTTCGCCAGGTCTGTCGCTTGATCGGCCTCCAGCACCGTACGCTCATGGGGCGTCAGCCACTTGGCATTGGCAAAGCTGTCGCTGAGCAGGAAGTAGGCGAGGGCGCCGAGGATGACGGTCGGGATGCCTTGCAGCAGGAACATCCACTGCCAGCCCGCGAGGCCACCTTGGCCGGCGGCGAAGTGGTTGAGAATCCACCCGGAAAACGGGCTGCCGAGCAAGCCGGACACCGGGATCGCCGACATGAACAACGCCATGATCCGCCCACGGCGGAAGGTCGGGAACCACTGCGAGAGGTACAGCACCACACCCGGGAAGAAGCCGGCTTCGGCGGCACCGGTCAACAGGCGCAAGCCATAGAAGTGCGTCGGTGTGGTCACAAACAGCAAGCAGGTGGAGAGCGTGCCCCACACGATCATCATCAGCGCAATCCAGCGCCGCGGGCCGAACTTGGTCAGCGCCAGGTTGCTCGGCACGCCGCACAGCACGTAGCCGATAAAGAAAATCCCGGCACCGAGGCCGTAGACGGTTTCACTGAGTTTCAGCGCATCGAGCATCTGCAACTTGGCAAAGCCAACGTTCACCCGGTCGAGGTAGTTGAACAGGTAGCAGATGAAAATGAAGGGGATCAGGCGCAGGGTAATGCGCTTGTAGATGGCGTTTTTATCGTCATCGGTGGCCAGTGTGGCAGCGGCGCTCTGTGACATGGGAGTCTCTCTTTATTATGATTTTTTGCGATGCGCAGGTAACGTTGATCGCCCAACGAGTCTCGGCCACCTGGCAGGGTGCTGTCTTTGTGCTCGCGCACAGTCAAGCATGCTTTGCGCTGTGCCGATGAACAACCCACCCTTTCAAGGAACTTAGCCCCATGTTCGAGTTGGATCATGACTTGGCGCAGGATATTGTCGATCGCACCATGGCGATCCTGCCCTATAACGTCAACGTCATGGACAGTCAGGGGCTGATTCTCGGCAGCGGCGAGCCGGAGCGCATCAACACCCGCCATGAAGGCGCGCAACTGGTGCTGGCCAATGGGCGCGTGGTGGAAATCGACGGCCAGACCGCCAAGCACCTCAAGGGCGTGCAGCCGGGCATCAACCTGCCGCTGATGCACGATCAACGTTTGATCGGCGTGCTGGGCATTACCGGCGAACCCGAGCTGTTGCGCACTTACGCTGAACTGGTGCGCATGACCGCCGAAATGTTGGTCAGCCATCGCCATCAGCAAGCCGAACAGCAGTGGCGACGCCAGCGTTGTGATGACTTGCTGGCGTTGCTGCTGGCTGAAAGTGGCGACTCGCCGCGCCTCATCGACGAGGCCCAGCAACTGGGGCTCAAACCGCAAATGGCACGTACGCCGTACCTGTTTGAACTCGGCGTGGGCCAATCGGCGGAGGCACTCAGCGCCTGGCTTACCAGCCGTTACCCAGACAGTTGGTGTGTCAGCTCGGCGCAGTTTTCGCTGTTGTGGTGTCGGCCGGCTGCGGTGCAAGTCGACAACCCACGGCTGCTGGAAAAACTCCAGGGCCTGGGTTGGAACATCCTGCGTGTGGCTGTCGGCGGGCAAGCGGATGGCCTGGCAGGTTTGCGCCGTTGCTATCGGCGGGTTGGCGACTTACTGGCCTATGGTCGGGATATCTTGCCCCAATCGCGTTTGTTGACGCTCAACCGCTACCGCCTGCCGGTGATGCTGTGGCGCCATCGCAACGACGATGCTCTGGATGAACTGCTCAACCCCTTGCGCAAGGTGTTGGCCAAGGACAGTAACGGCCAACTCCTCGCCACCTTGCGCAGTTGGTGCGCGCATGACGGCCAAAGCCAAGCGTGTGCGGATGCCTTGGGCATTCACCGCAACAGCCTGCGCTACCGCATGGAGCGCATCGCCGAGCTCAGCGGCGTCGACCCGCTGACCCTCGACGGCATGCTCGCCCTCTACCTCGGCGTACAGCTATTTCCTCAGGTTTTGTCGGAATGAACAACAAACCTCACCCACACTTGTGCATCGGACCGGCGTCATTGCCGCAGCCAACTGGCAGCATGGGCGTTATAAAAACCGGAGAAAGCCCATGAAAATCATCATCGCCCCCGACTCGTTCAAGGACAGCCTCAGTGCCGAAGGCGTCGCCCAGGCCATTGCCGAGGGGTTGGCGCAGGTTTGGCCGGATGCACACTTGATCCAGTGCCCGATGGCCGATGGCGGTGAAGGCACGGTGGATTCGGTACTCGCTGCGTGCAACGGGCAGTTGCGCCGCCAGCTGGTGCGAGGCCCCTTGGGTCACGCCGTTGACGCGCGCTGGGGGTGGTTGGCTGAGAGTCACACTGCAATCATTGAGATGGCCGAAGCCAGCGGCTTGCAGCTTGTGCCGCCGGGCCAGCGCGATGCCTGCACCAGCAGCACTTACGGCACTGGCGAATTGATCCGCGCGGCCCTTGATGCCGGCGCGCAGCGCATCATTCTGGCGATTGGGGGCAGTGCCACCAACGATGGCGGTGCCGGTGCAATGCAGGCACTCGGTGTGCAATTGTTAGATGCCCAGGACCAAGCACTGGCACCGGGCGGCCTGGCCTTGGCACGCCTGGCGCGCATCAGCCTTGAGCAACTGGACCCACGCCTGGCCCAGGTGCGCGTTGAAATCGCCGCTGACGTGGATAACCCGCTGTGTGGCCCGCACGGTGCTTCGGCCATTTTTGGTCCGCAAAAAGGCGCCAGTGAGCAGCAGGTTGAGCAACTGGACGCGGCCCTTGGGCACTTTGCTGATCATTGCGCCAAGGTGTTGCCCAAAGACGTGCGTAATGAACCCGGTAGCGGTGCAGCGGGCGGTTTGGGGTTTGCCGCCAAGGCCTTTCTCGGCGCGCAGTTCCGTGCGGGCGTGGAGGTTGTCGCCGAGCTGGTTGGCCTGGACGCAGCCGTGCGTGGCGCGGACCTGGTGATCACCGGCGAGGGCCGCTTCGACGCCCAGACCTTGCGCGGTAAAACTCCGTTTGGGGTCGCCCGCATTGCCCGGCAGCACGGCGTGCCAGTCATCGTGATCGCCGGCACCTTGGGCGACGGCTACGAACAAATGTACGCACACGGTGTGGACGCCGCTTTTGCCTTGCCGTCCGGGCCGATGAGCCTGGAACAGGCCTGCCATGACGCACCGCGCTTGCTGCGCGAGCGTGCGGCAGACGCCGCGCGGTTGTGGCGTGCGGCGACGCGAGGGTGAACGCGGTTCGCGTGGGCTCAGTCTGAGGCGAAGCAGGTCGCAATGCGGTCGGGTTTACGGCCATACGCCAGGTACTCACCCACATTACGGTTCACGCAGGCGCTCAGATCAGCAAAGGACACACCGTGCTGATGCTGCACAAGCACTCACCACCAGTAAGACGGCCGCACCAATGCTGGCGACGATTGCCTGTTGTTTCACCATTTTGCCGACACATCCTGTTCACGCTTGGAAGGTTCAAAGTATCGCAAAGCCGGCTGAGCAGACCTGTAGGAAAACGCTACGTGTTGGCCAGGCAACCTCTTAGAGCGCACGCCGCTTTCCATTGTGCAGGGAGGCGTCCTACACTGGCCTGCCTCTTGTCTTTCAAAGGATGAAACACAATGCACACACCTGAACCCCATATCGTGATCCAGCGCTTTACTGAAGCCCACCTCGAAGGCGTGGCCGCGCTCTATAACGAACCGGCTGTATGCCGTCAGGTGCTGCAAATGCCTTTCCAGTCAGTCGAGGCCTGGCGCAACAAGCTGGTCAGCGATAACGAGCGGCGGCTACAACTGGTGGCCGTGCATGGCGGTGAGGTAATCGGCCAACTCGGTTTGGAACAGTACCTGCGCGTACGCCAGGCCCATGTCGGTTCGTTCGGCATGGGCGTGGCGACAGCCTGGCAGGGCAAAGGCGTAGGTTCCAAGCTGTTGACCGCTGCCCTGGACGTGGCCGACAACTGGATGAACCTGCGCCGCGTGGAGCTCACGGTGTACGCCGATAACGAAGCCGCGCATAACCTGTACCGCAAGTTCGGCTTCGAAGTCGAAGGGCGGCTGCGCGATTACGCCCTGCGTGACGGCGTGTTCGTCGACACCCTGAGCATGGCGCGCCTGCGCAAGTCGGCTTAACCCCCTAGAGCAAACGCCACCGCAGCCTGCGCATGCAGCTCGGTGGTGTCCAGCAGCGGCAAGTCGCTGTGCTGCGGCTTGATCAGCAGGCCGATTTCCGTACAGCCGAGGATGATCGCCTGGGCGCCACGCGCGGCCAGCGAGTCGATCACGCGTTGATAAACTTGGCGCGATGCATCACTGATCACCCCGACACACAACTCCTCATAGATGATCCGGTGCACGGCCTGGCGCTCGTCCGCGTCGGGCACCAGCACGGTCAAACCTTGGGCGGCCAGGCGCGCTTTGAGAAAGTCCTGTTCCATGGTGAATGCGGTGCCGAGCAGGCCAACCGTCAGCGTGCCAGCCTCAACAGCGGCTTTACCTGCCGCATCGGCAATGTGCAGGAACGGAATCGACACCGCCGCCTCGATACGCGGCGCCACTAAGTGCATCGTGTTGGTACACAGCACCACACACTCGGCACCACCGGCCTGCAGGCGGCGCGCGGCATCTTCGAGGATCAGCGCGGTGTCATCCCACCGGCCGGCATGCTGGGCTTGCTCCACCGGGCCGAAGTCCACGCTGTACATCAGCAGTTGCGCCGAGCGCAGCGGGCCCAGCTGGTCGCGCACGCGCTGGTTGATGATGCGGTAATACTCGGCGCTGGACTCCCAGCTCATGCCGCCGATAAGGCCGATAGTGCGCATGCGATGCTCCGGACAGGGGATGTCGCCTCACCTTACCCATCCAGCGCGCTTTAGTCATACGCAGTTACCGGCCAAATGACCGGAGCAATCGGCCCGCCGCCGCATCTGCCATGATCAGTGTTCGCAACCTGGCTTATCCAAGGAACGCCGCAATGGACGATGTACAGCAACTGGGCGAGATGCTTCGTCATTACGCCGACAGCGAAGCGCATAAAAAGCAGCAATTCGACGTGCAGTCGGCCCGCTGGGCGCAAAAGCTCGGCGAGCTGTTCGGGCAGATTGAGCAGTGGCTGGAGCCGGTCAAAACCGTGGGTTTGCTGGAGGTCCAGCGTGAAGCCTACGTGGCCAGTGGCCCGAGCCTGCCGGTAGAAACATCAACCTTCAAGACCGAGAAGCTGACCGTGCAGATCACCGGCAAGCCGGTGGAGTTCGTGCCTGACGTAATGGGCGCGGGCGGCTCGATTTCCGTGTCGGTCATGGGCCTGACCGCCGCACGGCACGGGAGTGTCTCGCTGGTGCTGGCGGCCGACAAAAACGACTGGTTGTGGAAGAAAACCAACGGCCTCAAAGACCCGGACACCTTTGCCTTCGACGCGAACTTCCTGGCGTCGCAGCTGCAGAGCCTGATCCCGCGCGAACGCGGCTGAGCAATTTATCACTGCGTTGGCTATACATAAGGCTCCGTGTCTCGATGATCACCTCCAGGGAGCTCAATAATGAGGAGTGCTATGATGAAACTAAGGCCAATGGTCAGCGCGCTGTGCCTCGCTTCAATCGCAATGGCAGGGTGTGCCAGTAAGGTCACCCAGCCGGACGAGTATTCCGGCTTTCTCTCCGATTACAGCCAACTCAAGGAAGCCAAGTCACCCTCGGGGGCCGAGGTGATGCGTTGGGTCGACCCGAATTTGGACGTGAGCCGTTACAACGCGGTGTATGTCGAACCCACCCAGTTCTATCCCAAGCCGCATGCCACCGCGAAAATCCCGGACAGCACCCTGAACGGTATCAACCTCTACTTCAACCAGGCGCTCAAGCGTGAACTGGCTAAATCACTGCCACTGGCCAACGCCCCAGGCCCGGGGGTGATCGTGGTGCGCGCTGCCATCACCGCTGTCAGCAGCAAGACTGAAAGCCTGAAACCCTACGAATACATACCTGTGGCCTTGGTGGTGGCTGCTGTGAGCACCGGCGCAGGTATTCGTGACCAGCAAACAACCCTGGGCACCGAGGCGCAGTTTCTCGATGGCGCCAATGGCAAGGTGATCGCCCAGGTGGTGCGCAAAGGCACCGGCAAGTCGCTGTCCAACGACTCGCAGGTGATGAAGGCCGATGACGTCAAAGGCGTTATCGATGGCTGGGCATCGGACCTGCATCAGTCGTTTGTGAAGCTGAAAAAGCGCTGAGGGCTTAAAACGCGTTCCTTGCAGGCCGGTTGTAATAGCTGAGCAGGAAGGGGAGGGAAGGCGCTGCCCGGCCGACTGCGTTTGCGGCCGGGCACGCGGTGTTACTTGAGCGGCGTCAACGGTGGCAGCTTCCATTGGCCCACGTCAGGCTTGGGCAGGTAGATGCGCAGTACGGCGTAAAACGGACCGGGCGGGGCGGGCAGCCAGTTGCTCTGTTCGGCTTTCGGCGGCTCGTGGTGCTGTAACGCCAGGGTCAGGCCGCCGTCGGCGTCGCGCTTAAGGTTGGGCAGCATCCCTGAGTTGATCTGGTAGCGTTTCTTCAGGTTAGGCGCCAGCAGCTTGGTCTTGGCGTCGTACATGGTCAGCGACCAGAACGCCTCGGCGGGCGGCAAATTGTCTTTGTCAAAATGCACGGTGTAGCTGTGGCGCGCACCATTGGTCGGTTTACCTTCGCTGTCGACGTGGTAGCTCAAGTAAACGGCTTCATCGGCAGAGTTACCAAAAATGCCTAAGTCGGCACCGGCGTAGCGGTAGAGGTAGTTGTTTTTCAGACGGTCACGGCTACCGAACAGGTCACCGCTGGACACTTGGTGCGTGTCGATCTTGTCTTTCTTGAACGCGGCAAACTCAGCCCGAGCGTCGGCAATCCCATCTTCCAGGGCTTTGCGTTGTTCAGCGGTCAACTCTTTGACCTTAAAGGGCGCACCAGGGGCGATACCGATTTTGGCAAAGCGCGCCAGCAGGTCTGTTTCGCTGTCCTGTGGTGCGGCAAACGCGAGCATGAAGTTCAGGTAGCGGAACAGCTGCGGCCCCTCGGTCATGGTGGCCATCGGCTTTGGCCAGACGATTTTAGACACCGGGGCCGGAGCGGGCTGTTTTACATAGCTGCTCAGCGGCTGCACTTTGTAGCCGTTCTGGATCTGCTTGACCTTGTTCAGGTCCTTCTCGTCAAACAACTGCGTGCGGTACAGGGCATAGGCGATATTGCTTTCGCTGTACACCACACGGTCGATGTCGACCGGCTGCTGACCTTTCCAGTCAGGGCCCGCGATCATGTAGTGGCCGCCATTGTTGCCGGTACTGCGCGTACCTAAGTAGGCGATATTTTGCGTATAGAGGTCGATCAACTGCACCGAGTAGTAACGGTTGTCTTCGATCTTGGGCAAGGTCAGCACCAACGGCTCTTTGCGCAAGTCCATCCACATGAAGGAGTAAGGCGTGTCCGAATTCGGGGTGGCGAACGCGGTGTCCTTGGGGGTGAAGACCTGGGCGGTGTTACCGATGTGGTTGAACGGTGCCTTGAAGTTGGCACCGCCCTTATCCACGGCCTGGGTGTAGAGCGTCTTGTACATCGCCACTACCGGGTAGCCATACAGGTAGGCTTCCTTGGCAATGGCCCGGGCTTCGGCCGGGGTTGCCGTGAAGTCGGCCAAGGCACCGGTACTCATCAGAATCGAGAGGCTCGCCAACAGCAGGCGCGTCGGTTTTCCAATCATGTTGTTGCTTCCTTCCTGAGTTCTTTATAAAGGCGTGGGATCAAGGCGCTGAGTTAACCGTTTTATTGGCCGAACGTCACGTTAATCCCTGCAAGACTTAGCCGTGAAGTGATAAGGGCAGGCGAGCAGGCACAGAGTAGCCCCCCAGCAGCTGAAATAGCCCGAAGATATGCGGTGGTGCAACGAAATGAGGCGCGTAGTGCCGTGGCGGGTGCATGAGGCGCGTAGTGCCGTGGCGGGGCTTCAGCCGACAGGCAACATCGACTTGACCTTGTCACGCAGCTGGTCGATGGAGAACGGTTTGCCGATCACTTGCATGCCCGCTGGCACGCCAATACTTTCGGCATAGCCGCTGGCGAACAGAATAGGCAGGGCAGGGCGCAACTCGCGAACCTTGGTCGCTAACTCCTTACCGTCCATGTCGGGCAGGCCGACATCGGTCATCATCAGGTCGATCACCTGGTCAGTGTTTTCGACCAGCTGCAAGGCCTCTTGAGCGTCCGCCGCTTCAAGCACGCTGAACTCCAACTCTTCGAGTACATCGACGATCAGCATGCGCACGATGGCGTCGTCTTCGACTACAAGGATGGTGGAGGGGGCAACGGACATAGGGAAAATTCCTGAGGAGTTGTAAGTGCTGGCCTTTAGTCATTTAACGACCATTCTCATCCCTGAGTCCTGTCGATCCAGGTAAGTTCCCCAGAGATCAAAACATTGTGACGCTAATGCGCGGCAATGTCCCGCCCGGTGAGCGGGTTCAGCAGCGCAAAGCCGAATGAGCGCTCGGATAGCTACAGCCGACCCTCGCATCACAACAAAAGACTGCGAGACACCTTGAACAGCAGGCCTGGCTGCTAATGGTCAGACCGAACTGGCCGAACAAGTGCAGGGCCAACTGACCTTGAGCATGTGCAGGGCTGGAGCTATTCACACGAGTCAAGGTTGCTTGCGGGGGCCGGCGTTATTGATGAAGTGTTGGAGATGTTTTGCGCAGGCAGTTGAGCTTCTGTGGTGGAGACGTTCACTGTTTGTTGCGTAACACTTGAAATGCTCATTTAGCGTACCTTGGCAAGTCATAAGAAGACGCCGTCCAAAAGATCTTCCGTGTTCCTGAGGCGTGCTTCTGAGTGCGAAGCCAATGAAAGTTCGTTCCTCTTTTGCTGTAGGAAGTTGTTATAAGTTGTGTGCGACGTACTCAAGAAAGCTGGCCAAAATCAGCGCGAAATCCACCCGCGCCTTCTAGGTTTTCGCCTCAAACCAGCGCAGAAACATAGCCCTGACCCCTGATGTTCGGGCAAACTCCTCCTTTTTCCGTACTTTGGCCAAGGCATGCCCATGACTCCCGCGTCGTCCGTCGATGAAAAGAGCTTTCGTAAACTCCTGAGCCGTAACGTGGCCCTGCCGTTGGGTGTGGGCGTGCTCAGCGCAGTGTTTTTCGTCGTGCTGATTACTTATTTGTTGTCGGTGATCCAGTGGGTGGAGCACACCGACCGGGTCATCAATAACCTCAATGAGTCATCAAAACTGACAGTGGACCTGGAAACCGGCATGCGCGGCTTCTTGATCACTGGCGATGAGCATTTCCTCGACCCCTACGAAGTGGCCAAACCGCGGATCATTGCCGACTTGCGTAACCTGCAGGAACTGGTGGCGGACAACCCCCAGCAGGTAGACCGCCTCAAGCGCCTAGAGGCGATGCAGGCCGAGTGGAACAAGTACGCGCAGTCGATGATTGATATGCAGCGCCAGAGCGGTGATTACCGCAGCGCGGTCAAGGCCGGTCGGGGCAAGCGCCTCACGGACGAGATCCGCAAGGAGTACGACGATGCGGTGGCGATGGAGCAGCAGTTCCGCATCACCCGCAATGAAGAAGTCACCAAGACCACGGTGGTCAGCGTCACCCTGTACCTGGCGTTCGTACTCGGCCTGAGTGGGTTCCTGGCGTATGTCGGTCGTAAGAATTTGCTCTCACTATCAAGGAGTTACAGCGATAACCTCGCGTCACAACAGAAGATTGCGCGACGCCTTGAACAGCAAGCCTGGCTGCGCAGTGGTCAGACCGAACTGGCCGAACAAGTGCTCGGCCAACTGACCCTGAACATGTTGGGCCGTAACATCCTGCAGTTCTTTGCCCAATACATGGGCTCGGCAGTCGCCGCGCTGTATGTGCGTGAAGAGCACGGCGGCCTCAAGCGTGTGGCGACCTATGGTTTCTCCCGCGAACAGGAGCAGCAGGAACAGTCGATCTACAGCGACGAAGGTATCGTCGGGCAGGCCGCCCAGCTTGATCGCCTGATTCGCTTGGACGATGTGCCGGTGGACTACTTCAAGGTCAGTTCCGGCCTGGGCGAAGGCGCTACTCGCAGCGTGCTGGTGATGCCGACCAGCGAGGACGACCGTGTCAACGGCGTGATCGAACTGGGTTTCCTGCGCTCACTGGAAGAACGTGACGTCGAACTGCTGGAGCTGATTGCCGGCAATATCGGCACCTCTATCGAAGCCGCGCGTTATCGCCAGCGCCTGCAGGAAGTACTGGCCGAGACCCAGCAGCTCAACGAAGAGCTGCAAGTGCAGCAGGAAGAACTCAAGACCGCCAACGAAGAACTCGAAGAACAGTCACGCATCCTCAAGGAATCCCAGACCCACCTGGAAACCCAGCAGGCCGAGCTTGAGCAGACCAACGAGCAGTTGGCCGAACAGACCCAGACCCTGGCCGAGCAGCGCGACGCCATGGACCGCAAGAACGTCGAGCTCAACAAGGCACAGCTTGAACTCGAAGACCGCGCCGACGAATTGCAGCGCTCCAGCAAGTACAAGTCCGAGTTCCTCGCCAACATGTCCCACGAGCTGCGCACCCCGCTGAACAGCTCGTTGATCCTGGCCAAGCTGCTGGCGGAAAACCCCCAGGAAAACCTCAGCGCCGAACAGGTCAAGTTTGCCGAGTCGATTTATTCGGCGGGCAATGACTTGCTCAACCTGATCAACGACATTCTGGATATTTCCAAGGTCGAAGCCGGCAAGCTCGAGGTGCGCCCGGAAAACTCCAGTGTCGTGCGTCTGGTGGACGGCCTGCGCGGCATGTTCGAACCGTTGGCCGCCGACCGCAAGCTGGCCTTCCAGGTGGAGGTGCAAAGCGATGCGCCGACCCTGCTGTTTACCGACCGCCAGCGTCTGGAGCAGATCCTCAAGAACCTGCTGTCCAACGCGATCAAGTTCACCGAGCAGGGCGAGGTCAGCCTGTCGGTGTCCCGTGCGCCGAACGAGAGCATTGCCTTTACGGTGCGCGACTCCGGCATCGGCATCGCCCCGGACCAGCAGGAAAGCATCTTCGAAGCCTTCCGCCAGGCGGACGGCACCACCAACCGCCGCTACGGCGGCACCGGCCTGGGCTTGTCGATCTCGCGCGACCTGGCCACGTTGCTCGGCGGCTATATCAGCGTGACCAGCGAACCGGGCAAGGGCAGTGTGTTTACCCTGGTATTGCCGGAGCAGTACATCGAGCGCGAGGAGGGCGCGGCGCCCATCGAGCAGCCGCGTCACGCTGTGGCGGCGCCTGCACCTGCACCGATCGCCATCTCGCCGCTGCCGGTGGCCGATGCGCAACAGATCCCACGTTTTGCCGATGACCGTGACAAGGCACCGTTCACCACCCGTTGCATCCTGGTCGTGGAAGACGAGCCGAACTTTGCGCGCATCCTGTTCGATTTGGCCCACGAGCTGGGCTACAACTGCCTGGTCGCCCATGGCGCGGACGAAGGCTACAGCCTGGCTGAGGAATTCGTGCCGGACGCGATCCTGCTGGACATGCGCCTGCCGGACCATTCCGGGCTGACGGTGCTGCAACGCCTGAAAGAACACGCCAACACCCGCCACATCCCTGTGCACGTGATTTCCGTGGAAGACCGCGTCGAAGCCGCCATGCACATGGGCGCCATCGGCTATGCGGTCAAGCCGACCACGCGCGAGGAGCTCAAGGACGTGTTTGCGCGCCTGGAAGCCAAGCTGACACAGAAGGTCAAGCGCGTACTGCTGGTGGAAGACGATGACCTGCAGCGCGACAGCATTGCCCGCCTGATCGGCGACGATGACATTGAGATCACCGACGTCGGCTACGCCCAGGCCGCCCTGGACCTGCTGCGCACCAATATCTACGACTGCATGATCATCGACCTCAAGCTGCCGGACATGCTCGGCAACGAGCTGCTCAAGCGCATGGCCACCGAGGATATCTGCTCGTTCCCGCCAGTCATCGTCTACACCGGGCGTAACCTGACCCGTGATGAAGAGGCTGAACTGCGCAAATACTCGCGCTCGATCATCATCAAGGGTGCGCGCTCACCTGAACGTTTGCTGGATGAAGTGACACTCTTTCTGCACAAAGTCGAGTCCCAGCTGTCCCATGACCGCCAGAAGATGCTCAAGACCGCGCGCAGCCGTGACAAGGTCTTTGAGGGGCGCAAGATCCTGTTGGTGGACGACGATGTGCGCAACATCTTTGCCCTGACCAGCGCCCTGGAGCACAAAGGTGCGGTGGTGGTGATCGGCCGTAACGGCCGCGAGGCCATCGACAAACTCAATGAAGTGGACGACATCGACCTGGTGCTGATGGACGTGATGATGCCGGAGATGGACGGTTACGAGGCCACGGCCTTGATCCGTCAGGACCCGCGCTGGAAGAAGTTGCCGATCATTGCGGTCACGGCCAAGGCCATGAAGGACGATCAGGAGCGCTGCCTCGCGGCAGGCTCCAACGATTACCTGGCCAAGCCGATTGACCTGGATCGCCTGTTCTCGCTGATTCGCGTATGGCTACCGAAGATGGAACGTATTTAAGTGGAGCAGCGTTTTTTGGACAAAAGCAGCGACATTGAGCTGCGCCTGTTGATCGAGGCGATTTACCTCAAGTACAGCTACGACTTTCGCGACTATTCCGGTGCGTCGGTCAAGCGGCGTGTGGCCCATGCCCTGCGCCAGTTTGACTGTGCAACCATTTCGGCGCTGCAGGAGCGGGTGTTGCACGACCCTGGCGCGTTCATGCAGTTGCTGCAATTTCTGACGATCCCCGTGAGCGAGATGTTTCGCGACCCGTCGCACTTTCTGGCGATTCGTCAGGAAGTGGTGCCGTTGCTCAAGACCTATCCGTCGATCAAGATCTGGATCGCCGGCTGCAGCACAGGCGAGGAGGT
This sequence comes from Pseudomonas sp. IB20, assembly GCF_009707325.1. Classification (NCBI taxonomy): domain Bacteria; kingdom Pseudomonadati; phylum Pseudomonadota; class Gammaproteobacteria; order Pseudomonadales; family Pseudomonadaceae; genus Pseudomonas; species Pseudomonas gelidaquae. Next base: position 2,675,166 of record NZ_CP046103.1, on the reverse strand, counting down.
GTACTCCATGGCGATCCTGCTGCGCGAAGAGGGGGTACTCGAGCGCACCATCATCTACGCCACGGACATCAACCCGGCATCGCTGGATAAAGCCAAACAAGGGATTTTCTCCCTGGAGAATGTACGCGCCTACACTGCTAATTATCAGCAGGCTGGCGGCCAACGTTCATTCGCCGACTACTACACGGCGGCCTACGATTACGCGATCTTCGACAAGACCCTGCGCGAGAACGTCACCTTTGCCGACCACAGCCTGGCGACCGACAGTGTGTTCTCAGAAACTCAATTAATTTCATGCCGCAACGTACTGATTTATTTCAATAAAAAATTGCAGGATCGAGCGTTTGGATTGTTTCATGAGTCGCTGTGTCATCGCGGCTTCCTGGTGCTGGGCAGTAAGGAAACCTTGGATTTTTCCGCCTACAGCAAACAATTCGAACCCTTGGTCAAGCAGGAACGGATCTACCGAAAATCATGAACGAGGCGCAAGCCAACCCGTTTTTCGGGATTGAAGCCATTGTCGTCGGCGCCTCAGCCGGCGGCGTCGAGGCGTTGCTGAAGATTTTTGGCGACCTGCCTGAAGGGTTTGCCTTGCCGATTATTGCCGTGTTGCACCTGCCGGACGAACGCCGAAGCCAGTTGGCGCAAGTGTTCGCGCGGCGCCTGCGTATCCCGGTGAAGGAAGCGCGGGACAAGGAAGTGATCGAGGCCGGCACTGTGTACTTCGCCGGGCCCGGCTACCACCTCTCGGTAGAACATGACCACAGCCTGTCCCTGAGCCAGGAAGACCGCGTGCACTATTCCCGTCCGGCCATTGATTACCTGTTCGCCTCAGCCGCTGATGCCTACGGCAAGGGTTTGCTGGCGATCCTGCTGACCGGCGCCAACCAGGACGGCGCGCGTGGGCTGGCCCACGTCAAACAATCGGGCGGCACCACCGTGGTACAAGACCCCAAGGAAGCACACATTGCCGTGATGCCGTTGGCGGCCTTGGCACTGCACACACCTGACCATATTCTGACCTTGAGCCGCATTGCCTCATTGCTGGCTTCCCTGGAATCTTCCCCATGTTAAGTAATATCCAGGCCAAATTGCTGATCGTCGACGATCTGCCGGAAAACCTGCTGGCCCTCGAAGCGCTGATCAAGCGCGAGGATCGCCAGGTCTTCAAGGCCTTGAGCGCCGACGAGGCCTTGTCACTGTTGCTGGAGCACGAGTTCGCCATGGCGATTCTCGATGTGCAGATGCCCGGCATGAACGGTTTCGAGCTGGCCGAGCTGATGCGCGGCACCGAAAAGACCAAGAACATCCCGATTGTGTTCGTCAGCGCCGCCGGCCGCGAACTCAATTACGCCTTCAAAGGCTATGAAAGCGGCGCCGTGGACTTCCTGCACAAGCCGCTGGATATCCACGCGGTCAAGAGCAAGGTCAACGTGTTCGTCGACCTGTACCGCCAGAGCAAGGCGATGAAACTGCAAGTGGAAGCCCTGGAGCGCAGCCGCCGCGAGCAGGAGCTGCTGCTGACGCGCCTGCAGGCTACCCAGGCTGAATTGGAGCAGGCGGTGCGCATGCGTGACGACTTCATGTCGATCGTCGCCCACGAAGTGCGTACGCCGCTTAACGGCCTGATCCTGGAGACCCAGCTGCGCAAGATGCACCTGGCCCGGGATAACGCCGCCGCATTCACCCTGGACAAGATGCACGCCATGGTTGACCGCGACGAGCGGCAGATCAAAAGCCTGATTCGCCTGATTGAAGACATGCTCGACGTGTCGCGCATCCGCACCGGCAAGCTGTCGATCCGCCCGGCGCGCTTTGACCTGGCCCTGTTGGTGCGTAACCTGGTGGAAAACTTTGCACCGCAAGTCGCGGCCGCTGACTCATCGATGCACCTGGAAACCGAAGGCCCCGTGGAGGGCAATTGGGATGAGTTCCGCATCGAGCAGGTGGTCTCCAACCTGCTGACCAACGCGCTGCGCTACGGGGCCAAGAGCCCGGTGGAAGTGCGGGTCTACACCGAGCATGGCGAAGCGCGGGTGGAAGTGCGTGACCATGGCATCGGCATCAGTCAAGACAACCAGAAGCGCATATTCCAGCAGTTCGAGCGGGTGTCGGCCAGCCATGTCTCGGCGGGCCTGGGCCTGGGGCTGTTTATCTCCGAACAGATCGTGGCGGCCCACGGCGGTACCATCGAGGTCCAAAGCCAGATAGGCGAGGGCGCGCTGTTCCGGGTGTGCCTGCCGCTTGAGGCGGCCGCGTGAAATCAATCGTCACCTCGACGCAACCTCTGCGTGACCCCATGGTCGTAACTGCAGCAATTGACCGGACAAAGGCTTCCCATGAGTGAAGATGCACAAGATGTCGTTCTGATCGTCGAGGACGACGAATCCATTATGTTTGTGCTGGGTGAATACCTGGCAGGCCTGGGCTATCGGGTGTTGAAGGCGATCGACGGGGAGCAGGCCTTCGAAATCCTCGCGTCCAAGCCGCACCTGGACCTGATGGTCACGGACTACCGCCTGCCGGGTGGGATTTCCGGGGTGCAGATCGCTGAGCCTGCGATCAAGTTGCGACCGGAATTAAAAGTGATCTTTATCAGCGGCTACCCGCAGGAAATTCTCGACTGCAATAGCCCGATCACGCGCAACGCGCCGATCCTGGCCAAGCCGTTTGACTTGGATACGCTGCAAGAGCATATCCAGCGCCTGCTGGCGTGAAGGGTGACAGGGCTGCCATGCAGCCCTTGTTGTAGCGCCTCAACCCTGAATCATTTCCCGCACTTTTGCCGTTAACAGATCAAACGTGAACGGTTTGGTGATCAACTGCATCCCCGGGTCCAGGAAGCCGCCGCGTACCGCCGCGTGTTCGGCGTAGCTGGTGATAAACAGCACCTTGAGCTGCGGGCGCATCTGCCGACCGATTTCCGCCATCTGCCGGCCGTTCATGCCGGGCAGGCCCACATCGCTGATCAGCAGGTCAATACGCTGGTCGGATTCAATGATGGGCAGCGCCGTATCAGCATCACACGCCTCGACGAAGGCATAACCCAGTTCTTTGAGCACTGCACTGACTAATACCCGCACTGCCGGATCATCCTCGACGATCAACACGGTTTCACCCGCATTGGCGAAGGGCAGCAGCGTTGGGTTGAGCAGCTCCAGCGTCTTCATCTCGCCGACAAAGCGCGGCAGGAACAGGCTGACGGTGGTGCCTTTATCGATTTCGCTATGGATCGTGACGTGGCCGTGGGACTGGCGGGCAAAGCCGTAGATCATCGACAACCCAAGGCCTGTGCCCTGGCCGATGGGTTTGGTGGTGAAAAACGGATCGAACACCCGTCCCAGCAGGTGTTCAGGAATACCGCAGCCGGTGTCGCTGACGCTCAGCTCAACGTAATCACCGGGTTTCAACGTGCCGTAGGCGGCGGTGAACACGCTGTCCAGGTGGCGGTTGGTGGTTTCGACCACCAGCTTGCCGCCGCCAGGCATGGCGTCCCGTGCGTTGATGACCAGGTTGAGCAGGGCGCTTTCGAGCTGGTTGGGGTCGGCTTCGGCGGTCCAGAGCGTGTCGCTCAGGCGCATATCCAAGGCGATGCTTTCATTGATGCTGCGTTGCAGCAATTCGCCCATGGAGGCGACCAATTGGTTGATCTCCACGGGCTTGGAATCCAGCGACTGACGACGGGAAAACGCCAGCAGGCGGTGGGTCAGGCCGGCGGCGCGGTTGGCCGAGGTCACGCCTAGGTCGATCAGGCCATCGAGGTCGTCCAGCTTGCCGCGCGATATGCGCCTGCGCAGCAGCTCCAGGCTGCCGATAATCCCGGTGAGCATATTGTTGAAGTCATGGGCGATGCCGCCGGTCAACTGGCCGACGGCTTCCATTTTCTGCGACTGGCGCAGCGCCTCTTCATTGGTGCGCAGTTGCGTCGTGCGCTCCTCGACTTGCTGCTCGAGGGTTTCCAGCGTGCGTTGCAGGCGCAGCTCGCTCTCGCTCAAATCAATCAGCCGGTCGCGGGCTTCGTATTGCCGCCGTCGGCCGCGCAGGGCGGCGCTCACCAGACTGATCAAGGTCACTGGATGGAAGGGGCGCTCGAGGAAGGTCACGTTGCCCAACAGCCCGCTCAAGTGCGAGGAACCGTTCTGCTCGCTGCCGCCATGGTGGGTCATCAGCACGATGGGCAGGTCCGACCAGGCCGGTTGCTGATGCAGGTATTCCAGCAGCGGCTCCAAATCGACGCCGCGCAGGGCTTCGTCGGCGATCACCAGCAGGCCGGCGCCGTGCTCTAACGCTTCGCACAGGTTCGCCAGGTGCGTGGCGATGATGCCGCTGTAGCCGGCCTGGTTCAGCATCATCAGCGCCAATGAGCCGTCACGGCCCATGGGCGCCAGGATGATTGCACGCTCGGAGACGGGAGATAGGCCAGTCACTAGCCCTCTTCCTTGAGCAAAGGTGAGCCCGCGCCCATGTAGGTAGGAATGCCGCGTAACACGCCTTGGAAGTTATCCAGGGGTTCGCCAACCGTCATGCCGCGACCGCCGATGCGGTATTCGCGGATAGTCGATTCATGCGAGCCGGTGCGTTTCTTGATGATCGAAATGGCCCGACGCACCTTGCCCAGCGCTTCGAAGTAGCGCAGCAGAATGACCGTATCGGCCAGGTAAGTGATGTCTACCGGGGCCTGCATATCGCCCACGAGCCCGTGCTGGGCAACTGTCATGAAGGTCGCGGCGCCACGGCGGTTGAGGTACAGCAGCAGTTCGTGCATGTGCAGGATCAGGGCATTTTCTTCGGGCATGGCGGCCTGGTAGCCGTTGATGCTGTCGATCACCACGGTTTTGATCCCGCGTTCATCCACGCAACGCCGCACCCGGTGTGAGAATTCGCCCGGCGACAGCTCGGCAGCGTCGACCTGTTCGATCAGCAAGTTGCCGGTGGCTTGCAGGGCCTCAAGGTCGATGCCCATGTTTCGCATGCGTTCGAACAACAAGCCCAGCTCTTCATCAAAGATAAACAACGCGGCTTTTTCGCCACGGGCCACGGCGGCTGCGGCAAAGATCATCGAGATCAGCGACTTGCCGGTACCGGCCGGGCCCAGGATCAAGCTGCTCGAACCGGTCTCGACGCCGCCGCCCATCAGGGCATCCAATTCGGCTATGCCGCTGCTCAGGGTCTGGCGCGTGTAACCACCGCGATGCTCGGCGGCGACCAAGCGCGGGAATACATGGATACCGTCGGCCATGATGGTGAAGTCGTGGAAACCGCCACGGTATTTCTGCCCACGGTATTTCACCACCCGCACGCGGCGGCGTTCGGCGCCGTAGTTGGGGGTCAGTTCTTCCAGGCGAATCACGCCGTGGGCCACGCTGTGCACGGTTTTATCCAGGGATTCGGTGGTCAGGTCGTCGAGCAGCAGCACGGTGGCGTCGTAGCGCACGAAGTAGTGCTTGATCGCCAGGATCTGGCGGCGGTAGCGCAGCGAGCTTTGCGCCAGCAGGCGGATCTCCGACAGGCTGTCGATGACCACGCGGGTCGGCTTGACCGCTTCGACCACTTCAAAGATTTGCCGGGTGGCTTCGCCCAATTCCAGGTCCGACGAATACAGCAGGCTCTGCTGGTGGTCGGCGTCGAGCAGGCTCTCGGGTGGGGTCAGTTCGAAGATGTGGATATTGTCATCCAGGTCCCAGCCGTGGGACTTTGCGCCATGGCGCAATTCGCGCTCGGTTTCGGACAGGGTGATGTACAGGGATCGTTCACCGTTTTTCGCGCCGGCTTGCAGAAAGTGCAGCGCTACGGTGGTTTTACCGGTGCCGGGTTCGCCTTCCAGCAGGAACAGGTGGCTGCGCGATAGCCCCCCGGAAAGAATGTCATCAAGACCTTCGATGCCGGTGGCCGCCTTTTCACTGAACAGCTCTTTGGATGTAGACAAGAAGTGCCCTCAGGTCACGTACAAGTAGAGGAGCGCGCCGCCCTGGGCGCGCCATATTTACTTGACCGTAGTGGTCCGTAGCGGTTCAACACTTCGTGATATTTGTAGCCTCGTTGCGCTTATAATTGGTACAGGCCTTGTTGCAGTGCAGGATCGTCCGGGTTTTGTTGCTCAAGTTGCGCCAGTAACACCTGGACGTTTTGCAACTGGCCAGTCTCTTTCCAGTAGTTGATCAGCAACACGCGAGCTTTGCGGTTGGCGGGATGGCGCTGCACAATTTCTTCCAGTTGACGCTGGGCCGCTTCCAATTCCTCTTGGGCATGCAAGGTGGTCGCCAAGTCGTAGCGGTAATCCTGATTGTCCGGCTCCAGCTCCACCGCTTTGGACAGGCCGAGCAGCGCATAAGGGCGCTCGCCGTGGTGCAGCAACCACATGCCCAAGGCATGTTGCAGGTAGGCCGACTCCGGGTGGGCCGCCAGTTGCCGTGCCAGCAGTTGGCGCGACTCGTCGGTCTTGCCTTGTTTATCCAATAACTCGATCTGCGCCACCCCGGCTTGAAGGTTGTCCGGCTGCAAACGCATGGCCTGCGCCAAGGCATTTTGCGCGTCCGGCAGCAGCACGCTGTGGATGTACAGGCGCGCCAGCTGAATCCAGCCTTCAGCCGTTTCCGGCTGGTCCTTGAGCGTTTTCACGAACTCATCGAGTACTTGCTGCAAGGGCCCGAAGTACAGGCCCAACGTATCCGCAGAGAGGCCGAGCAGGGCATTGGCGGCGGCAAAGCGCACGGCTTGTTCGGGATCCTCCAGCACTGGCCCCAGCAGCAACACGCGTTGGCCGCTGGGCACCAGGCCGACGATGCTGTGAATCGCCGCCTCGCGCACCAGTGGCGAATCATTGGCCAGGTCTTTATCGGCAAGCTTCAGTGCCTGCGGGCTTGGGTAGTTGGGCAGTTCAGCGTGCAACGCCGCGCGACGTTCAGGTGACAGGTCCGGCCGACCAAGCTGTTGATACAGCACACGCGCCGCGCCCGGTTCACCGTTATGCGCCTGCTTTAAGGCTTTGCCGTAACCATGGGCGATGGCCTTCGGCACGGCCACCGGGCTGGAGTGGGAGAAAAACCAGGTAAGCAACACAATCAACAACAGGGCGCACAGGCCGACGATGGAATAACGGCGTGACTTTGACATGCAGGCGTCCAAAAGCTGGGGGCAGCTATCGCAAAGCCATCAGCTTCGGTCAGACCACCGCGGGTGTCAAACCCGCATCAGGTCAGCACGTATTCAACCGGCTCCAAGGCAGGCGGCAAGTCGCTTTCGCCGAGAGCTGCAAGAATCTCGCGCTCCAGGGTGCGCACCAGCGCATTGCATGGCAGGTCGTTTTCGTCGAAGCCGAACGGGTCTTCCAGGTCATCGCCAATTTCATCCAGGCCAAAGAAGGTGTAGCTGACGATGGCGGTGAACACCGGTGTCAGCCAGCCCAGCGGCTCGGCCATCGCAAACGGCAGCAGAATGCAGAACAGGTAGATGGTGCGGTGCAGCAACAAGGTGTAAGGGAAGGGCAGCGGCGTGTGTTTGATCCGCTCGCAGGAGGCCTGCACCTGGCTCAGGCTGACCAGTCGGGTTTCCAGCTGGGTGTAGCGCCATTCGCTGATCACGCCTTGCTCGGCCAGCCCCGAAAACCGCGCGCCGAGCTGTTGCAGCACATGGTCGGGGAGGTTGGGGTGCGTGCGATCAATGCCGATCCAGGGCTTTATCGCCGCCGCTTCGTCCTCATGCCGCAGGCGCGCGATCAAGCCATGGGCAAAGCCGCACACACCGCGCAACAGCCCGGCACGCTCAACCGGATCACTCAGCACCTGGGTCTGGCGAATCAGCGAACGCACCTCAATGATCATTTGCCCCAACTGCTTGCGGCCTTCCCACCAGCGGTCATAACAGGCGTTGTTGCGAAAGCTCATGAAGATCGACAACGACAACCCCAACAACGTGAAGGGCGTGGCGTTGACCGTGGAGAAATACGCCGGGTGCAGGGTTTCAACCAGCACGATCACCGAGGCCAGCAAGGTCACCAGCAGGCTACGCAGGGCAATACGCTTGGCAATCGAGCCCTTGAGGGAGAACAGGATACCCAGGAGGTTGGGTTTGGGACGAACGATCATCGCGGGGAGGCTTCTTCGGTGGCGCAGTCTTTCAGGTTAGAAGCTTGAATCAAGAGCGTCCAATCACTAGAACTGACTGGCTGATCAGCGCGATCAATGATTGGCCAAACCAGTCAGCCAAGTTGAAGGCTTTGACCATTGCTGCTACAGCGCTCTAGAGCGACTATTTCCACGCTTTAACGGCTCCAAAACGTCCTGAAAATAAAAAACACAAGGATTGAAGCGATGCGTGAGTATTTGGCTGCCACCACCGAGTTTGATTACCAGCACACTGTCGACGCCGCACTGGCCGGCAACCTGCAGGCCCTCAATGCCTGCGTGGAATGCTGCGACCGGCACGCACTGCCGGGCCGCATCGCGCTGTTCTGGGAAGGTAAGGACGGGCGCAGCGCCACGTCGACCTTTACTGACTTGCAGGACCAGGCAGCGCGCTTCGCCAATTTCCTTCTGGCCCAGGGCGTCAAACGCGGTGACAAAGTGGCGGGCCTGCTGCCACGCACGGCGGAACTGCTGGTGGTAGTGCTTGCCACCTGGCGCATCGGCGCGGTCTATCAGCCGCTGTTTACTGCCTTCGGCCCCAAGGCTATCGAACACCGCCTGAACAGCTCCGGCGCGGCGCTGGTGGTCACCGACGCGGTGAACCGCCCCAAACTGGCGGAAGTCGAGGGCTGCCCGACCATCGTGACGGTCGCCGGCGCCAAGGGCGAAGGCATTGTGCGCGGCGATTACAGCTTCTGGGCTGAATTGCCCAACTATTCAAACCTCTGCGAGCCGGTATTGCTGGGCGCAGACGATCCGTTCCTGCTGATGTTCACCTCAGGCACCACCGGCCCGTCCAAAGCCCTGTCGGTACCGCTCAAGGCCATCGTCGCGTTCCAGAGCTATACCCGCGACGCGGTAGACCTGCGCCCCGAAGATGCATTCTGGAACGTGGCCGACCCGGGTTGGGCCTACGGCATCTATTTTGGCGTGACCGGGCCGTTATCCTTGGGCCACCCGATCACCTTCTACGATGGGCCGTTCACCCTGGAAAGCACCTGCCGGGTGATCAACAAATACGGGATCACCAACCTGACGGGCTCGCCGACCGCGTATCGCCTGTTGATAGCTGGTGGCGAGCAATTCGTGCGATCGATCAAGGGCACGCTGCGCATTGTCAGCAGTGCCGGCGAGCCGCTGAACCCGGAAGTGATCCGCTGGTTCGCGGATAACCTGGGCGTGACCATCCACGACCACTACGGCCAGACCGAACTGGGCATGGTGCTGTGCAACCACCACGGCCTGGCGCACCCGGTGCACGTCGGCTCGGCGGGGTTTGCCTCGCCAGGGCATCGCATTGTGGTGCTGGATGACGATCACCAGGAATTGCCCGCGGGCCAGCCGGGAATCCTGGCCATCGACCGCGAACAGTCGCCGATGTGCTGGTTCGCCGGCTACGACGGTGTGAAGACCAAAGCCTTTGTCGGCAAGTACTACCTCAGCGGCGACACGGTGGAGTTGAACCCCGACGGCAGCATCAGCTTTGTCGGGCGCAGTGACGATGTGATCACCACCTCTGGCTACCGCGTTGGCCCGTTCGACGTGGAAAGCGCCTTGGTTGAGCACCCGGCCGTGGTCGAAGCGGCAGTGGTCGGCAAGCCTGACTCGGAGCGCACTGAGCGGGTGAAAGCCTTCGTGGTGCTCAACGCACAATACCGTGCCACCCCGGAACTCGCCGAAGAGCTGCGCCTGCACGTGCGCAAGCGTCTCGCCGCGCATGCTTACCCGCGAGAAATCGAATTTGTCAGCGACTTGCCCAAGACCCCGAGCGGCAAGCTGCAACGTTTTATTTTGCGTAATCAGGAAATCGCCAAGGCTCAAGCAGCACTGGCGTGATCCCTTTCAAAGGAAATAAAGATGCAGATTGAAAACAAGGTATTCCTGGTCAGCGGCGGCGCTTCGGGCCTCGGCGCGGCCACCGCTGAAATGCTGGTGGCCGCCGGTGCCAAGGTAATGCTGGTGGACCTGAACGCCGAGGCCGTCGCCGCCAAGGCCCAACAGCTCGGTGATAATGCCCGCAGCGCCGTGGCGGATATCAGCCAGGAAGCTGCCGCCGAAGCCGCCGTGCAAGCGGCCGTCGCCGCGTTTGGTGGCTTGCACGGGCTGATCAACTGCGCCGGTGTGGTGCGTGGCGAGAAAATCCTCGGTAAGAACGGCCCTCACGCCTTGGCCAGCTTTACCCAGGTGATCAACGTCAACCTGATCGGCAGCTTCAACCTGCTGCGCCTGGCCGCCGCCGCCATCGCCGAAACCGAGGCGAATGCCGATGGCGAACGCGGCGTGATCATCAATACCGCGTCGGTGGCCGCCTTTGATGGGCAGATCGGCCAGGCGGCGTATTCCGCCTCCAAAGGCGCCATCGCCAGCCTGACGCTGCCCGCCGCCCGCGAGCTGGCGCGCTTCGGCATTCGGGTCATGACCATCGCCCCGGGCATTTTTGAAACACCGATGATGGCCGGCATGACCCCGGAAGTCCGCGATTCCCTGGCCGCTGGCGTGCCATTCCCGCCACGTTTGGGCAAACCGACCGAGTACGCCGCACTGGTGCGGCACATCATTGAAAACAGCATGCTCAACGGCGAGGTGATCCGTCTCGACGGCGCCTTGCGCATGGCAGCCAAGTAAGGAGGATTTTTATGAACGATCCGATCGTTATCGTCAGCGCCGTGCGCACGCCCATGGGCGGGTTCCAGGGCGACCTTAAAGGGCTGACCGCGCCGCAATTGGGCGCCGCCGCGATTCGCGCCGCCGTCGAACGAGCCGGCATTGCGCCGGACGCCGTGGATGAAGTGCTGTTCGGCTGCGTCCTGCCGGCAGGCCTCGGCCAGGCACCTGCACGGCAGGCGGCGTTGGGCGCCGGGTTGGACAAGGGCACCCGCTGCACCACGCTCAACAAAATGTGCGGCTCGGGCATGGAAGCGACCATCCTGGCCCACGATTCATTGTTGGCCGGCAGTGTCGATGTGGTGGTGGCTGGCGGCATGGAAAGCATGTCCAATGCACCGTACCTGCTCGACCGCGCACGCAGCGGCTACCGCATGGGCCACGGCAAGGTGCTCGACCATATGTTCCTCGACGGCCTCGAAGACGCCTACGACAAGGGTCGACTGATGGGCAGCTTTGCCGAGGACTGCGCCGAGCACAATGGCTTCACCCGTGAAGCCCAGGACGCTTTTGCCATCGCCTCGCTGACCCGTGCCCAACAGGCGATCACCCACGGTAGCTTCGCCGCCGAGATCGTCCCGGTGCAGGTCACCGTCGGCAAAGAGCAAAAAACCATCTTGCATGATGAACAACCACCGAAAGCCAAGCTGGACAAGATTGCCAGCCTCAAACCCGCGTTCCGCGAAGGCGGTACGGTGACGGCGGCCAACGCCAGTTCGATTTCTGACGGCGCGGCGGCGTTGCTGTTGATGCGTCAGTCCGAAGCGCACAAGCGCGGCCTCAAGCCACTGGCGGTGATCCATGGGCACGCCGCATTTGCCGATGAGCCGGGGCTGTTCCCGGTGGCGCCGGTGGGCGCGATTCGCAAGCTGATGAGTAAGACCGGCTGGAACCTCGACGAAGTAGATCTGTTCGAGATCAACGAGGCCTTCGCGGTGGTCAGCCTGGTGACCATGAGCAAACTGGAAATCCCGCACAGCAAGGTCAACATTCACGGCGGCGCCTGCGCCCTGGGCCACCCGATTGGTGCCTCGGGTGCGCGCATCCTGGTGACGTTGCTCTCGGCCCTGCGCCAGAAAGGCCTCAAGCGCGGCGTTGCTGCGATTTGCATCGGCGGCGGTGAAGCCACGGCCATGGCCGTCGAATGCGTGTATTAAGGACTTTTTATGCTGCCCAATGACGAACAACTGCAAATCAGCGACGCGGCCCGGCAATTTGCCCAGGAGCGTTTGAAACCGTTCGCCGCCGAGTGGGACCGCGAGCACCGTTTTCCAACGCAAGCCATCGGCGAAATGGCCGAGCTGGGCTTTTTCGGCATGTTGGTGCCGGAACAGTGGGGCGGTTGCGACACCGGCTACCTGGCCTACGCCATGGCCCTGGAAGAGATCGCCGCCGGTGACGGCGCTTGCTCGACCATCATGAGCGTGCACAACTCAGTGGGCTGCGTGCCGATTCTGAAATTCGGCAACGATCAGCAGAAAGAGCAATTCCTCAAGCCCTTGGCCAGCGGCGCCATGCTGGGCGCCTTCGCGCTGACCGAACCGCAAGCCGGTTCCGATGCCAGCAGCCTGAAAACCCGTGCACGCCTGGAAGGCGATCACTACGTGCTCAATGGCTGCAAACAGTTCATCACCTCCGGGCAAAACGCCGGCGTTGTGATTGTGTTTGCGGTCACCGACCCGGCCGCCGGCAAACGTGGGATCAGCGCGTTCATCGTGCCCACCGATTCGCCGGGCTACACGGTCGCGCGGGTTGAAGACAAGCTTGGCCAGCACGCCTCCGACACCTGCCAGATCCTGTTTGAGGACGTGAAGGTGCCGGTCGCCAATCGGCTTGGGGAGGAGGGCGAAGGCTACAAGATCGCCCTGGCCAACCTTGAAGGTGGCCGCGTCGGCATCGCCTCGCAATCGGTGGGCATGGCCCGTGCCGCCTTTGAGGCCGCCCGTGACTATGCGCGCGAGCGCGAAAGTTTTGGCAAAGCGCTGATCGAACACCAGGCTGTGGCATTTCGCCTGGCGGACATGGCCACGCAAATCGCCGTCGCTCGGCAGATGGTGCATTACGCCGCCGCCCTGCGCGACAGCGGCAAGCTGGCCTTGGTCGAAGCCTCGATGGCCAAGTTGTTTGCCTCGGAAATGGCCGAAAAAGTCTGCTCGGCCGCCTTGCAAACCTTGGGCGGTTACGGTTACCTGAGCGACTTCCCCTTGGAGCGGATCTACCGCGATGTGCGGGTCTGCCAGATTTACGAAGGCACCAGCGATATCCAGCGCATGGTCATCTCACGCAATCTTTAAGGAGCCGATACATGAGTTACGACACCATTTTGGTCGAAGTCCAGGGCCGCGTAGGGCTGATTACCCTTAATCGCCCGCAAGCGTTGAACGCCTTGAATGCGCAACTGGTCAGCGAGTTGAACCAGGCGTTGGATGGGCTGGAGGCCAATCCTGAGATTGGGTGCATCGTGCTGACTGGCTCGAAAAAAGCCTTTGCTGCCGGGGCTGACATCAAGGAGATGGCGGAGCTGACGTATCCGCAGATCTATCTGGATGACCTGTTTAGCGACAGTGATCGGGTGGCTAACCGGCGTAAGCCGATCATTGCTGCGGTTAACGGCTTCGCGCTGGGTGGCGGGTGTGAACTGGCGTTGATGTGCGACTTTATCCTGGCGGGTGATGGGGCTAAGTTTGGTCAGCCGGAAATTAACCTTGGCGTGCTGCCGGGTATGGGGGGCACTCAGCGCCTGACCCGTGCGGTGGGTAAGGCCAAGGCCATGGAGATGTGCCTGACTGGGCGCTTTATCGATGCGGTGGAGGCTGAGCGTTGTGGGATTGTGGCGCGTATCGTTCCTGCGGATGAATTGCTGGAGGAAGCGTTGAAGGTTGCGACCTTGATTGCCGGTAAATCTGTGCCGATTAGTATGATGGTCAAGGAAAGCGTTAATCGTGCGTTTGAGGTGAGTCTTTCTGAAGGTGTGCGTTTTGAGCGCAGGGTGTTTCATGCGGCGTTTGCGACGCTGGATCAGAAGGAAGGGATGGCGGCGTTTGTGGGTAAGCGGGCGCCTGAGTTTAAGGATCGGTAGGGGGGTAGGGGTGGGGTTGCGGTTGGGGGCATATCCGTTGCTGCGGTAACGGCTTCGTATGGTTCCGCTCTTACAGCGGCTCACTTTTGGAAGGACCGGAATGCCGGCCCGCAAAAGTAGTGTAAGAGCGGAACCAATATCAGCCATCACCCCAATAACGGATATGTACCCAGCAGACCCTCGACAACACCAATTCCCTCAAAGCTGATAATTCTTCAACTCCCGCGCAATCACCATCCGCTGAATCTCACTCGTCCCCTCATAAATCTGCGTAATGCGCGCATCACGGTAATACCGCTCCACCGGGTAATCCTCCAGATACCCATACCCGCCATGAATCTGCATCGCCGAGGAGCAAACCTTTTCAGCCATTTCCGAGGCAAACAGCTTGGCTTGTGACGCTTCCGACAAACACGGCTTGCCAGCACTGCGCAACCGAGCGGCGTGCAGGATCAACAGACGTGCAGCATTCAAGCGCGTCTGCATATCAGCCAGCAAGTTAGCAACGCTCTGGTGCTCAATGATCGCCTTGTCGAATTGCACCCGATCCCGCGCATACGCCAGCGCCGCTTCAAACGCCGCACGGGCGATGCCCAAGGCCTGGGCGGCAATACCGATGCGCCCGCCCTCGAGGTTGGACAGGGCAATGGCCAGGCCTTTGCCACGCTCACCGAGCAAATTGGCCTCGGGCACCGTGCACTGGTTGAGGGTAACCGCGCAGGTATCCGACGCACGAATGCCCATCTTGTGTTCGGTGCGGTCGACCACAAACCCCGGCGTCTCGGTGGGCACCAGGAAAGCAGAAATACCTTTCTTGCCCAACTCCGGGTCCGTCACCGCAAACACAATAGCCAACTTGGCGCGCTTGCCATTGCTGACAAACTGCTTGGCGCCGTTGATCACCCACTGGCCATCGCGCAGTTCGGCACGGGTACGCAGGTTATGGGCTTCGGAACCGGCCTGGGGTTCAGTCAGGCAGAAGCAGCCGATGGCCTGGCCACTGGCAAGGTCGGGCAACCAGGTTTGCTTCTGCTCTTGTGTGCCGTAGTTGAGAATTGGCCCGCAACCGACTGAATTATGGATACTCATCAGCGCGCCGGTGGCGCCGTCACCGGCAGAGATTTCTTCGACCGCCAAGGCGTAGGCGACGTAATCAACGTAAGTGCCGCCCCATTCTTCAGGCACCACCATGCCCAGCAGGCCCAGTTCGCCCATCTTGGCGACCAAGGCGTCATCGATCCAGCCGGCCTTTTCCCAGGCTTGGGCGTGCGGGGCGATCTCGCCACGGGCAAAGTCGCGCGCCATGTCGCGAATCATTACTTGTTCTTCAGTATATTCAATGTCTTGCACGGCTTATCTCCCAACCTGCTTGAAGTTGTGGAAGAAGCTTTCCACATGGGTTGCGTCCAACCCGTGAATCGAGGGCGGGTTCCAGCGCGGGCTTTTGTATTTGTCGATGATCAAGGCCCGAACGCCTTCGATCAGGTCACCGCGCTCGAACCATTGGCGGTCCAGGTGCAACTCCAGCGCAAAGCACTGCTCCAGCGGCAGGCGGCGGCCACGACGGAGCATTTCCAGGGTGACGGCCATTGCCAGCGGTGAGCGGGTTTGCATCAGGTTGGCGGTGGTCAACGCCCATTCATGGCTGTCGGCGACGGTGACTTGCTGCAACTGCTCGACAATGCTGGGCACGTCCGGCAGGGCGAAGAAGTGGTCGATGGCCGGGCGCAGGGCTGCCAACGGTGCATCGGGCAATTGCTGCACGGCCAACTTGGCGAGTACACCTTGCAGGTCCTTGAGCGGCGAGCCCTGCCATTGCAGGCGGTCGAGCTTCTGGTCGAGGTCGGCGAACTTGGCGCTGTCCAAGTACCAGTCCGCCAACCCGCAATACAGAGCGTCGGCGGCGCGAATCTGTACACCGGTCACGCCTAAGTAAATCCCCAGTTCGCCAGGAATGCGGGGCAGGAAGTAGCTGCCGCCCACGTCCGGGAAATACCCGATGGCCACTTCCGGCATCGCCAGGCGGCTGCGCTCGGTGACCACGCGCAGGTCGGCGCCTTGCACCAGGCCCATGCCGCCGCCGAGGACGAACCCGTCCATCAAGGCGAGTACGGGCTTGCGGTAATGATGAATGGCCAAGTCGAGGGCGTATTCTTCGACGAAAAAATCGGCGTGCAGGCTGTCGCCGTTCTTGAAGCTGTCGTAAAGGGAACGGATGTCACCCCCGGCACAGAAGGCTTTTTCGCCAGCGCCGCGCAGGACCACGGCATAGACTTGCGGATCATCCGCCCAGGCCTGCAGTTGCGAGGCGAGGCTGCGGACCATGTGCAGGGTAATGGCATTCAAGCCAGCGGGGCGGTTGAGGGTAAGGTGGCCGATATGGTTGCGCACCTCGGCCAGCACTTCTTCCTGAAGAGTATCGGCGCGGCTTGCTTCGGATGAAACCTGAGCAGTCATCTGTAACTCCCTGCTTTTATTGTTCTTTATCAAGATATTCGCGGGCGAACCCTCTCGTGATCCTACCAGTGCAAATTTGCCCAGTACAACCGTGAATCATGCAGGTCGTTTTTGCATTTATGCAGCAGGTCGACTGGCCAGCACTTCGCCAATGCTGCGGCGTCGCGCATGGCCTTGCGCCGCGTGGATCAGCTGTTCGAGTTCGGACGGTGCGACATCGTAGAACTGCTCCATCTCGGCCAACGCCTGCTTCAAGTCGGCCGCCGTTATCGAGGGGTCAGCGACCTGCGTGGCATTGCCCAGGACGACGGCCGGCGAGTCGACTGTACCTTTGGGATAACGCGTGCGGGTGACGTTGTTATACGCCAACGCACACGCCAGCAGCGCACCCGCGCCGAGCATGACCGGTGCGAGTTCCTGCCAACCCAGGGCAATCGACGCCGGGTCGGCGAGCACCAGGGTCATGGCCAGGCCACCGGCAGGTGGGTGCAGGCAACGCAGCCAGCACATCAGGATAACGGTCATGCCCGCCGCCAGGCAGGCACTGCCCAAGGTGCGCCCCAGTACCCGCGCGATCAGCAGCGCCACGACAGCGGCGCATAAATAGCTGCCGATGATCGACCACGGTTGGGCCAGCGCGCCGGATGACACTGCAAACAGCAGCACGGCTGACGCCCCCAGCGGCCCGAGCAAGTGCAAGGCCACCTCCAGGCCAAACAGCTGGGCGCACACCCAGACACTGAACAGCGTGCCCAGGGCCATGCCGATTGCGGCGCGGCTCCATTCGGCGGGGCGGGTGTTGATTGCAGCGGGTAACCAGCGAGCGAGCATCGAAGGGGTCCATAAACAGCAGGCGAAAAAAAAGGCTGATCAGGTCACCCGGAAAAGCCCTTTGAAAGTTCCAACGGTTGGGGGAGGAACTCGCACAGTGTGCCGCCCCGAATGCCAGCGCGCCAATGCATATTAATGAGGGTTGAATACAAAGATAATGCAGTCAAGTGGCTTCGTCGAATGGAGCAGGGCATTCCTTCTCTGCCCGTGCAGTACTCAGGCGTCCCAATACACGTGTATCCGCCTCTTCGTTGAACAGGTGTCGTTGCAGGTTTTCCAGCAGCGCGGGGTCGTCGGCCAGCGGCCCCTTCAACGCCACCAGGGAGCACCGGCACGGCATTGCCCTCTTAATGAAGTAAGTCACTGTGTGTCGCATGGCCTAATGCGTCCTTGTTGTTATCCAATGTGCACTTACCCCAGCCTCCCTAGATCGGAGCAGTAGATAGTTAATGCACTGGGCAACGAGTCTACATTTGGGTTCCAAGCGTCGGAAGACAACGCGCGACAGCCGTTACGCATAGCTATGTAGGGGGTTTCTTGGTGGTTATGACGAAAAACGCCCACTCCTGAAAGAGTGGGCGTTGTTTGTTAAACCGCCGCTATAAACGCGATCAAGGCGCGGGCGCCCTCGCCAGATGCAGCAACACATAGGGGTCTTTGTCGAACTCCCCAGTGAGCGTCGGGGTGAGCGTGCGCAAGCGCGGGTCTTGTAAGCGCTCAAAGTCTGCTGCACTCATCACCAGCCAGGCAGGCCCTTGCAGCGGCGTCAGGTCAGCGGACGTTTGGGTAAACAACGGCACCTTATCGCATCCGAAGTTGACCATGAACTTGATGGCTTTGGCATCTTTACCCAAGCCATGCAGTATCACCGGTGCCGGCTGTTGGCGGATCTGAGCCTTGACCGCGAGGCTGAACGTGCGGGTGTCGTAGAGCGTGCGCTCCAACGGTTCGACCACCACAATGTAGGTCGACCATAACGCCAGTACCGCCGCGAATGCCGGGGCCAATGGTCGCAAGCGCGGTTTCAACACGGCCAGCAGCGCCAGTACCTGAAGCACGCCCAATAGCGTGAACATCAGCCCAAGGCTGCTCAACTGTTCCGGGTAACGCTTGCGCGCCACCACCAGCCCGATCACCAACAATGCCGGCAACAGCGTCCAGATGCCCAGCATCAAGCCGCGCAACCCGGCGAACAATCGCCCCTGGCTGACCTGGAACGGGTAGGCCGCGATGATCGCCGCCATGGGGAGCATCGGCAGGATGTAACGGGCCTTTTTCGCCTGGGGTACCGACAAACCGAGCATCACCAGTAAACCGGCGGCCGCGCAGTACAGCACCAGCTGCAATGCCGGATCTGGCGCCCGTCGCCCACCGACTGCCACGGCCAGCAGCACCAACAAGGCCAGCGGGTAAGCCAAGGCATAATTGCCCATGGAACTGGTGAAGTAATACAGCACGCCGCTGGAGCCTTCGGTGCCGTCCATACGCCCCAGGAACTGCATGCGGATCACGTCCTGCATGAAGTCCTCGCCACCACTGAGCTTGGCCAGCAGCAGCAACAAACCGACACACGCCGCCAGCAACGCCAAGGCAATCAAGCCGAAGGTGAACAGTTGGCGCCATTGCCGGTTGAGCAGGTAATAGCTGCACAGCACGCCAGTGGGGATCACGAGGCCAATCGGCCCACGCACCGCAAAGCCGATAATCAGCAGCAGGAACAGCCAATGCAGGCGTTTAGCCGCGCCGAAGTGATCATGCGCATAACCTAGGTAGAACACCGCCAAAACGACCGCGGCGAGCATCTGGTCCAGCGACACCGCACGAGTTTCGCTGATGAAGGTGCTGCTGAGCAGCAACATCGCGATACTCAGCAGGCCCCAGCGCGTGGAGTAGGGCGCTGTCAGGCGATACACCAGCGTGACGATCAGCGCCGAAGCGATGGAGGTGGGCAACCACGCGGTCAAGCTGGTGACCTGGCCGAACGGCAACGACAAGACCCACGTCAGCAACGTCGAGGTCGCCAGGTAGTCGGCGTAGGGCTGGCCATAGGTCGTGGGGAAGAAGCTCGGCCCATGGCGCAGCATTTCCTGGGCAAACAGCACAAAGCGCGAGTCAAACCCGATAATCGCCTGGTGCCAGTTACCCACTATAAACAGCACCAGGGCCAGGAGCCCAAGCCCCAGCGACTGGTGGCGGATCGTTGCGGTGAGCAGGGGAGGTTGAGCTCTATTCACGTCTCAGGCTTCCTTGACCTGCGGCACCCAGTTTTGCTGAGGGATCGGCAGTTCGCAGGAGTCACCTCGCCCTATTGGGAAGTATTTGAAGCCTTTGCGTGCCAGGCGCTCGCCGTCGTACAGGTTACGGCCGTCGAAGATCACCGGGTTTTTCAGGCGGGTGTGGATCAGGTCGAAATCCGGTGCCTTGAACTGCTGCCATTCGGTGCAGACGATCAGCGCATCAGCGCCGCTCAACGCCGATTCCGGCGTGCCCAGCAGGGTCAGGCGCGACTCGTCGCCGTAGATGCGCTGGGTTTCCTGCATGGCTTCAGGGTCAAACGCGCGCACATGGGCGCCCGCTGCCCACAGGGCTTCCATCAGCACACGGCTTGGCGCATCGCGCATGTCATCGGTGTTGGGCTTGAACGCCAGGCCCCACAAGGCGAAGGTTTTACCCTGCAAGTTGCCCTTGAAGTAGGCGTTGACGCGTTCGAACAGCTTGCTCTTCTGGCGCTGGTTGATGGCCTCAACGGCTTCGAGCAGGTCGCTGGAGCAATTGGCTTGCTTGGCGCTGTGGATCAGGGCGCGCATGTCTTTGGGGAAGCACGAGCCGCCATAGCCGCAACCGGGGTAGATAAAGTGGTAGCCGATGCGCGAGTCGGCGCCGATGCCCAGGCGCACGGCTTCGATGTCGGCGCCCAGGTGCTCGGCCAGTTCGGCGATCTGGTTGATAAAGCTGATCTTGGTGGCCAGCATGCAGTTGGCGGCGTACTTAGTCAGTTCGGCGCTGCGCAGGTCCATGAAGATGATGCGGTCGTGGTTGCGGTTGAACGGCGCGTACAGGTCGCGCATCACTTCACGCACTTCTTCACGCTCGCAGCCGATGATGATGCGGTCCGGGCGACGGCAGTCGGCCACGGCCGAGCCTTCCTTGAGGAATTCCGGGTTGGAGACGATATCGAACTCCAAGTGGCGGCCGGCCACGCGCAGGCTCTTTTCGATGTGCGCGCGCAAGGTGTCGCCGGTACCAACGGGAACGGTGGATTTTTCCACCAGGATCACCGGTTCCACGCGGTGGCGGGACACGGCGTCGCCCACCGACAGCACGTATTTGAGGTCGGCCGAACCGTCTTCGTCCGACGGTGTGCCCACGGCGATGAACAGCACTTCACCGTGTTCAACCGCGAGTTTTTCATCAAAGGTAAAGTGCAGGCGTCCGCTTTCCAGGTTTTCCTTGACCATGGCTGCCAGACCCGGCTCGAAGATCGTCACGTGGCCTTTCTGCAGCGACTCGACCTTGCTCTTGTCCACGTCCATGCAGATCACATCGTGACCGACTTCGGCCAATACGGTGGCCTGCACCAGACCAACGTAACCGCTACCAAATACACTGATTTTCATGGGGCATTCCTGGGGCTTGCAACGCTAGCACGACGAGAGTTAATGACCAGAACACCGAGGATGACCAGCGCCACCCCCAGGGTTTTCGAAAGCGAGAAATCTTCGTTGAACACCGGCAGGCTGGCAGCCAGCAGGTAGACCAACGCGTAGCTGATGCTGAGCAGCGAATAGGCGCGGCCCAGCGGCAGGTGCTTGAGTGCGCCAAGCCAGCAAAGCATCGACAGCGCATAGGCGATGATCGCCAGGATCACCACGCCCAAGGCGCCGAGGTCGATGGCATTGCTGTTGAACGCGTTCAGCCATTCGGCAGGCAGCGGCAGGCGCGTCATGCTCCAGCGCATGCCCAGTTGGGCGGCGCTGACCAGGCCTACGCTGCCCAATGCCAGGGCAAAGCCTTGAACCCGGCTCATACGTGACGCCCCAGCAACACCACACCGCCGATGACCAGTGCCACACCCAGCCAGTGACGGCCATCGATGTGTTCATGAAAGACAAACCGCGCCATCAGCGTGACCAGTACAAAATTAAGGCTGAGCATGGGGTAGGCGATGCCCACTTCCAGGCGCTGCAACACCAAA
Organism: Pseudomonas sp. IB20; assembly: GCF_009707325.1. NCBI lineage: Bacteria > Pseudomonadati > Pseudomonadota > Gammaproteobacteria > Pseudomonadales > Pseudomonadaceae > Pseudomonas > Pseudomonas gelidaquae. Next base: position 2,653,817 of record NZ_CP046103.1, on the reverse strand, counting down.
AGCCATACCAGCAAACCCAGGCCCAGGCACACCAGCGCCGACCACAGCCAAGGCGAACGCAGCTTTGGCGCCCAACCGTCCGGCTGGTCGCGCCAGCTTTCCACGGCAAACTTCTGCGAAACCTGGCCCATGCACGTAAGCAGGCACGCGCTTAATAAAAGAACCAGCGTGATCATGGCGCGGCCTGTGGGAATATCAGGATGACCAGATTGCCTTGCTCGTAACGCTTGCCGTCTTGGGGCAGCAGGTTCACTTCAGCGACTTCATCGTCGCCCTTGACCCGCATGACCACGCCGACCGACCCTTGCTTACGCGCATCACTCATCCATTGCTGGACCTGAGTGGTGCCGATCTTGCGGTGGGCAGTGTCTGCGTAGGCAATGCCGTACTTCACTTCACCGACGGTGTTGTAGAGCGCGACATCCGGACGCCCCAGGCGCCAGGACAAGGCCGACGCCGCGCCCAAGTCATTGCTGAGCAAGGCGGTGGTCGATTGCAATTCCTGCTGGTGGTCGATGATGAACTGATCCGGGATCTTGTTGTAAACCACCGAGTGGGGCAGTGCGGCCGGTACGAGCAGCACTAGCAAACCACTGCCGATCAGCGGCGCGGCCCACAGTTTCAAAGGGCGAGCGGCTTGCAGCAGGTTGACCAGGATCCAGCCGAACAAGCAGGCAAACACCAGCACCAAGCTGAGGGTTTCCTCACCGTGTTCGTACACCGGCTTCTTCAATTGGAACCAACTGAGCGCCAACACGGCCAGCACACCGACACTCAAGTTCAGCCAACCGTTGATGCGCAAGGCGCGGCCATGGCCCTGGGCGAGCTTGTTGCTTAGGGTTGAACCCATCAGCAAAGCCAGCGGCAGCAGGCACGGCATGATGTAGGACGGCAACTTGCCTTTGGCCAGGCTGAAGAACGCCAGGGGCATCAACAGCCACAGCAGCAGGAACGCGGTTTTGGGCAGGCGTTTGTCCAACCATGCCTGTTTGACCGTGGACGGCAGCAAGGCAACCCAGGGCAACGAGAACGCGACCATCAGCGGCAGGTAGTACCAGAACGGTTCGGCGTGCTGGGCATCGTCACCGGCAAAGCGTTGGATATGCTCGTGCCAGAAGAAGAAGTTCCAGTAGTCCGGCTCTTGCAGGTGCACGGCCAGCGCCCAGGGCAAGCTGACAACAATGGCGACGACTACCGCCACCACGCCGTAACCGAGCAGTTCACCAAAGCGTTTCTGCCAGATGGCGTAGGGCAGGGCGATCAGCACCGGCAGCAGCCAGGCGAGAAAACCCTTGGTCATAAAGCCCATGCCGCAGGCAAAGCCGAGCAAGGCCCAAGACCATAAACGGCCACGGCGCGTGGTGCTGTCGAAGCAGAACCACAGCGCAACGCCGGTCAGGTTGACCCAGAAGGTGAATTGCGGGTCCAGGTTGGCGTAGCCGCCGAGCAACGCCACGCTGACAAAGCTCATGTACAGCACGGTGCTGACCAGGCTTTTTTGCGGGTCGTTCCACAGCCTGCGCGACACCAGGTACACCAGCAGGATGCTCAGCCCGGTGCTCAAGGCTGAGGCAAACCGCACGCCGAACAGGTTCTGCCCGAAGATCGCCTGGCCCAGCGCGATCATCCAGTAGCCGGCAGCCGGTTTTTCGAAGTAGCGAATGCCCATGAAGTGCGGCGAGGCCCACTTGCCGGTCAGCAGCATTTCCTGGCTGATCTGCGCGTAACGGGTTTCATCCGGGATCCACAGGCCGTGGGTGGCCAGCGGTAACAGGTAAAACGCGCCAAACGCCAGCAGGAGCAGGGGCAATGCCCAGCGCCGGATCATGCCTGTTGCACTCCGAGCCAACCCTCGCGGCCGCTGAGTGCACCGCGCACCAGCTGTTGCTGGGCCAGGGTGCTCACATCCGCAGGCAACAGGTCGCCCAGGGGGTTGAAGTCGATGCCGCGCTGCCCGGCCTGGGCGAGCAGCTGGCGAAAATCATCAGCCATCAGAATCCCTTCTACTTCTGCGTGGATCGTGTAGACGTTCAGCTTCGATTCGGTAAAGCGGTCAAGAATGAAGCTGTTGAAGTCTTTGGCAGCCACTACCGGCCCGACGACTTCGTCGAAGGTCGGCAGGTCTACCGGAATTTGTGGGGTGCCCGCGCTGCCATCGGCCAGAGTTGGACGAAACAGGCTGGTGCCCCGGCAATCGCTGTTGTAGCGAAAGTTGAAACCTTGCTTGGCTTGCACCACGCGCTCATCGGCACGCCAACCGGCAGCCGCTGAACAGTCGATGCGTTCACCGAGGATGTCGCTCAAGGTGTCGACGCCACGGCGGATCTGCTCGACCAGCTGTGCATCGCTCCAGCGCCCGGTGTTGGCCTGCCAGCCGTGGTGGTCCCACGCGTGCAGGCCGACTTCATGCCCAGCAGCCTTGGCCTGGCGCATCAAATGCCCCAGGTCACGGCCAATCGGCTTGCCCGGCCAGGCGGTGCCGGCCAGCAAGATATCCCAGCCGTACAGCCCGGCGGCATTGGAACGCAGCATCTTCCACAGGAATTGCGGACGGATCAGGCGCCACAAGTGGCGCCCCATGTTGTCCGGCCCGACGCTGAAGAAGAACGTCGCTTTTACCGAGGCTTCATCCAGGGATTCGAGCAACCGCGGCACACCTTCACGGGTGCCACGGTAGGTGTCGACGTCGATGCGCAAGCCTGCCTTCATTATTTCTTGTCCGCGATTTCAAGCATGGCTTCGCGCAGGAAGAAATCCAGGGTGTTGCCGATGGTTTCGCTCATCTCAACGGTAGGCTCCCAGTTCAGCAGGCGCTTGGCGTTTTCGATGCTTGGCTTGCGGTGTGCCACGTCCTGGTAACCGGTGCCGTAGAACGCCTTGCTTTCGACGTCGCGGAAACCAGCGAACGGCGGGAAGTTGCTGCGCAGCGGGTGAGCTTCGAACTGACGCAGCAGCTCTTCGCCCAACTGACGGATGCTGGCTTCGTTTTCCGGGTTGCCGATGTTGATGATCTGGCCGTTGCACACATCGTTGTCGTTATCGATGATGCGCGCCAGGGCTTCGATGCCGTCGGCGATGTCGGTGAAGCAGCGCTTCTGCTCGCCACCGTCGAACAGGCGGATCGGCGTGCCTTCCACCAGGTTCAGGATCAGCTGGGTGATCGCACGGGAGCTGCCGATACGGGCCGAGTCCAGGCGGTCAAGGCGTGGGCCCATCCAGTTGAATGGACGGAACAGGGTGAAGTTCAGGCCTTTGTCGCCGTAAGCCCAGATCACGCGGTCCAGCAGTTGCTTGGAGACCGAGTAGATCCAGCGCTGCTTGTTGACCGGGCCCACCACCAGGTTGGAGGTGTCTTCGTCGAAATACTGGTCCTGGCACATGCCATAGACTTCGGAAGTCGACGGGAAGATCACGCGCTTGTTGTACTTGACGCAGTAGCGAACCAGTTTCAGGTTCTCTTCGAAGTCGAGCTCGAACACGCGCAGCGGGTTACGGGTGTATTCGATTGGCGTGGCGATGGCCACCAGCGGCAGGACCACGTCGCACTTCTTGATGTGGTACTCGATCCACTCGGAGTGAATGCTGATATCGCCTTCCACGTAGTGGAAGTTAGGGTGGTTGCGCAGGCGCTCGATGGCGTCGGAGCCAATATCCAGGCCGTAGATTTCGTAACGGTCGTCACGCAGCAGGCGCTCGGACAGATGGTTACCGATAAAGCCGTTCACACCCAGGATCAGCACGCGGGTACGACGTGGCTTGCGGCCGGACTCGGCGCCGCGCAGCACGGAGCCGTCCACCAGGCCGAGCTCGTCAGCCAGGGAAGGGCCAGCCAGGTACAGGCCGTTGGCGTTGCGTTGGCCGAACTTGACCACCAGCGAGTCTTGACCGCAGGCAATGCGCAGTGGGTTGACGCTGATCACGCGGCCTGGCGCCAGGCCTTCGTTGCCCTTGACCACTTCGGCCTGCCAAACGATCAGTTTGTGCTCGCCGACCGCGCAAAAAGCGCCCGGGTACGGCTGGGTCACGGCGCGAACCAGGTTGAACAGTTCTTCAGCCGGTTTTTTCCAGTCCAGCTTGCCATCGGCGGCGGTGCGGCGGCCGAAGTAGGTGGCTTGGCTTTCGTCCTGGGCGGTTTCAGCCAGCTTGCCTTGGGCCAGTTGCGGCAGCGCATCGCGCAGCAGGTTGGCGGCGGCGTCACGCAGTTTGGCGTGCAGGGTCAGGCCGGTGTCAGTGCGGTCAATGATGACTTTCTGTTGGGCCAGGATCGCGCCAGCGTCAGCACGCTTGACCATACGGTGCAGGGTCACGCCGGTTTCGGTTTCGCCGTTGACCAGCACCCAGTTGGCCGGCGCGCGGCCACGGTATTTAGGCAGCAACGAACCGTGCAGGTTGAACGCGCCTTTGCTGGCGGTGGCCAGCAAAGGCTCGCTCAGCAGGTTGCGGTAGTAGAAGGAGAAGATGTAGTCCGGGTTCAGCTTGGCAATACGCTCGATCCACAGTGGGTGGTTGGCGTCTTCCGGCGCATGCACCGGGATGCCGTTGCGGGCGCAGAGTTGGGCGACGGAGCCGTAGAAATTGTTTTCCTTGGGGTCGTCGGCATGGGTGAACACGGCAGCAATGTCGTAGCCGGCGGTGAGCAAGGCTTCAATGCCTGCACAGCCAATATCGTGGTAAGCGAAGACAACAGCTTTTGAATTCATGACGAAACCTGATCGGAAGGAGAAGTAGAGGTATGGGAGGACACCAGGCCATCAACGACGACGACTGGAGCCGGTGCTGCCGGTTGGTTGCGCAGCACTTTTTCAATAAAGAACCGTGGACGGGCACGAACGTCACTGTACATGCGGCCCAGGTATTCACCCAAGAGGCCCATGCCGATGAATTGGCCGCCGGTAAACACGAACAGTACCGCGAATAGCACAAAAGTACCGTCGCCCGCCCAAGTGGCACCGAAGGCCAGTCGCATGACGATCAAGGCAAAAGCGAACAGCACGCCCAACGCCGCCATGCTGAAGCCGACAATGCTCAGCAGGCGCAATGGCGTGGTGGTCATGCAGGTCAGCAGGTCGAACATCAGGCTGATCAGGCGCATCGGGCTGTATTTGGACTCGCCATGTTCACGCTCGGCGTGGTGCACCAGGATCTCGGTGGTGTGGCGGGCAAAGCCGTTGGCCAGGATCGGGATAAAGGTGCTGCGCTCGCGGCAGGCGAGCATGGCGTCGACGATGGTGCGCCGGTAAGCGCGCAGCATGCAACCGTAGTCGGTCATGGCCACGCCGGTGGAACGCTGCACGGCCAAGTTGATCAGGCGCGAAGGCCAGCGGCGGAAGGCCGAGTCCTGGCGGTTGTTGCGTACGGTGGCAACCACGTCGTAGCCCAAGGCGGCTTGTTCGACCAGGCGCGGGATTTCTTCCGGCGGGTTCTGCAGGTCGGCGTCGAGGGTAATCACCACCTCGCCCCGGCACTGCTCAAAGCCGGCCATGATCGCCGCATGCTGGCCGTAGTTACGGTTGAGGATCACCGCCACTACGTTGCTGCCGTCTTGCGCGGCGGCGTCTTCCAGTAATTGGGCGGAATTGTCGCGACTACCATCATCCACCAGGATGATTTCGTATTCGTAGGCCAGTTGCTTGCAGGCTGCCGTCGTGCGACGCAGCAATTCAGGCAGGCTCTCTTGTTCGTTGTAGACCGGGATAACGATCGACACGCAATGAATAGGGTAGGGTTTCAAAGATTCATGACCTCGGGGCAAGAGCAGGTTGGAGCGTTGAAAACAGCAGTCATCAGCGGCTGGAGATTCAGAAAACTGATTAAACGTAGCGTGGGTATGCAGTGTTCATTCGACATTCCTGGGAAGGGCAATGTTTTCTTCCATGGGCTAGCAGAGTAAAGACCAAATTTGTGAAAGATAAAGCCGAATCAACACGTTAGTCATAGAACGCGCGGCTTGTTCTCAAGTCCTGCGGCCAAGATTAAGCGCAAAATTGTTGAACGAATATGAAAGGCGGATGAAAAACTCGTTTATTTGACAGGTAGACAGCTAGGGTTCAGCTAAACCGCAAAGCCGCCTTGGCCGCCATTGACGGGTAAGTTTCGATGGTTTTTTCGGCGGTGCCGTCGGTCCTTGGTCTTATTCAACAATCTTCTCTGCATTGGCCCTCAAGTGCCGGTAAAGTAAGCCATCTCTTGCCAGGGTACTCGGATGAATAGCGTGCAGCTTTTACGCGGCCAGTTGCGGCCGGCGTTGATGGGATTGTGGATGGCTGTGGCCTGTGTCACGACCGTTCGCGCGGATGATGGGGTGGCGCTCACCACGGTCGAGCAGGTGCCGGAAGGCGTTGAAGTGCGCGGTAAACAAGTCGCGGCCTACAGCTGGGACGACCACCAAGGCAAGAATCTGCTGGTACTCGCCGAACAGGTCAGCGAGCGTGACGATGACGGCACCCAGTCGTCATTTGTCTACGCGGCCCAGTATTTGCTGGGCGGCGATCATCCCAAGCGGGTGTGGATGCTCTATGACGATGTGCAGCATTGCCAATTCGATGCGGCACTGCGCTTTGACATGGCGGCGACCAAGGTTACCGACCTTGCCGGCGATGGCATCACCCAGGCCACCGTGGGCTATTCGCGCACCTGCACCAGCGATGTCAGCCCCAACGAATTCAAGTTGATCATGCACGTGGGCAAGTCCCAGAAGTACCGCCTGCGCGGTGTCGATCGCATCGGCGCGAGCTGGTGGGATGAGGAGGCCGGTGCGTTGCGTGGCATGCCGCTGCCAAAGGATTGCAGCGTTGCGGCGCAACAGGCGCTGGTCAGCCAGTACAAGGAGCAGGGCACTGAGTTGCCGTTGCCAGGCTGCTATGGCGATGAAAAGGACTTTGCCAAGGCGCCGGACAGCTACCTGGCGTTTATGCGCCAGCATTGGTTTGCGCTGATGCACAAGCAAGACACCGAGTGGAGCCAGTCCCAGACCCAGCCGCAGCCCGAGGACCCGACCGAGGATGACGAGTCGGCTCCGTGATTTTGTGTGAGGGCCGCTACTGCGTTAGACTTGGCCCTCGCCAATTCACTAAATACTTCGATTAAACAACAGCTTGCTTGAGGTATTTAATCCAAAGGCTGATCTACTTTGACTGAGTCTATCCGTAACCCGCTGACCCTCTACCTCACCCGCCTGGCGCCCTCCAGCCAGCTGACCATGCGCTACGTGCTGCAAGACGCTGCCGACCGCCTGGGCTTCGAAGACATCAACCTCGAAGAGATCGACTGGCATTTGCTCCAGCCCGAACACGTGATTGCCTTGGTCGCCGCCTTGCGCGAGGACGGTTATGCGCCGAACACTTCATCGCTGTATGTGAATGCGGTGCGTGGGGTGATGAACGAAGCCTGGCGCATGAGCCTGATCAGCCAGGACCACTTGCTCAAGATGCGCTCGGTCAAGGCCGCGCCCGGTACACGCCTGGGGCAGGGCCGTAACCTGCGCCGCACGCTGATCCGCGAAATGATGGAAGTCTGCGCCGCCGACCCGCGCCCGCAGGGCCTGCGTGATGCGGCGGTCATCGGCATTCTGTATGGGTCGGGTATGCGCAAGTCGGAGTCGGTAAACCTTGACCTGGCGCAGGTCGACTTCCAAGAGCGCAGTTTGCGCGTGACCGGCAAGGGCAATAAGGAGCTGATCAAGTATGCGCCGGCTTGGGCCTTTGAAAAGCTCACGGCGTGGCTGGAGTTTCGTCGCGAACAGCTCAAGGACGGCGAGCAGGACGATACGTTCCTGTTCAACCGCGTTCGCCGTGGCAGCCATATCACCCGTGAACGCATCACCAAGCACGCGATTTACTACATCGCCCGCCAGCGCGGCGAACAGGTAGGCGTGAAGATCATGCCGCATGACTTTCGGCGGTCCTTCATCACTCGGGTGATTGAAGAACATGACCTGTCGATTGCGCAGAAACTGGCGCACCACACCAATATCCAGACCACTGCCAGTTATGACGTGCGCGACGACAATGAGCGGCGGCGGGCGGTGGATCGGTTTGATTTGTAGTGTCGGGTAGCACTTGCGCCGAGCCTTTGACGGGTTTAGGCGGATTGAGTGCATATCCATTGCTGCGGTAACGGCCACCTAGGGTTTCGCTCTTACAGCGAGTCACTTTTTTACAAACGCCTAAAAAAGTAACCAAAAAACGCTTTGCCCCACCATTTGCCTCCGTGGCCCTGATTGGCCTTGTGCATTCAGGGCCGGCGTTGCTGGGTTGATGCTGCGCATCAGGTGCGCGGCGCAGGTTGCAGATGCGCCGGCAAACGGCGCAGTGTCCAGAAGGCGGTCAGCATCGCGGCGACTGCACACAGCGCAATGCCAACCAGCATTGGTGCGGGCGTATGGTCGGCGTACAGCCCAACCAATGTCATCGACACGGCGGCGGTAATCATCTGGATCGCACCCAGCAGTGCCGAGGCAGCACCGGCCACGGCGCCGTGGTCTTCCAGGGACAACACGCCGGCCGCCGGCAACAGCAGGCCGAGGAAACCGAAGCCGATAAACAGCATCGTCATCATCACCGCCAAGTGGTTGCCCCACAGCGTGGTGGCTGCCAGCAAGACCATGACGGCCGCGACAGCCATCACCGACCAACGAATCACCGGCGCTAGGCCAAAGCGCGCGCTCAGGCGTGCGGTCATTTGGCTCATAGCGAAGAACGAGGCGGCATTCAGCGCAAAGCACAGGCTGAATTGTGTGGGTGTCAGGCCGAAGTATTCGATGTACACGAACGGCGCGCTGCCGATAAACACGAAGAAGGTGGCCAGGCCGAAGCCGCTGACCACCGCTAAACCGATAAATACCGGATCGCGCAACAGCGCGCCGTAACTGCCGATGGCGTTGCCCAGGGTCTTGCCCAAGCGGCGCTCGGCCGGGTGGGTTTCCGGCAATTGCACAATGGTCATCACCAGGCACAGCACGGACACGACCGCCAGTGCCGCGAACACTTCGCGCCAGCTCCAGAGTGAAATCACCACGCTGCCGGCCAAGGGCGCCAGGATCGGCGACACACTCATCACCAGCATCAGCAGGGCCATCAGGCGCGCGGCCTCATGGCCGGTGTACAGGTCGCGAACGATCGCCCGCGGAATGACCATGCCGGCACAGGCGCCGAACGCTTGCAGGGCCCGAAACCCAATCAGCACTTCAATAGTGGGGGCCAGTGCACAGCCGACGCTGGCCACGGCGAATATCACCAGGCCGAGATAGATCGGCGGCTTGCGACCGTACACATCGCTGATCGGGCCGTAGAACAGCTGGCACACGCCGATGATCATGAAGAACACCGTGAGGCTCATCTGCACCGCCGCCGGCGAGGCGTGCAGGCTGGCACCCAAGGTGGGCAGGGCGGGCAGGTAGCTGTCGATGGCGAAAGGGCCGATGGCGGTGATCAACCCCAGCAATAAGGCGAGGTGGGCGATGCTTCGAGACATGGGGTGTTCCGGGTTACGGCGAAAGACCGGCCAGCTTAGAGAGCGGCCCGTGGGGTTACAAGGTGGCGTTTACACAGCCGCTACATTTTTAGCGCTTGAAAGCTGGCGCTTTTTGCGGAAAGCTGGCGGCTGAGGTTTTGCTTGGCAGCGAAAGCCTCCTACGTCGTCCGTCGATCTCTCTGCGCAGAAAAAGATTGAATATTCACACTCAATGTTATTTAAATAACAAAATAAGAGCATCACGACCTGCCTGGCCGTTACGCAACAAGGTGGAATAGCAATGAGCAAGATCGCAGTCATCGGCAGCAATATGGTGGATTTGATTACCTACATTGACCGCATGCCAGCCCAGGGCGAAACCCTGGAAGCACCGGGATTTGCCCTGGGATGCGGCGGCAAAGGCGCCAACCAGGCGGTGGCGGCAGCCAAGCTTGGGGCGGATGTATTGATGCTGAGCAAGGTCGGCGACGACATGTTTGCCGACAACACCCTGGCCAACTTCCAGCGCTTTGGCATCGACACCCGTTATGTGCAGCGGGTGCCTGGCGTCTCCAGCGGCGTAGCGCCGATTTTTGTGCGTGCCGATTCCCACAACAGCATTTTGATCGTCAAAGGCGCCAATGCGCATTTGTCGCCGGCGGACATCGATGCCGCAGCAGCCGACCTGCGTGGCTGCACGCTGATTGTGCTGCAGCTTGAGATCAACCTGGAGACGGTCTACTACGCCATCGAGTTTGCGCACCGGCATGGCATCGCCGTGCTGCTGAATCCGGCACCGGCCCTGGCGGGCTTAAGCGCTGAGCACTTGGCGAAGCTGGATTTCCTGATCCCCAACGAATCGGAACTGGCGTTGATCACCGGCCTTACCGTGGACTCGTCAGACTCGGCTCGCGCTGCCGCACGCACGCTGGTGGCCAGCGGCATCCGCCACGTGATCGTCACCCTTGGCGAGCAGGGCGCGTTGTACGTGGGCGAGGAGGGCGAGTTCCAGGTGCCGGGCCAGCGCGTTGTGGCCCGCGACACCACCGGCGCCGGTGACGCCTTTATCGGTTGCTTCATTCAGCACTGGAACCGCGACGGCAGCATTCGCCAGGCCATGGAGCAGGCCGTGGCGTATTCCGCGTGCTCGGTAACGGCGCTGGGTACGCAAACCTCCTATCCCGACAGCGAAGCGTTCGCGCACTTCCAGCAACAGCGCTAAACCCATCAATTCAGCCCGGAGAACAATAATGAACAAACCTGCGCTGCAACAGACACCCGATGGTTTTTACCTGAACCGCACGCCGTGGTTCGCCTTTATCCTGCTGTGCAGCATCTTCGCGTTGTGGGCCGCGGCGGCGAGCATGAATGACGTGCTGATCGCCCATTTCAAGAAAGCGTTTTTGCTCAGCGATTTCCAGACCGCCTTTGTGCAGTCGGCGTTTTACCTGGGCTACTTTTTTGTCGCGATCCCGGCCGCCATGGTGGTGCGCCGCTTGAGCTACAAAAGCACGATTCTGATTGGCCTGTTGTTGTACATGTTCGGTTGCCTGCTGTTTTTCCCCGCAGCGTCTACGGCCAAGTACGGCATGTTTTTGCTCGCGCTGTTTGTGATTGCCGCCGGCCTGTCGTTCCTCGAAACCGCCTGCAACACCTACTCGACGCTGATGGGCCCACGGGAAACCGGGACGCGGCGCTTGAACATCTCGCAGACCTTTCACCCGTTCGGCGCCATGGCTGGGGTTTACGTGGGCAGCTTCGTGATGTTCAAGGACACCGATGCCACCACCGAGCAACTGACACAGATGAGCGCCGCGGATGCGGCGGTGCAGCAGTTGCAAATGATCCAGTCCACGCTGCTGCCTTATAAGTGGATGATCGCGGTGCTGGTGCTGATGTTTATCCTGATCGCGATCACCCGTTTCCCCGCCTGCAAGGGCAGCAAGCCCGTCGACAACAAGTCCGGTAGCTTGCGTAAAAGCCTGGGGCGGTTGTGGCGCAACCCGCGTTTTACTTTCGGCGTACTCGCGCAGTTTCTGTATGTGGGCGCGCAGGTCGGCGTATGGAGTTTCACCATTCGGTTGGCCATGCAAATGGGCGGCATGAATGAGCGCAGTGCATCATGGTTCCTGATGACCACCTTTGCCGCGTACTTTGTCGGCAAGTTGATCGCCAACCTGCTGATGCGCCGCCTGCACCCGGCCAAGGTCTTGGCGATCTACGGTGTGCTGTGCATTGTGCTGCTGGCCTACACCATTCTGGTGCCGAACATTTCGGCGGTATATGCAGCGGTGGGTGTGAGTATTTTTCTCGGCCCGTGCTGGCCGACCATTTACGGCCTGACCATCGATGGCTTGGGTGAAGACACCGGTGTCGGTGGTTCCTTGCTGGTGATGAGTATCGTCGGTGGCGGGGTGATTCCGATCTTCCAAGGCCTGTTGTCCGACGCCAGCGGTGGCAACATGCAGTTGGCCTACAGCGTGCCGTTGCTGTGCTTTATCGTGATTGTGATGTATGCGGTCAAATGCCTGCGCCAGTCAGACACATCACCCTCCAGTGTGGCCGCGGCGGTGGTCTCATGAACACGTGCATCCCGCTGTATCGCGCCGTGTTTGCCGAACAGGAAAAGATCCTGTTGCAGTCTGAGGATTTCAAGGTCAGTGCCTGGACCTATCCGTCCGGCGTGCTGGCCGTGAGCCTGGAGAACTGCCGTGGACGTTTGGTCGTGCTGCCGTATCAAGGGCAGATGATCTGGTCGGCCGTGTTCGACGGCTGCGACCTGACCATGACGAACCTGTTCGAGCAGCCAAGGCCCAGCCCGACGGTGATCGATACCTACGGCTGCTTCATGTTTCACAGTGGCCTGCTGCGCAACGGCTGCCCGGCGCCGGATGACACTCATGCGTTGCACGGCGAGATGCCTTGCGCGCCAACGGACACCGCCTGGCTGGAAATCGGCGAGGGCTTTGTGCGCCTGGGCGGCTCGTACCAATACGCCAAGGGCTTCGGCGATCGCTACCGGGCGTGCCCGAGCGTCACGCTGCGCGCCGATTCGGCGTTATTCGATATCGACATGGACGTGACGAACCTGGCTGGCAAACCCATGGACCTGATGTACATGGCTCACATGAACTACGCCTATGTGGCCGGTGCCCGGTTTGTCGAGCCGCTGGGCATGCAGCGCCTGCGCCTGCGCACCAGTGTGCCGGGCCACGTCAAGCCGACGCCGGACTGGAGCGCCTACATGGCGCAACTCGCTGAGCATCCCGCTCAGCTGGCGTGCCTGGAGCGGCCGGCGCTGTACGATCCAGAAATCGTGTTTTTCTTCGACGAGGTTGGCACTGACGCCACCGGCCACGCGCACTTCTTGCTCGATCACCCCGATGGTGCTGCGTTCTACACCCGTTATCGCCCCGAGCAATTCGAGCACGCCGCACGCTGGATCCTGCACTCAGCGGATCAGCAAGTGGCCGCGTTCGTGCTGCCATCAACCTGCGAACCCGAAGGCTATAACGCGGAAAAAGCCAAAGGTCACGTGCGTTCGCTGGCGGCCGGGGCCAGCGCCTCGTTCAGCGTGACCACCGGCTACTTGAACGCCCAAGAGCGGCACAAGTTGCTGGGTTAAACCAGCAGTTGCGCGCCGCTGGCCTCGATGAGGTCTTTGTAGCCGCGGGGGATTTTCTTGTCGCTGACCACGTAGTGAAAGTCTTCCAGGGCAGCGAAATGCGCGGTGCGCACAGTGTCGAACTTGCTGAAGTCGGCGAGCAACACACGCTGCTGGGCCTGGCGCAGGACCTTTTGCTTGACCTCGACTTCATTGAAGTTGAAGCACGTCACGCCGAATTCCTGGCTGACGCCGGCGGCGGTCACAAAAGCCCACGTCAGGCGCACGCTGTCGAGGATGCTGCTTTCGGCGCTGCTTTCAAACACCTGGTTCTTGCGGTGAAAGGTGCCGCCGCACAACACGATGTGACAGTTGGGCTTGTTCTGCAGCCTGAGCAGCACGTTCAACGAGCTGCACACGGCGGTGAACTCCAGCTCATCAGGGATGAAATCAATCACAAAGGGCGAGGTGGTGCCGCAGTCGAAAAACACCGTGTCACCGGGTTGTACCAGCCGGGCGGCGAGTTTGCCGATGCGGCGTTTTTCCTCGACGTGACGCGTGTCCTGGTCGGCTACGCGGTAATCGCTGGCCTCAGTGCCGACGCGGGTGATGTAGCCGCCTAGCAGACGCACATGCTCGGTGAAGTGGTTGAGGTCGCGGCGCAGGGTCATCTCGGAAACGTCCAGCAGTGCCGCCATTTCCCGCAGGTGAATGGCGTTCTGGTCCTGCAAAGCTTGTTGGATTAGCTTGAGTCGCTCGGCTTTTTTACTGTCCACGCGTATTCCAGGGCTTGATTGTTTGTGTTAGATAAGTAACATTTACTGATATTATTGTAACGTATTAATGTGAGCGCTGTGACAAGCGCACCACAATCATTGGCAACATACAGGCAAGGGCACGTTAAATGAATACACTTCAACCCGCAGCATTGGCCAAGTACATCGATCACACCTTGCTGGCGCCCGACGCCTCCCGTGAGCAGATTCGCACCTTGTGCGAGGAAGCCATGCAGCACGGTTTTTATTCGGTGTGCCTGAACTCCGGGCAAGTGCCTTACGCCGCTTCGTGCCTGAGCGACAAGACCGTGGTGATTTGTGCGGTAGTGGGCTTCCCACTCGGCGCCGGCTTGAGCGACACCAAGGCGTTTGAAGCCGAGCGGGCGATTGCCGCCGGGGCAGGGGAGATCGACATGGTGCTCAACATCGGCTGGCTGAAGGAGGGCTTGCTAGACGCGGTACGCGAAGACATCAACTGGGTCCACAAAGCCTGCGGCGCAGTGCCGTTGAAGGTCATCCTGGAAACCTGCCTGCTGAGCGACGAGCAGAAAGTCCAGGCGTGTGAAATCTGCCGGGATTTGGGCGTGGCATTCGTCAAGACCTCCACAGGGTTCAGCAAAAGTGGCGCTACCGTTGAGGACGTTGCACTGATGCGCAAAACAGTGGGCGCGGGCGTTGGGGTCAAGGCGTCCGGTGGCGTGCGTGATTATCCGACGGCGATGAAGATGATTGAGGCCGGGGCGACGCGCTTGGGCAGCAGCTCGGGGATTGCGATTGTGGGTGGAGTGATGACGACGGCCAGTGGTTATTGATGCGCCTAATTATAACTAAACTAAATAGACATTTAGTTTAGTTATAATATACAGATATATTGCAAGGGCAGGGCTCACTCATCTTTGACCCTTATCTGGGTACATGCGCGATACTTAAAACCGGCGGGCGCCATAAAGGGACGGTCTCTATGCTGAGAAGGTTTACGTTAGGTTGGGGTTCGTGATCAGTACTACGGGCGCACAGAAATCGAAAAGTAAAGCATGGAAATCAAACATGGATTTGGTTCGGCTCGCACCTGCGGCATACCACACAACGGATAGCTACTGTCCGGCACCACCTTCAATCGTCGGCAGTTGAGGCGAGCGCAAACCAGACGCAGACTTCGAATCCTTGCGTTCGCCCAGTCGCCGGCGATATCAACCGCATTTTCCCATTGACGCCCTGCACTATGGTTTGTGCAATCGCCAATCCCAACCCTGAACCGCTGGTTTCGCTGTGCCCCCGCACAAAGCGCTCGGTTAGCCGCTGCAACACCGCCTCGGGTACCGGCGGGCCACCATTGACCACCCGCAGCAGCGCCTGGTCACTGAGGCTGACTTCGACCGGTTGATCCGCGGAACCATATTTGAGAGCGTTCTCGATCAGGTTGCGCAATAGGATGGCGAAGGCGTCCGGGTCAATCGTCGAGTACAGGCTCGTCCGGGTTGGTAGGTGCAACTCGATCCGGTGCCCGCTACTGTGGTTCCACTCATCGACCACATGGGCTAGCAACGGAATAAGGTCCTGGGGCGTTTCGGACAGCAGCCCGCCCCCCTCGGCTTTGGCCAATTGCATGAGTTTTTCCGAGAGCCGCGCCAGTTCGCGCAACGAGTTTTCGATTTTAGCCGCGCGTAACCGCAACGGGCCTTCGGGCACCTCGTGGTGTAACCGCTGGATCTGCGCCAGGGTCGCGGCCAGTGGCGTGCGCAGTTCATGGGCGCTGTTGGCGGTAAAGCTGCGCTCCGCTTCCAGGGCCTTGCGTAAGCGCTCCAGCAAGTGGTTGACCGCCTCGGCCAATGGATCGATTTCTGCCGGCAGGCGGGCCACCTTGATCGGCGACAAATCACCCACGCCACGCGCCTCGACCGCACGACGATACGCCAAAACACTGCGCAGGCTGATCTGCACGAACAACCAGGTGCTCAACAGGCTGACGGGAATCAGCGCCAACAGCGGCAACAACAAGGCAAACAAAGCCTCCCGCGCTGCTTCACGACGATGGCCAAGCGGTTCGGCTATCTCGATGAACAGCGTCTCGCGTAACGCACTGGCGCCATACAAGCGGTACTTTTCAGAGGTGGAAAATCCCTCAGTCGGCCGCTTACTGAAGATCTTCGGGTTGGCGTCGTGGGACTGCATCAGGATCTTGCCGCTGGCATCGCGCACCAGGTACGTCAGGTATTCCTTGTGCATTTTCAACGTCGCAACGTGCTGCGCTTCACGGGGCTCCTCCCGGTTGCTGATCTCCAGCACGGCCAGCGGCAAGATCCGTTGTGCGGTCTCTTCCAGCGCACTGTCGAACGCCTCGTTCAACTCATGTTGCACCACCAGCCAGGCGCCGACGGTCGCGCCCAGCCAAAGTAAGGTCATGCCCAGGGTAAGCCCCAGACCGAGGCGTTTTTGCAGGCTCGAAGAAGACTTCATGCGGCCGTCAACCGGTAGCCCATGCCGCGCACGGTTTCAATCAGATCGCGCCCCAGCTTTTTACGCAGACGACTGATGTACACCTCGATGGTATTGCTCTCGATTTCGGCACCGAAGGCATACAGCCGCTCTTCGAGCTGCGACTTGGACAACAACGCGCTGGGGCGCTGCACGAACGCTTCGAACAGCGCCCATTCGCGGGCCGTCAGGTCCACGGTGGTGCCGGCACGCTGCACAGTGCGGGCGCTCATGTCGACTTGCAAATCACCAAGTCTGATCTGCGGATTGGGATTGCCACTGTAACGTCGGGCCACCGCCGCCACACGGGCCGAGAGTTCAAACAGGTCGAACGGTTTGACCAGGTAATCGTCGGCCCCGGCATTGAGGCCGGCGATGCGATCGGAAATCTGATCCTGGGCCGTCAGGATAATCACCGGGGTCACGTCCCCCGCCGAGCGCTGCTGACGCAAGAAATCCAGCCCGCGACCGTCCGGCAGCATCAGGTCCAGCAGGATCAGGTCGTAAGGCGTGGTGCGCACGCTGTTGCGCGCATGGTCCAGGCGCTGCACCCAATCGACGGCGTGACCGTCATCGGCGATCTGTTCGCGCACCGCTTCCCCCAGCCCTGGGGCGTCCTCGACCAATAAAACCCGCATCTGGCACCTCCTGTGGTGGTTGTCGTGCCGCACCTTAATCGCCTTACCTGACGTGAATCTGAAGATTCAGCTGGTTGTCAGGAATGCACCTTGGGGTATGCCACAGACGCCGACCTCGGCAGGAGACAGATCATGAAATCAGGTTTTATTGCCCATGCCGCGCTGTTGAGCCTGCTGCTTAGCGGTTTCGCCAGGGCCGACGACGACTGCAGCGACCCGGTGAGCGACTGGCAACCGCGCGACACTTTGCGACAGCAGGTCGAGCGGCAATACGGCTGGAGCGTACAACGCATCAAGGTCGACGACAGTTGTTACGAACTCAAGGGGTTGGACCGCAAGGGCAACGCCATCGAAGCCAGCTACTCACCGGCATCGCTGCGCCTGCGCACGCTCGAGATCCATTTCCGCGACGACGGCGATGCCAGGGATTATCTCGGCAGCCCACTCACCGAATGACGCCTCACCCGTCGATGAGTTTTTCCTGCGATTCAGGTTGCTGTCAGCAAGCAGGTCCAGGCTCTCGACCTAACGATCACAAGGACACCCTCATGAAAAAGATCATCGCAGCCACCTGTCTCGCCGGCGCCATTGCCCTGCCGGGGTTGGCCCAGGCCCGGGAAGTAACCCTGACCACCCAGCTCAAGGACTACAGCGGCAATGATGCCTACCTGGCGATCTACGTAACCGACGCCAACGGCCAATACCAGAAAACCCTGTGGGTGGCCGGCAAGAAGGCCAAGTACTACAAGCACCTGGGCGACTGGGCCCGTGGCAGCGGGATGAACCCGAGCGAGTTTGACGGCGTCAGCGGCGCCAGTGTCGGCAGTGGGCGCACGCTCAAAGTCAGCGTCGAACTGGCAGACACCCTGATCGATGCCGGGTATCAGATCCGCATCGACAGTGCCGTCGAGGACAAACGTGACGCCCGCGTCGATGTCAGCGTGCCCCTGACGTCCAAGGGCGCAGGCCAGCCGGCGAACGGCAGCACCTATGTCGAGTCCTTTACTTACGATTTGTAGCACCTGCCCTTTCTGGAGGCTGAACATGCTTCGCCAGTCCCATTCCCTGTCCGGCCTGATCGCCGCCCTGTTGGTCATGCTGTTGGCCATCAGCGGCGCGATCCTGTCGGTCGACCCGGCGCTGGAACGCTTGCACAACACCCCCACCGCGGCCGGGCAACTCACCGTCGGTCAATTGGCCGGGCGTGTGGCCAATCACTTCCCGGGCGTGGAGCAGATCCAGCGCACAGCGTCCGGGACGGTCATCGTCTACTACAACCAGAACGGGCAGGCCGGAGCTGAAACGGTCGACCCACTGACTGGCGAAGGCCTAGCGCCTTACGCACCCTCCGCGTTCACGCGTTGGGTGAAAGAGCTGCACCGCTCGATGTTCCTTGGCACACCGGGCCATGGGGTGTCGGGTGTCGGCGCGTTGTTCATGCTGATGCTGTCAGTGTCCGGAGCGCTGTTGCTGGTCCGGCGCCTGGGTGGCTGGCGCAACCTGCTGCGGCCACTGCGCGGCACCTTCAACCAGCGCTGGCATGCTGAAGTCGGGCGACTGGCCTTGCTCGGGCTGCTGCTGTCGGCCTTGAGCGGGCTGTATATGTCCGCCACCACCTTCGGCTTTATCGCCGACGGCAGTCAGAATGAACCCGCTTTCCCCGCCCACGTCAGTGCCGGGCCGGCCTTGCCAGTGGCGAGCCTGCAAGCCTTGCAGGCCACAGACCTGAATGACCTGCGCGAGCTGGTCTACCCCAGTCCCGGCAACCCGAAGGACGTGTTTTCCCTGCGCACCGCCCAGGGCGACGGCTACGTGGATCAGGCCAGCGGCGCCTTGTTGTCATACCAGGCCGACGACTCGATGCACAACCTTTATGAATTGATCTATCAGCTGCACACCGGTGAAGGCCTGTGGTGGCTGGGCCTGCCGCTTGGGCTCTGCGCCCTCTGTGTGCCGTTGATGAGCGTCACCGGCCTCCTGTTGTGGTGGCGCCGGCGCAAGGCGAGCCCGAACATCCGCCACAACAGCCCTGCCCACTCTGCCGACAGCGTGATTCTGGTGGGCAGTGAAAACAACAGCACCTGGGGCTTTGCCAAGACCTTGCATGACGCCTTGCACCTGGCCGGACACCGAGTGCATAGCGCGGCGATGAATCAATACGCCAACGACTACCGCAGCGCCCCACGCGTGATCATCCTCACAGCGACCCACGGTGACGGTGACGCGCCAGCCTCGGCTTCGCAGTTCATGGCGCGGCTGGCAAAAACCGGTCTCAAGCCCGGCCTGCCCTTCGCCGTGCTGGGCTTTGGTGACCGCCAGTTTGCGCAGTTCTGTCAGTTCGCCCATCAGGTGCAGGACGCGATGTTGCAGGCCGGTGGCTCACCGTTATTGGGGCTGGAAACCGTCAACCGCCAATCCTCTCAGGAGTTTGCACGTTGGGGCCACGCGCTGGGCGACGTGCTCAAACATGACCTGACACTGGTCCATGCCCCGCAGCGGCCACAGACCCATCCATTGCTGCTGACAGAGCGCATCGTCTATGGCGAACAGGTGAACGCACCGACCCACGTCTTGCGCTTCAAGGCACCCGATGCGCTGCCGGACTTCCTGGCCGGTGACTTGGTCGGGATTGTGCCTCCGGGCAGTCCGATCCCCCGTTTTTACTCGCTGGCCAGCGGTTCGCAGGACAGCGTGCTGGAAATCTGCGTGCGCAAACACAACGGTGGCGTGTGCTCGGAATTCCTTCATGGCCTGGACATCGGAGCATCGATCGAAGCGTTTATCCAGCCCAACCCGCAATTTCGCCCGGCGTCGGGCACGCACCCGGTGATCCTGATCGGTGCCGGTACCGGCATCGGTCCATTGGCCGGTTTTATCCGCAACAACACGGCCCACCACCCAATGCACTTGTATTGGGGCGGGCGCAACCCGGCCTCGGACTTCCTCTACGAGCCGCAACTCAAGCAGTACCTGGCCGACCGGCGCCTGACAGCATTGCGCGCGGCCTTTTCTCAGGTTCAAGACCGCTGCTACGTGCAAGACCGGCTGATCGGCGATGCCCAGGCCCTGCGTCGACTGATTGAAAAAGGCGCCCAGGTGCTGGTGTGTGGCAGTCGCGAAATGGCAAAAGGCGTGATGCATGCCCTCGATGAGGTGTTGGCACCTCTCAACCTGACGGTGCTGACCCTCAAGGCACAAGGACGCTACCGTGAAGACGTCTACTGAGTTGCAGCGCTACAGCCTGAACGGCAAAACCATGGGCAGCCGCTACACTGCCCTGTTCTATGCCGGGGCCGGAATAGATACCGACGAAGTGGGTCTTCACTTGGCGTGCGCGGTGGCCCAGGTGGACCAGCAAATGTCCACCTGGAAACCCGATTCGGACCTCAACCGCCTCAATGCTGCCCCCGAGCAGCAATGGATTTCGGTGCCCCAGGAACTGGCAACGGTGCTGTCAGCGGCACTGCGTGTCAGTCAGCAATCCGGCGGCGCCTTCGACATTGCCGTCGGTGATCTGGTGAATGCCTGGGGGTTCGGCCCCGCAGAACCGACCGTTACAGAACAGGCGCTCGCGACGATGCCGCCGCGCACCCGGCTGTCAGCCAGCGCCGCGTTGGTGGTCGACCCGTTACGTAATCAGGTGCGCAAACGCGCGCCGCTGCACCTTGATTTGAATGGCATCGCCAAGGGGTTTGGCGTCGATGAGTTGGCCCGTTGCCTGGAAGGTTTTGGCATCACCCGCTACCTGGTCGGCATCGATGGCGAGATGCGTGCCCGGGGCGTCAAACCCGACGGCCAGTGCTGGACCGTGGCGGTGGAAAAGCCTGACCGGGGCGTGCGTGCAGTCATGGGTGTGATGGAGCTTGGCGACGTCGCGATCGCGACCTCCGGGGACTACCGACAGTGGGTCGACGTGGCCGGTCAAGCCTATGCTCATACCATGAACCCGGCCACCGGCGCGCCGCTGTGCAACCCGCTCGCCGCCGTCACCGTGGTGGCTGCTTCGTGCATGCTCGCCGATGCCTGGGCCACGGCGCTGATGGTGCTGGGTGAAACCGAAGGGCCACGTCTGGCACAGGAACGCGGGATGGACGCGCTGTTCGTGCTGCGCGACGGCCAACAATTCAAGGAAATATCCATTGTCGGCGGCCAGTTGCAGGCGCAGATTGAAACCCGCCCGATATGAACCGCCCAATGACAGTGAGTCGCGCTCAACCATGAAATTCATGCACAGACACACCGAATCCCACCGCAGTGATCGTATCGGCTGGCTGCGCGCCGCCGTCCTGGGGGCCAACGACGGGATTGTCTCCACCGCCAGCCTGCTGATCGGCGTGGCCGCCGCCAACGCCAGCCACGCCACGTTGCTGGTCACAGGCATGGCGGGGCTGATGGCCGGCGCCATGTCGATGGCCGCCGGCGAATACATCTCCGTGCACTCCCAGGCGGATACCGAGCGTGCCGATTTGTCCCGCGAACGGGCCGAGTTGGCCAGTGACCCGAAAGCCGAACACATCGAGCTCGCCAACATCTACATGCATCGTGGCGTATCACCCGAACTGGCGCATCAGGTGGCCGATCAATTGATGGCCCATGATGCGTTGGGTTCGCACGCCCGGGACGAACTGGGTATCAGCGCCACCCTTACCGCCAAACCCTTGCAGGCCGCCCTGGCCTCCGCCGCCAGCTTTGTGGTGGGTGCCGCCCTGCCCCTGGCGGTGACGTTTGTCGCGCCGGAGCACAGCGTGGTGCCCTGGATATCGGGCATGTCATTGGTGTTTCTCGCAACACTGGGCGCCATCGCCGCCAGCGCCGGCGGAGCCAAAGTCATCACCGGCGCCTGGCGGGTGACCTTCTGGGGGGCGCTGGCCATGGGGATTACGGCGCTGGTGGGGCACTTGTTTGGCGCCGTGGTCTAGCTCAGTGCTGAGATGTGTGTACTTCGTTGGCATGGCAACACCTTACATCAGGTGTTGCACTTGGTCCTTGAGACCGCCCACCCCCTGAATTAATAGAATAACTGCACCATTTGAAACGAGAGGTATAAAGCCAGACTGAGCAACGCGCCGGACATGAGGCGAGTCCGCAAGCGCAAGGTCGAGCATCCCTTCGGGATACTCAAACAATGGAGGGGCGCCACGCATTTCCTGACACGAAAGCTGAACGGAGTAAGTGCGCAGATGAGCTTGAACGTACTCGCCTACCTGAAGCGGGTCATGAAAACTCTCGGCACCCGCTGTTTAATGAAGGCGCTGTCGGCCTGAAGAGGTCTTTATTTTGGCCACCCAGCACGGTAGAAGTGACGTTGGGGCTCCCAGGCCCTAGTGATGACCCGCAGGACTTTTTGCGAGCAATTACTCAGCTAACAGCCTTCTGCGCTACGCGCCGACAGTGCATCAGCGCGCTTTTACACACGCTGGGCCAAAAGTGGACATTACTGACTATTCATAGTCTTGGAATTTCCACGACAAGAATATCGGAAGGACGTGGGAAACGTGGAAGCAGGATCGCAAAGCTGCAACGCCAACCGACGCAGGAAATGTCGTTTAGTTGTTCCCCAATCTCTGGCACTCAAGAGCAGGGCCCGCGAATTCCACACACGGCAACGCCCCCGTTCAAAGTGGTGAATGGCGAGGAACACGCCTCCCCGACACCCAAGACCCATCCCTGATAAACTGCGCCCCATTCGTCTCGCTAACTCAGATCCCCAATGCCCTTACAAACCGCTCCCCTCTCCCGTCCCGGTGATGGATTGGAACTACTGAACCAAAGAGCCTTTAAAACAAAGGCCTACAGCTGATTTATCTTTATCTCGTACCATTTATGTACCATTGGACCCCATTCGGCCCATACCTCCGACCTGAATAGCCGCCATAGGCATCAGGCAGATAACGGCCAACACCAGACAGACTATTAGAGATCAGTGCCGTTAGGCTGGTGTATCGAAACGATATACCAAGTCGGGAGGTCAGCAACGCCGAGCTAGCCTTCGTCGATGAAGAAAACTTATATATCGCCCGATTATCAAGTGACGCTCTAGCTGCTGTAAAGGAGAAATATCATATGAGTATCATTCGACAGATTTCTTTAGGAACTTTCTGAAAAACGCGGCTGATTCTTCCCCAATTCCACTAATTTCCTCTTGGTTTACCTCCCCGGCAATCATTGAAGGACGCGATAGATCTCAGAAACCACCTGCCGCGTTGCGTCTTCAATCGTTCTTCATTACGGCATAAACCCAGCCTTGTCGATCGCCGCTCGAACGCCTGCGTACACGCGACTGTTCTCCAGCGTACTGCTCAGCCCCGCCGTCGTCGCGCCCGCCCATGAAATATCAGGGGCGGTGACAACCCGACATGCAGGTCGGCACTGACTTTCGATCAATTTAACTGAGAATTCTGCAAACGACATCGGCGAAACGCGCATCGAGGGTACCAGCGATCAATCAGAGATGCTCCGGTGGCTGTTTAGAGTACGTTGGAATCCAGGCACGGCTATCGCAAAGCGCCACACACCCAACTCCAAATCCCGGGTGGGGTTTCTGACGATTGGTTAACGAGGGTCATGGTTTCACGCCGATAGGGATCGCTTTTTTCTCGCAGCGGATCACCTTTTTGTTGCCTGCCCTCAGGGCTTTCGTGACGGCTTCCAACAGCGTGGTTTTGCCGGTGCCCTTGGGCCCATCCAGAGAAACAAACAGAGGACGATTCATTCTTCAGCTAATGATTGATGTAGGCATTGGTGAACTCTATCTGAATTTATGCCTGAGGGTCCCCAAAACCCCGAGTTAAAGCCGCTTATTAACACCCGTCATTGCCCCTATTTAAATGACGTATCTGCCCTTCCTAGGTATGCTCCGCGTTTATTACCGATCATTGCTACCGGGATGCCAGCCCAAGCCTCTGCTGCCCAGGCGCAGCTACGTACAGAACTTTTTCGAGTCTAAGCGTGGGGCGCGCCTACGCGTTCCAACACTCATCACCTGAACTTAACAGGGTTGCATCCCATGCCTTTACAGGTAGATGAGCTTTTCGAATAGATCCTAAGGTTCTGCCAGTTGTCTAGCGACAGTGACTACAAGACCACTCAATCTTTTCGAATAGGAAACTCCAAGCGAAAGCGCGTTCCTGATTGACTGCTATCTACGGTCACCCGGCCGCCATGCAGGTGCATGATTGAGCGAACGATCGCTAACCCCAAGCCACCAGAATCGTCCGGCTGATTGCGTGACGGGTCGCACCGGTAAAAGCGTTCAAACAGTCGAGGTAGATGTTGCGCTGAAATCGGCTGGCCTTGGTTGTGCACAGTGACTTCAATCCTGTCCTCACACATCACACTGCTAATCGTCACGGGCGCAGCGCGAGCCCCATAACGCAGTGCGTTGGCGAGCAGGTTAGCCAATGCTCGACGGATCAAGGCCGGGTCAGCCCGCAACTGATCATGGGCTTGATTGATTAGCGTGACATCACGCTCTTGCGCCACGCCTTCAAAATACTCACACAGTTGCCCTACTAGATCGTGCAGGTTGATGAACTCATCACTTACAGATGCATGCGACTGCTCAGTACGCGCGAGAAACAGCATGCTGTCGATCATTCGCGCTAGACGCTCATACTCTTCCTGATTGGAAACCAACAGGTTCTGATAGTCCTCGATTGAACGACCATACCTCAGGGATTGTTGGGTATGCCCCATCAGGTTAGTGAGCGGGGTACGCATCTCATGGGCGAGGTCCTCTGAGAATCGTGATAGCTGGGCGAACCCGTCTTCAAGGCGTGCAAGCATTTTATTAAGCGCTTGGCTGAGCGCTTGCAGTTCACTCAGTTCGTTGAACTCATCCAGCCGCAGATGCAGATGGTGTACATCAATTGCGGCAGCGCGCTTTGCCAGCAGGCGCACAGGTCGTAAGCCTCGCTGACTGACCCACCCACCGAGCACAAAAGCCAGCAGCGCGCCGAGGGACATCGCGAGCCAAAGCTTGAGTCGGTAAGCGCCCAGCATCTGCTCGCGCTCACTCAACAACTTGCCAGCGATCAGGGTCAAGCCGCGACCACCCTGCATGACATGCTGCCAGGCAAACCGCACCGACACTGAAGAGTGGCCGTCACCGAGCTGAGCCTGGGCTGCGGCAGGTAACTTGGGCAAGCTCATGCTTACGGGGTTGATCTCGATCAGCACCTGGCCAGTGTCATCGACAATCCACAGCAGATTGTCGCGATTGCCCAGCATGTTTTCGTAGAGCTTGGACCGATTTCTGAGTTGCTCGATGCTGACACTGTCGTTGATCAACGCCTGCATGCGCTCCAGGCGCCCAAGCAGGGCCTGGTCATCGCGCCATGCGATTTCTCGCTGTAACGACTGATATAGATAGAAACCAATGGTGCCCAGCAGCAGCGCACTGACTAACGCGAACATGACCGCCAGGCGCAAGCTCAGGGCACGCGGAAACAGGTTCAGGATTGCACCTCAAGCATGTAGCCGATGCCACGCACGGTGTGTATCAATTTAAGCGGGTAAGGATCGTCAACCTTGGCGCGCAGTCGTCGGATGGCGACATCGACCACATTGGTATCACTGTCGAAGTTCATCTGCCAGATCTGTGAGGCAATCAACGAGCGCGATAGCAACTCCCCTTCCCGACTGAGTAGCAGGTGCAACAGGGCAAATTCCTTGTTGGTCAGGGTCAGGCGTTCACCCTGACGCGTAACCTTACGTCGCAACAGATCCAGGCTCAGGTCTGCAACCAAGAACTGCTCGACCTCACGGGGCGGCCCCCTGCGCAGCAGGGTACGTACGCGTGCCAACAACTCGGCATAGGAAAAAGGCTTGACCAGGTAATCATCGGCCCCTGACTCAAGCCCCTTGACCCGATCCTCCACAGAGTCCCTCGCGGTAAGAAAAAGCACCGGGGTTTGCCACTTGCGACGAATAATTTGAAGCAATTGCCATCCGTCCAGGCCCGGCAGCATGACGTCCAGAATGATCAAGTCGAACTCACTTTCCTGCGCCAGATACTGGCCCTCCAGGCCATCCAAGGCGACCTCAACCACGTAGCCCGATTCAGTCAGGGCTTTACGGAGGTAATCCGCTGTTTTCGCTTCATCTTCAACGACCAAGATACGCATCTTTTCCTCCCAAACAGGCGCATAGGCTAGCGCGCCCGACCGATTTGGCACATTACATCTTGGTAATCATGAGGCAATCATTCTGACGGAATGCACGGGTCATCATGTCTGGCGATGACTCAGCCAGACAAAACAAAGGAAAAAGCATGCGTATAAGCCTATCGACCTCATTGCTGATGTCACTCGCAATGAGCTCTGCGCTCGCCGTTGCAGCCCCGGACCAAGTTGTGCAGCGCAACGACGTGTCACTGGCAATGGCCAATGATTTGCTAAATGCCGCGCTGGCCGCTTGTCATGCCGATGGGCGTACAGGTGTGGCTGCAATTGTCGACCGTGGAGGCAATTTAGTCGCCCTGCAGCGCGACGATGACGTTGGCCCACATAACACATTAGCCGCCCAACGTAAGGCCTATACCGCCCTATCGACCAAGACGCCAACACGACTATTGGCAGAGCGTGCTCGCAGTACACCCGATGCTGAAAACCTCAACACCGTGGATGAGCTATTGCTGCTGGGCGGCGGAGTGCCGTTGTTGTTTGAAGGGCAAGTCATTGGCGCTATCGGAGTGGCCGGTGCCGGCGGGGCAGCATTCGATGAAGGTTGCGCATTAGTCGCGATCAACAAAATTTTACCTGCTGTTAAAAACTAAGGACATCATCATGACTGTATTAAAAGCGCTCTTCGCTGGCGTTGTATTGAGTGTCGTCTCGTCACTGGCATCAGCGGCAGCAAACCCGCTCAGCGTGCATGTACTCAACTTACAAGATGGTTTGCCGTCGCCGGGTGTCAATGTCACGTTGGAAAAACAGGACGGCAAGCGCTGGGACATGCTCAACAACGCTGCGACAAACGAGCAAGGTCGTATTCCCGGGCTGTACCCCGATGGCCAGGCTCTGGAGAAAGGTACCTACCGTGTCACCTTCAAAACCGGTGAGTGGTTCAAAGCTCACAAAATCTCAAGTTTCTTTCCGGAGGTACCGGTCATTTTTGAGGTAGACGGTACCCTTGCGCACTACCACATCCCATTGCTGCTCAGCCCCTACGGTTTCTCTACCTACAGAGGGAATTGAGTTTCTACCAGACACAGAGACAAGGCCGCCCCTGATTTCATGGGCGGCATTTCTGCTTAATTATCCTGCGTTGGGAGCGCCCCCTGAACGTAAACACCTTCGCACAGCTTGCCGCCACGAACCTTGATATCGAAGGCACCGCCGATCCCTTCACAAAACTGGGATTACCGTCCGAAGCGCGGTGAAAGAACAGTGCCCATTGTCAGTCTGTTTATTTCGGCATATCTTGTGTAAAACTTATACAAGGTCATGGTCGATGTACAATAAAATGAATTGGCCGCTGACGCTGTACTTTGACGGTGAATGCCCGCTGTGTGCGCGCGAAATCAAGCTCCTGCGCGGACATGCCGTAAAGGATCGACTGCTTTTTGTGGACATCAGCAGCGGTGCATTCGACGCCAAGGCACTTGGGTTTACGTTCGAGCACATGCAGTCCTCGCTGCACGCCCGTTTTGCTGATGGGCGCTGGGTAACCGGTCTGGACGCCACCCTTTGGAGCTGGCGAGCTGCCGGTTTGGGTTTTTGGGCAACGCCACTGACGTGGCGTGCATTGCGCCCGTTGTTTGAGTTCGGCTATCGCCTCTTCTGCCGCTTACGTCCCCATTTGGCGTGGTTACCTCACCCAGATAGTGGCCGTCGCTGTCTCGATAACCGTTGCGCGGTGCCGGCGCCCAAACCCGCGTCAGACGGGCAGCCCACGTTGAAAAAAAGCAGCCCTAGAAAGCCTCGCCTTGTCATGGCCCCGACAAAAAGCCTGGGTCATGGCTGATCTGGCGAACCCTGTGTTATCTGCGTCAGATCGTGCGCAGCAGATACTCTCCCACCGCCAAGGATTGCCGACACATCAAGCGCAGCAAGGCTGCGAGGAATAAAGATGAACCCATCATTAGCCGAACATTACCGTGAAATTCTCGTCGGCGTAGGCGAGAACCCTGAGCGTGAAGGACTGCTGGACACACCCAAGCGCGCAGCCAAAGCGATGCAGTACCTGTGCAATGGCTACACAATGAATCTGGAGGAAGTGATCAATGGCGCATTGTTCGAATCGCAAAACGATGAAATGGTCATCGTGCGCGACATTGAACTGTATTCATTGTGTGAGCATCACATGCTGCCCTTCATCGGCAAGGCTCATGTAGCGTACATCCCCACCGGAAGGGTACTGGGCCTGTCAAAGGTGGCCCGAGTGGTGGATATGTTCGCCCGTCGCCTACAGATCCAGGAAAACCTTACCAAACAAATTGCCGACGCCATTCAGCACATCACCGATGCCGCCGGCGTGGCGGTGGTCATTGAGGCGAAGCACATGTGCATGATGATGCGGGGCGTGGAGAAACAAAATTCGGTGATGACCTCATCGGTAATGCTGGGCGCCTTTCGCGAGTCCTCCGCTACGCGTCACGAGTTCCTGCAACTGATAGGACGACTGGGTTAACACCAACAAATCGCATCAGACCGCAGGAGAGTCTAGATGAACAGTCCCTTCAAAATGAACTCCCTTGGTGAGGGCTACCGTGCCCTCGTGATAGGCGCCAGCGGGGCGCTCGGCTCGGCTTTTTGTGAGTTGCTCAATCAGGACCCGCGGTGTGCGTCTGTGCGTGAGTTGGGGCGCAACAGTGTTCCATGCCTCGATTTGGAGGATGCCGACAGTATCGCCAGAGCGGCAGCCGAATTGACTGAAGAAGCACCGTATCAGTTGATCTTACATGCCGCAGGCCTGCTCCATCGCGACGAAATAAAGCCTGAAAAAAGTTACTCCGCGATTGATGCCGATGCGTTGCAGTCGGTATTTCAAGTCAACACGTTTGGGCCTGCTCTGGTTTTGCGTCACTTCCTGCCCTTGCTGGACGCTCATGGCGCAATGGCGATGCTTTCTGCCAAGGTAGGCAGCATTGGCGATAACCGCTTGGGTGGCTGGTACGCCTATCGTGCCTCCAAGGCAGCACTGAACATGCTGATTAAAACGGCCGCCATCGAACTGGCACGAACGCGGCCTCAGACCCGCTTGTTGAGTCTTCATCCTGGCACCGTCATTTCGGGCCTGTCACACCCCTTTCGTGGTGCCTCTGCAGCCAGGCCGGCCAGCATTGCTGCCCACGAGTTGTTATCTCTGATTGACCGCTTGGCGCCTGCCGACAGCGGTAATTTCTTCGCTTATAACGGAGAGCGCCTTCCCTGGTAGCCGGGCTGAAAAACGCTCAAAACGCCCAAGTTGCCCTAGAATGATATGAAACTCACCGGGCCCTGAAAATGATAGACGCAGAACTGCTAAAACTGATGGTTGAAACCTGTAATTTCTTCGCTTATAACGGAGAGCGCCTTCCCTGGTAGCCGGGCTGAAAAACGCTCAAAACGCCCAAGTTGCCCTAGAATGATATGAAACTCACCGGGCCCTGAAAATGATAGACGCAGAACTGCTAAAACTGATGGTTGAAACCTCGAATGACGGTATCGTAATTGCCGAGCAGGAAGGCGATGAGAACATCCTGATCTACGCTAACCCCGCCTTCGAGCGCCTGACGGGCTACAGCATTGACGAAATTCTGTATCAGGACTGTCGCTTCCTGCAGGGTGATGACCGAGACCAAGCGGGCTTGGCCGTTATCCGCGAGGCAA
Organism: Pseudomonas sp. IB20; assembly: GCF_009707325.1. Taxonomy (NCBI): domain Bacteria; kingdom Pseudomonadati; phylum Pseudomonadota; class Gammaproteobacteria; order Pseudomonadales; family Pseudomonadaceae; genus Pseudomonas; species Pseudomonas gelidaquae. Next base: position 2,624,062 of record NZ_CP046103.1, on the reverse strand, counting down.
TAAAGATGCATCAGCCTTGCCGGCAAATCATCCGCAACTATCGTAAGGACGGTAGTGCTTTCTGGAATGAGCTGTCGATTACTCCAGTATTCAACGACGCGGATCAACTTACCTACTACATCGGCATCCAGAAGGACGTTAGCGTCGAATTTCAGACTGGCCAGCGCGTGCGCGAACTAGAAGCAGAAATCGCAAGCTTAAAAGCTCACGTCACAATGCCTGAATGAATACTCAATTCACCTCAGCAACCGCTATTGCTCGGGGAATGGCAGTGGCGCATCCCCATCACGGGGCACGGCAAAAACATTGAGTGTCATCGCCACAAATGCGTAGTAACCGTAGACACCTATCAACTCGACTACAGCAGGTTCGCCAAACGTACTGACGGCGTCGGCGTACAGCGCATCATCAACACGACGATACTCATAGATCGCCTTCCCAAGACGATAAACGATAGGTTCGTCATCTCGCTGGAACGCGGGCAAAGCCTGCTGTTTGAGAGATTCGATTTCGCGCTGAAACGATTGATCATCTAAAACCAGAACACTGGGTGTGCACATCTTGCCCACTACTCGCTAATGACGTTAAGTCAAAATTCTGGCGACTCGACATCACCGCACGTACACCAAGCTCTCCCGCACTTTCAGGTCTTTACCTGATGGGAGAACTCCACCCCGCCCCCTATTGTGGGAGGCACACGAACCGATGCACAGTGATCAGCAACAGAACGGCTCTTCGCCTAGCAGCGGGCAACCTCTGAAAAGTGACAGTTTGCGCGACAGCGCCATGTTTGCAGCGGCACAGGCCGAAATCGATAAGCTCAATAATATTCACGCGGTTGAACCCGTGGATTGGCAGCGGTTGTCGACGCTCTGTGAGCTTGTTCTCAACAACGAAGGCAAGGACCTGCGGGTTGCCATTTGGCTGTTGTGTGCATGGACCAAGTTGCGTGCAATGGCAGGACTCTGCGCGGGTGTGCACCTGCTTAAGGAGATCGTGTGCCTGCATTGGGACGCCGTGACGCCACCCTCTTCGCGTTTGCGCGCTCGGCGTAATCACGCCCAATGGCTGATCGAGTGGTTGGACAAGACCTTGGTAGAACCTTTCAAACCGCTGGACAGGCTGGCGGCTGAGCGCCTGATCAGCGATTGGGATGCAATCGATGCGTTATGGCGTATGAAGGACGACCAAGCGCCCAGCTTTGCCAAATTGCGTCGTCGCCTGGAACAAATACCCTGTGTTGAGGCGCAGGCGCCCCAACAGGTCACAGTGCAGCCAGCTCAGGAGCCCGAGGTTGCTGACGTCCCAATCAGTGGCCTCCCCGCACTGGCCGCGTCGGACGTCCCCTTATTGGACAGCGGTGACGCTATCAACCCATCGACAGCAGTGTCGAGAAGGTGTTCGAGTTGCTGGGCCCGGTGCAGTCTCACTGCATGGATCAGTTTCCCCTACTGCCGTTGGCCTATCGGCTGAATCGTCAGGCGGCGTGGATCACGCTCGACGAGCTGCCTCCCAGCCAGGGTCAGGCAACTCGCCTGCCAGCTCCGCCGCTCACGCTGCGAGACAGTGTCCTGCGTTTGCAGAGCAGCGCGAAGCCGTTGGAGGTGGTGCGCTTTTGCGAAGCTCGGCTCAGCAGTTATCCGTTTTGGCTCGACCTGAATCGCGTCAGTCACGCAGCGCTTGTGAAGGCTGGGGCCAGTGCTGCTGCCAGAGCCTTGGCGCTGGAGGTGCAAGGGCTGGCGGCCCGACTTCCGGGAGTGGTCGAGTTGACCTTCGCTGACGGTACGCCGTTTGCCGATGGCCCCACCCGGGCGTGGCTGGAAAGCCTGGCGCCGTCTACCCCCGTGGTGCCCGCAAACGATCGCATTGAGGCCTGTATAGACGCCGCGCGACACATGGCCAATGAGGGGCGGCTTAACGATGGCTTAGCCGAGCTTCAGCGCTGCATTACCTACACCGCCAGTGCGCGCGACCGTTACAGGCTGCGCGCCTCGCAGTGCGTACTGGTTTATCGGTACGACCCACACCCGGATCTGTGCATTGCGTTGGAGGGGCTGCTGGCGCAGGCCGACGAGCTCAACCTGGAGCAATGGGAGCCGGAACTGATCAAGCCACTGCTGCAAATGATGCTTGAGCACAGCGCCTCGCTTGAATGGTCCCGGCGCTTGTCGCGCCTCGATCTCGACGGCTTCTGGCGCAAGCGCTGTGGGCAACGTGCGGATTGCGCCAACGACTGAACCCGTGACAAGACGCGACCGCGTGTGCGAGTCGCCCACTGAGGAGAAACACCATGGCAAGTGACGGTTCTGTCGCGCCTAAAGAGCGCGTCAATATTGTCTACAAACCGGCGACAGGCGATGCCCAGGAGCAGGTCGAGCTGCCGCTCAAACAACTGGTCATTGGTGACTTCACCCTGCGTGAAGACGACACCCCTGTCGAAGAACTCAAGCCTATTCGGGTCGACAAGGACAACTTCACCGACGTGCTCAAAGGCCAGAACCTGCATCTGCAAATGTCCATCGCCAACTGCCTCTCGGAAGACGCTGCGCCGGATGAACGCCTGGCGGTGAATCTGACGTTCGAGTCGATTCGTGACTTTGAGCCGGATGCGCTGGTGGAACAGGTACCGGAACTCAACCAATTGATTGCCCTGCGCGACGCACTTAAAGCTTTAAAAGGCCCATTGGGCAATGTGCCCGACTTTCGCAAGGCGCTACAGGCGTTGATCGAGGACGAAGGTGCACGTGCCCGCTTGCTCGGTGAGCTGGGCGTTGAGGAAAAGGAGTAGAGCCATGACTCAAGAAGACACCCAGACCCCGGCCGCGCAAATGCCAGCCACGCAACAGCCAGGCTCGCTGCTGGATCAATTGATCGAAACAGCCCGCATAAAGCCCGGCGACGAAGCCTACTCCGTGACGCGCCAAGGTTTGGAGGCATTTGTCGCACAACTGCTTGAGCCCAGTCGCGCGGTTGAAAAAGTCAGCGCCAACCTGATCGACGACATGATTGCTGCGCTGGACGCCAAGCTGTGCCGTCAGGTCGACGCAATCTTGCACGATGAGCGTTTTCAAAAACTTGAGTCGTCATGGCGCTCGTTGAAATTCTTGGTTGATCGCACTGATTTTCGTGAAAACAACCGCCTGGAAATGCTCAGTGTGGCCAAGCAAAAACTCCTCGATGACTTTGAAGATGCGCCGGAAATCACCCGCTCGGGCCTGTACAAGGCGGTCTACAGCGCGGAGTTCGGGCAGTTCGGCGGCCAGCCGTTCGGCGCCATTATCGGCAATTTCGAGTTCAGCCCTGGCTCGCAGGACATCAAGCTGTTGCAGTCCATCGCGTCGGTATCAGCCATGTCGCACGCGCCATTTATTGCAGCAGCAAGCCCGCAATTCTTTGGTGTCGACAGCTTCTCCCAACTGCCCAACCTGAAAGACCTGCAGGCGGTTTTCGAGGGGCCGCAGTTCACTAAGTGGAATGCGTTTCGCGAGAGTGAAGACTCGCGATTCGTAGGCTTGACCTTGCCGCACTTCTTGCTGCGTACGCCTTACGGAGAAGAGACGGTGCCGGTCCGCAAGTTCCGGTACAACGAAAACGTCACGGCCAGCAACCGCGACTTCCTGTGGGGTAATGCGGCCTTCGCGTTTGCCAGCCGATTGTCCGACAGCTTCGCGCAGTATCGATGGTGTGCCAACGTCATCGGCCCGCAAGGTGGCGGTACGGTCAGCGACTTACCGATCTACAACTACGAAGCGATGGGTGAGGTGCAGACCAAGATCCCCACCGATGTGCTGATCTCCGAGCGACGCGAATTCGAGCTGGCCGAGCAGGGTTTTATTGCGCTGACCATGCGCAAAAACACCGACAACGCCGCGTTCTTCTCCGCCAACTCTTGCCAGAAGCCCAAATACTTCGGCAATGACAAAGAAGGCAAGGATGCGGAGTTGAACTACAAGCTCGGCACGCAGCTGCCTTACATCTTCGTGGTCAGCCGCCTGGCTCACTACATCAAGGTGATCCAGCGCGAAAACATTGGTGCCTGGAAAGAGCGCGGCGACTTGGAGTCAGAACTCAACGGCTGGATCCGTCAATACGTCGCCGACATGGACAACCCAGCCGTGGGCGTGCGTAGCCGCCGGCCATTGCGTCAGGCGCAAATCAGCGTCAACGACGTCGACGGCGACCCGGGCTGGTACCGGGTCAGCCTCAAGGTCCGGCCGCATTTCAAGTACATGGGTGCCTCGTTCACCTTGTCGTTGGTCGGCAAGCTGGACAAGAGCTGAAGGCCCGCTGTTGCGCACGCTGCGGTCATTCGCCCTGACGATGGCCGCACCCTTTGAATGATGAGTTTATGAGGCCTCGGTGATGAAAGAAAAACGCCTGCTGGAACGCATTGGCGCCCTGCAGTTGGGCAGCGAACGCTCCCACCTGACCCAGGCTCAAGTGCTGTTGGACTCACTGATGGCGCATCTGAGTCGAATCCTCAACACGCGCCAAGGCAGCGTGCCGATAGACCCGGAATTCGGTGTGCCCGACTTCACTAACCTGGCCGGCAGTTTCGCCACTGGAGAAACCACGCAAATCATCGAGCACATGACACGTATGGTTGCGCGTTACGAGCCCCGCCTGAAATCCCCCTGCATCACGCTGGCCGAACACGGTCGCGAGGTACTGTCGTTGCGCTTCATGCTCGATGGACTGGTGGCGATCGATAATCGCGACATCCCCATTCACCTGTCGACCCTCGTCTCCTGCGACGGGCGTGTCTCGCTGTCGATGCGCTAGGTGGACCATGCAGAACATCTACTATCAGAGTGAACTGAATAACCTGCGGCATCTGGCCGATGAGTTTGCGCAGCGCAACCCTGCCTTGGCGCCCTTGCTCGGCAACGGCTCGGCCAGCGATCCAGATGTAGAACGTCTGCTCGAGGGTGTGGCCTTTCTCACGGGCATGGTGCGTCAGCGACTGGACGATGAGTTTCCCGAATTTGTCCAGGAGTTGGCGCAGTTGCTCTATCCGCAGTACTTGCAGCCACTGCCGTGCATGACGCTGTTGCAGTTCGCGCCGCGTACGCCGCTCTCGCAGACCCTGCCTATCGACAGCGGATGCGAAGTGGCTTCCGTACCCATTGACGGCCATCGCGTGCGCTTTCGTAGCACAATGCCGGTCGACCTTGAGCCCGTCACACTCACCGGTGCGCGCTGGGACGGCGGTACCGCAGAGAGCCGCAGCCTGGTGCTGGACCTCGCGCTGACAGTCGCGCCCAATGACCTGAACACCGACAGCCTGACCTTCTACCTGGGGGACCCCTTCAGCGAAGCCTGCGCCCTCCTCCGCCTGCTGGACCAGCATGTGCGGGAAATACGCATCCAGGGTGAAGGCCTGCCGATGACGTTGCTGCCGGCAAGCTACATCCAACCCTGTGGATTTGATCGCGAGCACGCGCTGCTGCCCTATCCGGACGCCGCGCACCCTGCCTACCGTGGCTTGCAGGAATACTTCGCGCTGCCGGAGAAGTTCCTGTTTGTGCGCTTGAGCGGTTTGCAGCGCTGGCGCAACCGAGGCGAGCGCACGCGCATGAGCATCAAACTGGTGTTCGACAAGGTGCCTTCTTGGGCGCCGCCAATAACCGAAAACAGCTTCATGCTCGGGGTAACACCGGCGGTCAACCTGTTCACCCAGGACGCGTACCCGCTGCGGGTCGATCATCGGCAAGCCGAATATCGCATCCAGCCTTCGAACCAGCCCCAGCGCCAGCGCTTACGTATTCATTCGGTGCTGAGTGTCAGTGCTTACTCGGGAACCGGCAACGAAAAAACCTTGAAACCCTTTCACACCATTTACCAGCGCGATGCGTTCAACCTGCGTATACGCCAAGCCAGCAATGACATACGTGACTACGAGCACTTTATCAGCCTGCCGTATGCCGACCGCAAACCCCCGGAAGACCTCACCCTGTCGATTTCGCTCCTGTGCACCGACGGCCCAGCGCCGGAAAGCTTGCATCCCGGAGACCTCAACCAACCGATGGATAACACACCGGCACGCGTCACCCTGCGCAACATTCGCGGGATAACCGCCAGCCATCCGCCCAAATATCAGGACCCGTTGCTCTGGCGCATGCTGTCCCAGTTGAACGCCAACCACTTTAAGCTGCTGGATGCCGATTACCTCAAGAGCCTGCTCAAACTCTACCTCCCAAGTGCGGATGAAAGTGGGCAAGACGCCAATAACCGGCGCATCAATGGCATCGAAAAAGTCCTGGCCACTCAGGAGCGGCGCTTCATCAATGGCCTGCCCATCGAAGGTACGGTGGTCCATTTGCAGTGCCGCGGCGACCACTTCCTTGGGCCTGGCGGGCTCTACCTGTTTGGCGTAGTGCTTGATGAGTTCTTCGCAGGCTGTGTGGCGCTCAACAGCTTCGTGGCACTCAAGCTGTATGACAGTGTGAACCAAGAGACACTCTCATGGCCGGCGAAAATCGGTCGGCAACGCCTGCTATGACTCAGCATCCCCTGCTGGCCAAAGGTCGCGACTATGCTTTTTTCCAGGCATTGCGCTTGCTGCGCCTGCGCTTCCCAAACGATGAGGCCTTCAGCGACGGCGTGCGAATACGCCCAGACTTGGGCTTGGGGTTCCCCGAGTGCGACGTTTTAGCCATCGACCAAGACCCCAGTGGGCGCTACCACCTGCAAGCCAGCTTCTTTGGCCTGTATGGCGTGACGTCGCCGCTGCCGACGTTCTATACCGAAGACTTGATCGACGAGCAGTTACAAGGCCATAGCGCCGGCCGCGACTTTCTCGACATATTGCACGCCGCGCTGTACCCGCTGCTGTTTCGTGCCTGGGAAAAGCATCGCCTGTGGATGGCGATTGGCGAGCGGCGTGACCTTGGGCGCCTGAACCTGGTGCGCTCGCTGATTGGCCTGGCAGACGCCGACCCGCAGTGGCGCCAGCAGGCGCCGCAATTATTGCGCTACGCCGGCATTTTCAACCAGTTCCCACGCTCTGCACTGGGTTTGGAGCAACTGCTGCGCAGCACGCTGGACGGCGACCCCGTAGAGGTCGTGCCCTGTGTGCTGAGCCAAGTGCCGATTGATGACCAGTCCCGCTGCCGGTTGGGTATGCAGGGCAATGTGCTGGGCCAAGACAGCCTGCTGGGGCAACAGGTCAGTGACCGCAGCAGCACCTTGGATATCCGTATCGGCCCACTGGACGCCTTGCGTTTTCACCTGCTGATGCCAGGTGCCACGCTCTACAAACGTATCGAACGATTAACTGCGTTGTACCTGCATACCCCGGTCAACTGTCGGCTGGTATTGAGCCTCAAGCCCGCACAACAGGGTGGCACCCGTTTGGGGGACGGCTGGCACCGCCTGGGTACCAACACTTGGCTCGGCCACACGGTCAATCAGGGCAAGGCGTTATTCATGCTGGCCGGGACACAGAGTCAGAGCGCCCAACCGAGGAGCGAAAAATGATCCAGGTAGAACTCAAACCGCTGTTTGCAAGGCTCAACAGCTTCAGTAGTCAAGCACTGGAGAATGGCGCCGGCATGACGCTGGCGCGCGGGCATTACGAGATTACCCTCGAACATTTCCTGCACCCGTTGCTGCAAGACCCACAGGCCGATGTTGCGCTGATTCTGGCGTATTTCGAGGTGGACGCCTTGCGCCTGTCAGCTCAGATTGACGATAGCCTGGCGCAGTTCAAGCAGGGGAACCCTGGACGCCCGGTGTTTTCACCGCTGCTGACCGAATGGGTGCAAGACGCCTGGATCGCGGCATCGCTGATTGTCGGCAGCCCTTGCATCCGTACCGGAACGTTGCTGCTCGCGCTGATTACGCGCCTGGGCTACTACACGGCGGGGACCCGCTACGGCGAACTGCTCAAGGGTATTTCACGCGAGCGCCTGAGTAATGCGTTTGCCGATATCGTCGCGGGTTCCAGCGAAGGCCCATTAGCGCAGCTGCAAAGCGCGTCGCTGGCCGGCGGCGCGTCTGACGCCGGCGCCGGGGTCAATCGCGAAGACACCCTTGCACGCTTCTGCGAAGACCTTACCGCCAAGGCTGCCAGTGGTGGCATTGACCCGGTGTTCGGGCGCGACCAGGAAATTCGCCAGATGGTCGATATCCTCGCCCGGCGCCGCAAGAACAATCCCATTGTGGTCGGCGAGCCCGGCGTCGGTAAATCCGCCGTGGTCGAGGGCCTGGCACTGGCGATCCACCAAGGCGATGTGCCGGACTTTTTGCGCACGACTCGGTTGCTGAGTCTTGATATGGGTTTGCTGGAGGCCGGTGCCAGTGTCAAAGGTGAGTTTGAGCGTCGCTTGCGTGCCGTTATCGACGCGGTTAAGGCGTCCACCGTGCCGATCATTTTATTTATCGATGAAGCCCACATGCTGATTGGTGCCGGTGGGGCCAGCGGTGGTTCTGACGCCGCCAACCTGCTCAAGCCTGCGCTGGCCCGGGGGGAGCTGCGCACTATCGCCGCGACCACTTGGAGCGAGTACAAGAAGTACTTCGAAAAAGACCCTGCCCTCGCCCGCCGCTTCCAGGTGGTCAAGCTGGACGAACCGAGCGTGGCCACCGCTGTGCTGATTCTGCGGGGCCTCAAATCGCACTATGAAACAGTCCATGGCGTAAGCGTTCGCGATGATGCCATGATCGCCGCCGCCGAACTCTCCGACCGTTATATCACCGGTCGCTTATTGCCCGACAAAGCTGTGGATTTGTTAGACACGGCCAGTGCGCGCGTGCGTATTGGCCTGGACACGCGGCCCGCCGAGCTGGAACGCCTCGAGCGGCAGCAGGCGGCCTTGTCGCGTGAGCGCGAGGCCCTGGAACGCGATCGAAACCATGGCCATCCCGTAGACCCAGGGCGCGTACAGGCCATTGAACAAACACTGACTGAACTGGTTGTGGCGTACCAAGCGCTGGAAGTCCGCTGGCACGCTGAGCGTGCTGCGGCGTATCGCGTCCTTGAGCTGCGCGCACAGGGGCCACTCGTTAACGGCGCCGGCGCGGCATTGACCGAGGCCAGTGACAGGCTCAAGCACTTGCAAGGTGACGACCCACTGCTGTTTACAGAGGTCAACCCTGACGCCATCGCCAACGTTGTATCCGACTGGACCGGCATTCCCCTGGGCAAGGTTCTACGTGACAGCGCTGGCGGCGTAATGGCGCTGGCGGACAACATAAAAACCCGCATTCATGGCCAGGATGCTGCCGTCCAGAGCCTTTGCGACATATTGAAGGCGGCGCAGTCGGGCCTTCGCGATCCGCAACAACCATTAGGCGTGTTCCTGCTTGTGGGCCCTTCCGGTGTCGGCAAAACTGAAACCGCACTCGCAGTGGCCGATCACTTGTTTGGCGGTGAGCATGCGCTGACGACCCTCGCCATGAGCGAGTTTCAGGAAAAGCATACCGTGAGCCGCCTGGTAGGCTCGCCGCCAGGCTATGTGGGGTATGGCGAAGGCGGTGTGCTGACCGAAGCCGTGCGCCGCCGCCCCTACTCGGTGGTGCTGCTCGACGAAGTCGAAAAGGCTCATCTGGAGGTGGTCAACCTGTTTTATCAGGTATTTGACAAGGGCAGCCTGTGCGACGGTGAAGGGCGGCACATCGACTTCAGCAACACCGTGATATTTCTCACCAGCAACTTGGCGAGCGATGAAATCAGCGCGTTGTGCGCCGGCGATCGCCCGAGTGCCGACGCGCTTGTGGAGCGCATCCGACCCACGCTGTCGTTGCATTTCAAACCAGCGTTGCTGGCCCGCATGACCATCGTCCCCTACTTCACCCTGCAAGCTGAGCACCTAGTGAGCATTGTCGACTTGAAACTTGCGCGACTGGCTGCGCGCCTGCTGTCGTCGGCCAAAGTGCGCCTAAGCTTCAGCGCGTCGGTAGCCCGCACCCTGGCCGAGCGCTGCACGAGTGGGCAAAACGGCGCGCGCAACATCGACTTCATCCTGCGCACCAGCCTTACACCGCGGCTGTCGGACGTGCTGCTGGCGGCGTTGGCCGAACAGCGCGTACTCGCAGCCATCACGGTCGATGTGAACGTCAACGGTGAGTGGCTGATCGAGTCCGTGGCCAGCTGAACAATCAGGTCTTTACCCGAGCGCTAAAAAAACGAGCCCGCCCTACAGTGGCCCCGTGACTCGATTGCGCAGGTAACCAGGAGTTCAGACCATGACATCGACCGAGCTACCACTGTGCACGTTCCAAAGTGACGCGCTCGCCCTCGAACATTTGCTGGTTGCCAGCTGGCAGGGTGAAGATCTGTTATCGCGGCCGTATCGCTTCGAGGTGGTACTGGCGTCACTGGCTCCGTTGCTGAACGAAGACGCCATGCTCGGCGTTCCCGCACACCTGACGCTGTTTGACACCTTGGGCGCGGCGCATCCGTACCATGGCATCGTAACGTCGGTGGAGGTGCTGGACGCCGACGAGCTCTACCACTATTGCCGCGTGGTACTGGAGCCACGCATGAGCCGCTTGCGCCTGCAACGCTTCAGCGAAATCTGGCTGGATAAAAATCTGCCGGAGTTGGTGCGTGACATTCTCAAGCATGCCGACCTGACGCATGAAGGCCAGGGCTCGGACAGCACCAGCACGCAGGTCTTCGATTTCGACCTGCGCTTGCGGGACGACGACATTCCTCATACCCAAGCCAGCTTTACCTGCCAATACGAAGAGTCGAGTTTCGACTTTCTCTCTCGCCTGTTGGAATACAGCGGCTGCTACTACTTCTTCGAACAACAGGCTGAACAGGAAGCCCTGATCATTTGCAGTGACCGCAGCGCCCAACCCAGGTCCTTGCTGCCGGTGCGCTACCGCCCCTTGGACACCGCGCTGAACAATGATCTGCAAGCGGTCGCCCACAGCTTCATTCGTCGTACCGTGGTGCAGCCGGCGCACGTGGTGCTGCAAGACTTCTCCGCCAGCAACGCACAACGGTCGTTGCACAGCACCGCACCTGTGGCGGCCGGCTGCGTCGCCGGCAACGACCAGGCACCGGGCCCATCACCCGCGTTCAGCGGTGAATACGGTGTGTATGGCGAGCATTTTGGCAGTAACGATCAGGGTCTCTGGCTGGCGCAACGTCGCGCCCAGGCGTTGGGTTGCCGGCATCGGCTGTTTCAGGGCAGCGGTCATGTTGTCGGCCTTCGATCGGGTCGCTGCATGGCACTCACCGGCCATACCCACCCGGGTATGAATGCGGTCTACCAAGTGCTTGAGGTGCACCACAGCGGTCATCAACCTCTGCCTGCGACAAGCGACGATAAAGCACCCCGCGATACCCTGGTGCGCTTTGTGGTGATCCCCGCCGAGGTGCAGTTCCGACCACGCCTGGATACCCAAAAGCCCAACGTCGTCGGCGTGCTCAGCGCCGTGGTGGATGGCGACGACTGCGGCAAGCCGCTGCTCAACCAGCACGGTTGCTATAAAGTCCGCTTCCCGTTTATTCGCCATCAAAAGCCTGGCACGCGAGGCTCGGCGTGGCTGCGCATGGCGTCGATGTCTGCCGGCTCCAGCCATGGCATGCACTTTCCGCTGCTTAAAGGCAGCGAAGTGCTGGTGTCATTCCTTGGCGGCGACCCGGACCGGCCGATTATTGTCGGCAGCGTGCCGAATTCGGAAAACCCCAACCGGGTCAATGAAAAAAACGCCACCCAGAGTGGGCTGTCCACGGCGGGCGGGCACTTTCTGGCGATTGACGACCAACCTGGCGCTGCTCACATGCAAATGGGCGCGCCTGGCGGCAGCACCACCTTGACCTTGGGCAATGGCGAAATCGCTGGCGCACAACTGCGTACCAACGCGCATTTACACTTGACTTCGTCTTCGCTCCACCACGAGGTGCCCGGCGTATATTCAATGTCCATGGGCACCGGTGAGCCACCGCCAGCCAGTGGCAGCGGCCCAGAACCGGATGCCGCTGAGCCGGCGCAGCCAGCCGAGCCAAAAAAACCGCTGGGCAACCTCAACACAGGTAGCCATTGGGGTGGCCCGAGCTGGCTCAACCTCGGGGCCAAGGCCGACTACAGCAACGCCCCTACATTCTCGGCCGCACTCAAGACCGCTACCGTCCAGTCGGACGCCAGCTTTGGCGCACTCAAGCTCAGCCTCACTGGGCAAGCAACCTCTGTGGCCATGAATACGTCAGGCGTCAGCGCTTCAATGTCGTTTAACGGGATTGACTACTATTCGCCGCGGACTTGGCAGCGTGGTGTGGCCGGTGTTATGCCACGCACCACAGGCCCGCTCCTACCTTTGCCATTGGACCTGCACCATGCCTTCGGAGGGGCCGGCTGGGCGGACAATCCCGACGGCAGCGGTTATGTGGCTGATCCTGACAGCTGTGTGGGCACCTCGTTGCCACAAATCGAAGACGCACTTTCGCCCATGAGAGTGCCAGGGCAGACCCTGCCAATCGCCACCTTGGGCCCTCTGCCGCCGCATTGCCTGGAGCGTCGTGAGTGGTGGGGAACCTGCGATGCGCAATGGACCGCGCGTCGTGCGCCCTACCCACCACTGGATTGCGATGCCCGCTGGTTTGATGCGGTGCCCCAGGACCAATGTGCGCCTGGCTACTGGAGCGGCAACGAAGACTGGTGCGTGGAGGGCATGCACCCGCAGCACCCGCAGGTCAGTGGTTCGTTGCCGGCGTTGCGAGTACGTCTATTTGTGAAGCGAACGGCGCTTGCGCACGAGGTCGAAGAGCCGACTGTGCACCTCGACACGGTTTGGCTGTTCCCCGACGTTGAGCGGGTTTTGCTGCTGTACCGGGCCGAGGTCAGCGTGGCCGATCTTGACGGCGCCGATATTGCCCAACTCGGCGCACTGTATGAGTGCGCTGGCGCGCCCTGCGCAACCGTCGCCGCCTGCTGCGAAAAACTCTGGCCTTGCGTTAAACCGACGGCTGCGGCGATCCCAGCAGCACGGGAAACCGTCGACAAAGAGGTGATTATTCGCCGTATGCAGGCCTCGATTGACGCCCGTTACGCGACCTTCGCCGCCGAACAAGGCAAGGTACTGGAATGCGCCGCCAACCTCGGCAAACGCTTCGGTAAAACCTTGAACCGGGCCGACTACCCGGCCACTGCCCCTGACCTCGCGGCACTGATGCCACAGCCTGCGGCCAAGACCCCGGCGTTCGACCCGATGGCGCTTAAGGCGCGCATTCATACCGCTATTGAACACGCTCACGCGGCGGCCGAGAAGTTCCTGGACCAGACGGCGAGACACCTGAACATGCACCCCGAGGCGCTGCGCCAGCAGATCAAGCACGCCGAGCAAAGCGCCTCGCCCGCCCTCAAGATTGACCCATTGTCCAGTCTTGACTACCTGTCGCTGTCGCCGCAGCACAAAGCCTCATTGCACACGCAACTGAGCGCCGGCTTGCAACAGATGCGTGAGACAGAACAGCACATCAAGCAGACAATGCACGCACTGCGGGCAAAGTTACCGGGGGCCATTCCAGGCGCCAATCCGCTAAGAAACGCACCACCACCGACTGCCCACGGCGACCACATCATACCCAAGGCCGAGCCATGGACTCGCGCGTTACTGGAGGCTGCCCACACCCGTGGCGAGCACCTGGAAGGCGCGCATTTTGTCGACCTTGATCTGTCTTCCAGCGACTTGGCCGGCGCCACGTTGCAGCGCTGCGTGTTTGATCGCTGCGTACTGACTGGCGCTCAATGGCTGGGCGCCGACCTGACCGGCAGCATCCTGCGACATTGCGACCTGCGCCATATCAACCTACGCGACGCGCAGTTAGCTAAAAGCCGCTTCAACGCTTGCCTGTTGGACCATGCGCAGCTGGGCGGCGCCAGCCTGCAATCAGCGGCGTGGTCAGCGGTCAAGGGCCAAGACATTGACCTGACCAATGCCAAGGCCGCTGACCTGCAACTGGACCTGGATTGCCAACTGCCCGGCATTCGCCTGGACCACGCAGATCTCGCCAATGCCAGCCTGCAAGGCGCCTCACTGGTGGGCGCGAGCCTGCGTGGCTGCGACCTGCAAAACGCGCTACTCCACCAGTGCGACCTGCGCAGCAGCCACGGTTATCGCCTGTGCGCCCGCAATGCCGACTTCACTGGCAGCAACCTCAGCCACATACAGTGGGTGGGCGCCAACTTGCAGCAGGCCCGCCTGCGCAAAGTCCGGCTGGAGCAGGCCGACTTGCGCGACAGCAATCTGCATGCGGTGGCCAGCGAAGGCGCGCGAGGTCTTGGAGCACGCTTGCAGGGTGCTGTATTGAGCTATTGCCGTTTACCCGAGGAACTCAACAATGTCTGAACCAATGACCGCCGAACAGCTGCGCGCACGCATCGCTGAAGGCGGCGTACTGCGCGACCTCTGCCTGGCCGGCGGTGACTACCGGGGGATTGCTTTGCGCGATGCGCGCTTTGAGCAAGTCGATGCGCGTAATGCTTGCTTCAACGGCGCCGACCTCAAGGCCTGTACCTGGGTCGACTGTCAACTGGCGGGAAGCCACTTTTGCGGCAGCCATTTGCGTCAGGTCGACTTCAGGAATTGCCAATTCGATGGGGCAAACTTTGCCAAGGTTACGCTCGAAGGTGGCCGCTGGTTACGGTGCGAGGCCGTTGGATTGAGCCTCAGCGAAGCTAATGCCAGCAACCTCAGTTTTGTTGACTGCGCATTTTCAGTGCCCAACTTACGCGGCAGCGTCATGCGTCAATGCCAACTGGACCATATGAGCCTGTGTGATGCCGATGCCAGCTCAGTGCAATGGCATCAAGTGCGCGTGACCGACAGCCTGCTGCGCAACCTCTACATGATCGACGCACACCTTGAGCAATGTGCATTTGATCGCAGCAGCCTGACCGACATTGACCTGAGCCATGCCGAAACCCGCGCGCTGTCGCTGTACCAATGCCAGGGGACACGAGTGCGCTTCATCGCCACTAACCTGCTGCAGGCGATCTTTACCGACGCGCAGTTGAACGCTGTCGACTTCACCGACTGTGGGTTGATACAGGCCAACTTGAACGGTGCGCAGCTGCCCGGCGCACGCTTCTTGCGCGCGCGTCTGCGCTACGCGCAATGCATCTGTCTGCGTGCCCGTGGCGCCGATTTCACGGATGCCGATCTGTTTGGCGCCAACCTGCACGCCGCCGAACTGGACAACTGCCAGTGGCAAGGGGCACGGCTCGACGACATCTACCCTACCGACCCGCTACGCCTGGCCGCTGATTGCTGGCAGCCGACGCTGTAAGGAGAACATCATGCCACCGCACGTCCAGCCGCACAGTCAATACACGGCCACCTTGCACCATGCCCGGATCAATGCCCTGGAGGGTGAGCGTTTCGGCGTCGTCAGTAGCGACGGGCGACGTTTCTGGCTCAAACCCGCAGCCGGGTGCCTGCTACACCCGGCACTGGGCGATGCGGTGCTGATCTGCGTGGAGGGTGCGAGCGGCTACATCCTTACCGTGCTGGAGCGCGACAGCACCACGCCCGCACGCTTGAGTGTGGACGGCGACCTGCACCTGCAACTGCCAACAGGTGCGTTGCAGGTGCAGGCACGGGACGGTATCAACCTGGACGCCGGCGCCGCACTCGCCGTGCACAGCGCCAGCGTCCTGTTGCACAGCACCCACGCCTGCCTGACCACTAAAACGCTGCAGGTCAGCGGTGAACGCGCCGACAGCTATTGGCTGCAACGCCATGACACTGCGCTGCACGCGCACCAATACGTGCAGGTGCACACAGCGGAGTTCGGCGACAGTCGGCGCCGCGTGGAGGGGCACGAAGACCTGTACGCAGGCTCGGTCAGCCAGCAGGTGAAAAACGACTGGCAATTGCGTGGCGAAACCCTCGACCTGTTCGCCGACAGTACTGTCGCGCTGGATGGCCAGCGCATCAAACTCGGTTAGGAGCTCCCTATGTACATGCTGACCAATAATGGCGCGGTGGCAACCGCCACCGCACCCGACATGTGTAATACACCAAGCCCGGCCGGGCCTGTGCCAATGCCTTATCCCAACATTGCCGACACCAGCATGGCGGATCCCGGTGGCTTGGTTGCAAAAGTGCTGGTGATGGGCATGCCGGCGATGAACGTGATGAGCAAAGTGACAGTCAGCAATGGCGATCAGGCGGGCGCCGCAGGCGGCCTGGTCAGCGGCAGAATCATGGGTGAAATGACCTTCCTCAACGCCAGCACCTGCGTGATGGTCGGCGGCAAGCCTGCCGTACGGGTGACCTGCCTGACCGGCCATAACGGCGCGCCCCAGAATACCGTGGGTATGGTCAGCGCCCCCGGCCAGACTAAGGTCTTGGTGTTGCGATGAACACTGTTGCGCTGAAAACTGCTGCGCTGAAAACGATTGGCGTGCTGTGGCTCGTCCTATTCCTATTGCTCAGCGCCTGCAGCAGTAACGCCCTGACACCACAGCAACAGGCGCTGAGCGAGCTGAAATGGAATTACGCCGATGACAGCATTGAATTGACGCTGACCGCCGACAAAGATCTCAACCAATACGACGGCCAACCACACTCGCTCCTGTTGGTCGTGACCCAGTTCGCTCAACCTAACGCCTTCAGTGCCTATGCCGGCAGCAGTCAGCAACTGAGCAAGCTGTTGCTGATGCCCAGCGCACCGCCGGACCTGATTGGCCTGACCCGCCTGTTTATCGAGCCCGGCCAAACCCGTACCGTGCGCCTGCCACGCCTGGAGGGCGCAAAAATGGTCGGTATCAGCGCCGGCTACGCCCACTTGGACCCGCAGCGCAGCGTCAAGCTCTACCGCATTGGCGTGGACGTGACCTCCACCGGGTTCTTCAGCAAAACCTGGTCAGCCTGCCCCAAACCCCTCGCCATCCATCTACTGCTTGGGCCTGACGCGCTATTGCGCAGCCAGCAAAGCCGGCTGGCGAAGCCTGCCACCGAGCAGCCCGTCGAAGGCGAAATCAGCTTGCCTGGCGTGAGCCAATGATGGCTGTTGCGCGTGTTTCCTCTCTCTGTCGAGGTGCCCTATGAACATCGACAAACCGCTTTACTGGCATCAAGGCCTGTTCCTGCAACCGCAGCACTTTCAACACAATGACGCACGCCTGGAAAACCTCATGACCAGGCACCTGGCCTGCCTGCAACCGCATGCCTGGGGGCTTGTATCGATGCGCTTGAGTGAGGCGGCACTGGCGTCCCGTCAATGTCGATTTGAACAGCTGTCGGTGCGGTTTACCGACGGCAGCCTGGTGGAGTACCCCGGTAATGCCATGCTGGAGTGCCGCCCACTGGCGCAGGCAGACTTTGCCCGTGACAGCCGCACACTGTATGTCGGCCTCAAGCGCAGCCAGCCGGGCGAACCTGACGCGCAGGTATTCGAAGACCTGCAAGACGCCGAAAAAGCCAGCGTGCGCTTCGCGGTGAGGGCCGACCCGCAACCCCTGAATGATCGGCACGCAGAAGCCCCCGAAGCGCTGGTACGGCAAATGTGCTACGTCTTGCGCTTGTTCTGGGAAGAGGAGCTGGACAACCTCGGCGCCTATGAGCTGTTGCCTGTCGCGCGGTTGGAGCACGACGGTGACCGCATTCATTTGTGCGAACGTTACATCGCCCCTTGCGTGATGATCGGTGCCTCGCCAGCGTTAATGCAAACGTTGCGCGATACCCGTGACGAATTGGTCAGCCGAGCCCGACAGTTGGAGGTCTTCAAGCAATCAGGCGATGCGCGTTATGGCGACTTCGATGCCGCACACACGCAAAATTTGCTCGCATTGGTCACCCTTAACCGTTACGGCCCACTGCTGACGCATTTTCTAGAAACACCGCAAGTTTCACCGTGGCAGGTGTATGGGACGCTGCGCCAGTTGGTGGGTGAACTGAGTGTGTTCAGCGAGCGCTGCGACATGCTGGGGCAAACCGCCGATGGCCGTTCGTTGTTGGCGCCCTATCACCATGAAGAGTCCGGCCAGGCCATCACCTTGGCGGCTGGGTTAATAGGCCAATTGCTTAACGAGATCAGCGTCGGCGCAGAACTGCTGGTGCGGTTGCTGCCCAGCGATGGGTTGTTCCAGAGCGCCCTGCCTGACGCCTTTGTTGGCCCGCGCCACCGCTACTATCTAGTGGTGCGCAGCGAAGGTGATCCGACGCGACTCGCGCAGAACCTGGAACTGGACGGCAAGCTGGGCGCCCCGCAGCACATGCCTGACCTGATCAGCCGTGCATTACCGGGGGTTGAACTGATTTTCCTGCACGTGCCGCCGCAAGGCATGCCCCGCCGGCCCGGAGCCCTCTATTACCGACTGGAACCACTGAGTGACGCCTGGGAAAAAATCTGCAGCGCGCAGGCCGCCGCGCTGTTTATGCCTGATGCCCCGGCAGACTTGTTGGTAGAGCTGGTGGCGGTACGCGCATGAACGAAAGTCGCTTGGCCGACTGCTGGGTCGGCATCTTTGAAACCACTCATGGCGTCATCGCCGATCCCGCTGCGTCGGCGACCACCGCGAAAGCAACCCTCACCCACCAGCTGGACCTTGCGGTCGATCGCGCCCGTGAACTCGGTTACCTCGAAACGTGGGTGCGCGAATCACTGTTTTCGGTCGTGGCCTGGGTGGATGAAACGGCAATGACCACCCTGTGGTGCGGCGCCGTCGACTGGCGTCGGTCGCCCTTACAGCGCCACTACTTTTCTACCACACGGGCTGGGGTCGAGTTTTTCCAGCGCTTGCAGGCGCTACCGGAGGATGCCGGGCCGGTTCGCGAGGTGTTTGGCCTGGCCCTGCTCGCGGGTTTCGCCGGTCACTACGCAACGCGCCCAGGCGATGAACTGGCCGACTTTCGCCGCAAATGCCTGCAACGCATTGCCCGTGACGGCCAGATGCGCACGCTGGACGCGTCCAGCAGGTTATTTGCCCCGCCGTCATTCGGTGCCACAGCCGCGCGCGCGCAGACGCGTCGGCGAGTGCCCATGTTGGTGCTTGTCGCGTTGATCGTGATTCCGCTACTGGGCCTGGCAGCCCTTTACATCGGCCTGGACAGGCCGCTGGCAACGGCTGCCGCGATGCTGATGGAGACCCATTGAAATGTTGAAAAAAGCGCTAGTGGCGGTGTTCTGGATGGTCGCGCTGATGACGCTGGGGTGCGCCTGTTGGGTAGTCGTGGTGCTGTGCGGCTGGCCACTGTGGTGTTTGCCGTTGATGGTCATTGGTGTGTTGTCTGGCGGCTGGTTGCTGTTGTGGACCGTGCGGCAGTGGCAAGGTTGGCGCCTGCGCAAGCACCTGCAGCGTGACCTGCCGGACCGCGTCGCGCCCCTCAGCCCCGATGTCGATCAGTGCTGGAACGACGGTGTGCGCTTGCTGCGCCAGTCGCGTTTGGGCCGCTCGGGCTATTTTGGCTCGGCACTGCATGCCCTGCCCTGGTTCATGCTGCTCGGTGATACCAGCAGCGACAAAAGCACACTGCTGGCCCATAGCGGCTTGGCTACGCCGTTACGTTCAGCTCGGCATAAGGTTCTCAACTGGTGGTTCTTTGAACATGCGGTGGTCTCCGGTGGTACTCGACCCCGCCAAACCCTTGCTCGACTGCGCCAGTGCCTGGAAACGCCTAATGGTACGCCTGGCACGTTCACGGCGGCGCGAGCCGTTGAACGGCGTGATTCTGGCGATTGCGATTGAGCGTCTGCAAGAAACGAATAACGCTTACCTGCAAGCGCTTGGGCAGAACCTGCGTCAGCAGGTGGATGACCTGGTGACGGTGTTCGGAGCACGCCTGCCGGTGTACCTGGTGCTTACAGGCGCTGAGCGCATCGAAGGCATGCACGAATGGGCCGCCAGTCTCAATCAGGATCAACGCCAGCAGGCACTCGGTCTGCTGGCCGACGCGGGCGATGCAGATGCCCAGGGGTTTCTGGACAAGGTACTGGGGGAAATCGATCGTCGTCTCTTCGAACTGCGTATCGACCTTGGCCAGCGCGGGTTACCCAGTGCCCAGGCGCTGCATGTGCCTGAGCGCGTTGGTGCGCTGCGTCCGGCCCTCGAGCAATTGTTGTTACCCGCGTTTGACCGCAATCCGTACTGCGCCCCGCCGTTGTTGTCCGGCCTGTTTTTAACCGGCCAAGGTGTCGATGAAAATGGCAGCCCGGTCGGCTGGTTCAGCCGTGAGCTGTTTGACCGAGTGCTGCCTGTGCAACGCTTCGCGTATCGCTCCATCGACGGTTGGCGGCACTGGCGTCGTTGGTCAGGGCATGCAGCCATCGTGCTGTGGTTAGTCGCTTGCGGCGCCCTGGCCACGCTGCTGATTGACTCCAGCAGCCATGTGCGTCACGAACTGGACCTGATGACTCAGGAATGGCCGCGCACCCGCGCTTTTGGCAACGGGCTGGACCAGGATCTGCAAACCTTCCAGCAGCAGCACCAGTTCATCGAGAACCTTGAGCATGAACTGGCCCCGAGCTGGAAGCGCTGGCTGCCGTTTCACCACCGGGTCAGTCAAGTGATCGGCTACGACCGCGCGCGGTACGTCACCGCGTTCGACAATAACGTGCAGCGTCCTTTGTTCATGAAACTGCTGCCTGATCAGTTGCAAGCGATTGCGACCAGTCACAACGACACACTTATCGCCAGCTACGCGGAGCTGTTGGTACGGCAAATCAACTTGATCAATGCGCGGCTCGTCGGTGGTTCACTGGATGCCTTGCCGGGGCCGGGAGAACAATTGCTGCCGCTGCTGGGCCAATTGCTACCCGACCAGGTGCCCAGTGCAACGCAGGCGCGCTCGTTGAGTCACAGTTTCAAAGCTTATCTGAGGTGGCAAACCGACGAGCAAGCCCTGGTTGAAGAGCGTGCCAACGCCCTGCGCCAGCTTAACGGCCTGGGGCTGGCCACTCGGTCGTTGTCTTGGCTGGAGGCCTGGGCGGACCAGCAGTCCCAATTGCCCAGCCTGCGTTATTCTGACTTCATGCAGGTGCCACCCTCTGCCGACGCGGCCCTGCCCCGGGCGTTCACCGTTGAGGGACGCAATGCGATTCTGGGCTTCATTGATGAGTGGGTCTGTGCGATGGGCAATCAGGCCGAATGGAAAAATCAACGTGAGCATTTTCTTGTTCAGTATCAAAATGACACGCAGGATGCCTGGTATCGCTTTATCGAAGGTTACCTCTCGATGAATCCAGCTGATCGGGACAATCAAGCTCAATCGCGCGACATCCTCAGCACTGTTGGCACAGCGCGTGAGCCCTCCCGCCAACTGCTGCAACGCGCCGCCGCGCGTGTCGCACTGATCCCGGTGGCCAACCGCAGGCCCTGGGCACAGTTGAGCGTGCACGTGAACCGTCTGCTTGAACTGGCGCAAACAGCGCCTGCGTCGGGTCACGCCAGCCTGCTTGGCAACTTACGCACCGCGAATGACCTGGGTAGCGACGTGCTCAAGGGCAGCGTCAGCAGCGGTTCCGTCGCAAAGGGCGTGGATGCCGTGAACACCGATATGAGCCAGGCAAAAGCGCTCAGCCAGTTCAACCAAAAGCTGCAGGCGGTGGCGACCGACCTGCGCAAGAGTGATGCACAAGCGTTCCAGGTGGCCCTCGATAATTGGGGCTATGGCAATGATCCGTCGATCAAATCCGCGGGCCTGTGGGAAGCACAGGACCTGCGCGAAGGATTGCGCCGACAACTGACACAAGGTGACGCGAGCGAGCCGGTCGTGTGGAAACTGGCTTTCGGTGGCCTGGACTTTGCGATGGACTATGCCGGGCAGGTTGCCGCTTGCCAGTTGCAGCAAGACTGGAACAGCCAGGTATTGAGCGCCGTGGCGGGTGTGCACGACCCGGTGGTGTTGACTGACACGCTGTATGGCGAGCGCGGTCAAGTGCCCAAGTTTCTCACAGGCCCGATCAAGACCTTTATCCAGCAGGATGCACAGGGTTTCAAAGCGGTTACTGCATTGGGGCATAAATTGCCCTTCAACGATGGGTTTCTCACCTACGCCGGGCGCCTGCAACATGCCCAGTCGGACCTGGCAGTGGCCAAGCGCCAAAACGCTGCGCAGCAGGCTGAACGCCAGGCGCAACGACAAAACCTGCAAGCTGCGCAAAAGGCGTTGCAGGCACAGCAAGCGACATTGCAGCCGCAGCTCAACCTGCCAGCCAATGCCGCCGTGGTCGGCATCCAGGCGACGCCCGTGTCGATCAACCTTGGCGCCAGGCAATTACCCCAGCAAACCCGACTGACATTGCAATGCAGCAGCCACTCAAACGTGCTGGATAACTTTAATTTCCCTACCAGTACCGACTTCGCGTGGGCGCCCGGGGCTTGCGGCGATGTCAGCCTGCAGGTACGGTTTGCACATTACACACTGATTAAACATTGGCCCGGTGCGCAGGGGTTCATCGACTTTTTGCAGACGTTTGCCAGCGGTCAGCGCACCCTCACCCCTGACGACTTTCCCGAGCAGCGTGACCTGATGGCCAGCGATAACATTACCCACCTGACACTCACCTACCGCTACACCGGCGCCGACAGCTTGTTACGTACCGAACAACAAGCTCAGGCGGCGAGTAGCCAGGCCAAGGCGATTGATGAACAGTTGAAGACCATCAATGACCAACTGACGACCATGGATGCCCAGGACGCGGCAGAGACAATGGGCGAAGCCGCGCAGGGCAGCGTTACCGAACGGCGGTTGGCTGCGCAGCGCCCCCCGGCGCAGATTGCCTACTGCCGGGCGTACGCCCCTGAGCCTGGATTTTCGTCCACCCTCAAGGCACCGCCTGAATGAAAGCGTTATGGCGCAGGTCCCTGGCGTTGCGCATCACCTGCGCGCTGGTAGTGGTGCTGGCGGGCAGTTGGTGTGTAGCAACCGGGCTGAGTGCGTGGCGTGTCTACCATCAACTGGAGCGTGAGTCACTGCAGGAGCTCAGTCAACGCGTGGAGCTGATCACTCGCGTCGACAACGATGATTTGCAAGAGGTCGCCGATGGCGCGCGCAGGTTATTGCGACTATGGCGCAGCCCGGTGAGCGAAGAACTCGACATGCCGTCACCGCGCAGCACGCTTTACTGGCTTTCCGACCCGGGTGCCAAGCCGTCGACGAAACTGCCCCGTGCCGCTGTGGCTGCGGAAGCCTATGGCGCTGCGGGTCAGTCGATGATTGTTGATACGTTTTTCTACTTTCCAGGTGTCGGCGCGGCCTTTTCCACGGGCCCCTACCCCATCAAAGGATTCACCGCCAGCCGTGCCACCTACCTGCGAGACTTGAGTAAACGCCTGCCCGATGCAAAGGCCGACATCGTCTGGGATGGGCCTGTCTATGATGCCCATACCGGGCAGCAACTGATCACCGTGGCCGCTATAGGCCGCGACAAGAACGGTAAGGTGGAAGTCATTACCGGTTATGACCTGCAACTCAATGACCGTTTTGCGCGCATGTCGCAGTTACTGCGCGGGTACAACGGCTTCATCATCGACCACACGGGGCTGCCCATCGCATCGCTGCCCGCAGGCGCACCCAGAGACTACCAGTACCTGACGACGCCGTTACCGGGCCTGGACATACATGGCACCTTTCCTCAACAGCTCAAACTCAGCCATGGCACTGCGGTGGTCGCGCGCCTGGACGTACTGGATTGGTACCTGGTGTCGCTTTACCCACGAGCGCGTCTGCGCGCCAACACCTTGCAACTGATCATGAACGAAGCGCCGTTTGCCATCATCGGTCTGGTGCTGTTGACGCTGGGCTTGCTGACCGTACTGCGCCAACAACTGGCACGCCCGCTGGCCGGCTTCGCCCAGGCCATTGAAGAAACCCGCCACTCCGATGATCTGACACGCCGCTTGCCGGTGGTACGTGACGATGAACTGGGGCGTTTTGCCCGCGCCTATAACGACCTGCTCGACACCGTTCACCGGGAGCGCCTGGGGCTTGAAAGCCAAGTACAAGCACGCACTTGCGAGTTGCGTGAAGCGTGGCAGAGCGCCGACCGGGCGAATCTGCTCAGGGGGGAGTTCCTGGCGAACATGAGTCACGAAATTCGCACCCCGCTCAACGCGATCATCGGCATGAGCCATCTGCTCGCTGACACGTCTGCGGGCGCGCCAGAGCGGCGCTTCGTTGCTTCTATCCGCGATAACGGTGATGCGCTGCTGGCACTGATCAACGACATTCTTGATTTCTCCAAAATAGAGTCGGGCAACCTCACCGTGGAACACACGCCCTTTGACCTGGCGGCACAGGTTGCCGAGGCGATCAACGTGCTCACGCCGCGTGCTCAAGAGAAACGCCTGCGCCTTAGCGTGCACGTCGCCGGCGATGTGCCGACTGGCGTCAAGGGCGACCCGCTGCGCTTGCGCCAGATACTGCTCAACCTGCTCGGCAATGCCATCAAGTTCACCCCGAGCGGTTCTGTGCGATTGCTGGTGTGGAAGGGTTCGGAGGGCAACGTGGGTTTTAGTGTCGAAGACACAGGTATTGGTATTGCCGAGGATAAGCAGGCGCAGATTTTCGATGCTTTTCGCCAAGCCGACGCCTCGACCACCCGTGAGTACGGCGGTACTGGGTTGGGCCTTTCAATCAGTCACCGCCTGGCGCAGCTCATGGGCGGCGAGTTAAGGGTCAAAAGCGCACCGGGCAACGGCTCGACGTTTACCCTTGTGCTACCCCTGCCGCCCCTGGCCGCTGATGAACCTATCGTAGCGCCGGTACGCGAGGACATGGACACGCTGTGTGGCCACGCTTACCAACTCAACGTTCTGGTGGTTGACGATGTGCCGACCAACCGTGAAATCGCCTGCCTGTATCTTGAGCGGTTCGGGCATCGCTATCAGTGCGCGAGCAATGGAGAGCAAGCCTTGCAACTGCTGGGCAAAGTGATCTTCGACGTGGTCTTGATGGACAGCCAGATGCCGGTAATGGGTGGGGTGGAAACCATCCGCAAATTACGCTCGGGTGCGTACGGCGTGCTCGACGAAGAGACGTGGGTGATTGCACTGACAGCGAATGCCATGACGAGTGACCGCGAAGAGTTCCTGCGCCAAGGCGCCAGTGCCTACCTGGCTAAACCCGTGTTGCCAGGCCAACTGTTCAGGGCGCTGGAGAGCGCCATTGCCTGGCAGATCAAGCGCGGCATGGAGCTTGCGCCCATGCCCGTGGGCAACATCAACCCCCAGCAGAGTAATACCGCTCACGTCTCACCCACCTCACCGCTCATGACGCCGCGCCTGCGCGAACTGTTTCGTGTCGACACCCAGCGTTTACTCGGTTTGATGCGCACGGCCTGCGATGCGGCTGATCATGCTGAGCTCGCGCATCTGGCACACACACTCAGAGGCACCTGCGGGCAATTTGGCGAACGGGAACTGGAGCATCTCGCCCGCCTGCTTGAGGACAGTACAGAACAACAATACGCTAACTGCGAAGCCGCTTTGCGCAGTCTTGAAACTGCGTGCGCGCGGCTGTTTTGCAATAACGCCCTCAAAGGATGACCTATGGCTGACTATCGGATCGTGGTAGTAGATGACCACCCATTGATGCGTGAGGGTTTGCGTGCCCTGCTGCTTGATGTACCTGGAATCAGGATCGTCGGCGAAGCCGAGAATGGCCGCCAGGCATTGGATGTCTGTCGCGCCCTGGAACCGGATTTGCTGCTGCTGGACCTGAACATGCCGGTGATGGACGGCATTTCCGCATTACCGCTTATACGCCAGCGCTGGCCGAGTATTCGCATCCTGGCCCTCACCTCGCGTCTCAGCGAGCAAAACGCCGCCCTCGCGCTGGATGCCGGCGCTGATGGTTACGTGCTCAAAAACAGTACCAGTGACGTGCTTGTCACGGCTATTGCCACCTTGCTCACGGGCAAGCCGTTTCTGGATGCGCATTTAAACACCGACCAGGTCGCTGCACTGCGCGCCAACAGCAGCACACAATCAGGCATCACTCTGACCGATCGCGAGCGCCAGGTGCTCAAATTGGTGGCTGAGGGCGCGCGCAACCGCGATGTTGCCGAGCTGCTATGTATCAGCTTGAAAACCGTCGAAACCCATCGTTTGAACTTGATGAAAAAACTCGATGCGCACAATGCTGCGGACCTTACTCAATGGGCATTCAAGCTGGGCGTGTGCATCCAGGAGTGATTCAGGTATTCACCGGAGGGTGGCGGCTGCCAGCCCTCAGTAATCTGACTCCATCGCGAAGCGGCTCGAGGCCCATCGCGTATGTTCACCTCAATGAATGAACTGGAGTACTCGTTATGCCAATGCCCTGCTATCTCACACTGGAAGGCCAGAACCAAGGCAAAATCGAAGGTTCGACCAAAGTCCAGGGCCACGAAGGCAAGATCCTCGTGCAGGCCATAGACCACACCATCGAAATACCGAAAAACCCTCAAACCGGGCTCCCGACAGGCAAGCGCGTGCATGGCGCAATGACCCTCACCAAGGAAATCGACAAAGGCTCGCCCAAGCTTTTCCAAGCGCTGACGTCTGGGGAGCAAATGAAAACTGTGTCCCTGGAGTTCTATCGCATCTCGCCTAAAGGCACTGAAGAGAAGTACTACACGGTAAAGCTTGAGAATGCGGTGCTGGTGTCTATGAAGTCATGGACGCCTAACTGCCTGGACCCGAACAACAAGCAAATGGGCCACATGGAAGACCTGGCGTTTACCTACGAAAAAGTCACCTGGACGTACGAGCCCGACGGCATCGAAGCCGAAGATTCGTGGTTGGCACCTAAGGTATAGGAAGACAACGAAGGCTACGGCGACTAGCTCCGCGTAGCCTTCGCCCGCATTCGCAGGACGCTGTAGATCTCAGCAATCACCTGAGCCGTGGCGTCCTCGATCTGTTTATTGGACGCATCGTCAGGAAGCTCAGCAGACACTCCCAGGCTCAGACTTGAGGACAACATAAACCTAAGCCCGGCAGGTCACTTTTGGATTATTTCACGGCGCTAACCGCCTTTGTCGAAGCCGCCGAAGGCAACAACTTCTCGCGTGCAGCCGAGCGGCTCGGCATCAAGGCTTCAACCGTTTCCCGCTACGTGAAGGACCTTGAACAGGACCTGGGCATCGCCTTGTTCAACCGCTCGACACGCACGCTGCACCTGACCGAAGGCGGCCAGACGTTTTTGATGCACGCGCACAGGGTGCTGGATGAGCTCGAACAGGCGAAGGCGGCGACGTCGGCGCTGAACCAGCAACCGCGCGGGGTGCTCAAGCTCAACTTGCCGCCAGCGTTTGCCCGTCACCATATCCTTCCCGTGTTGAAGGCGTTTCTGACTCGCTACCCGCAGATCAAGGTAGAGCTGATGTTGGAGGAGGCGCAGGTCAACCTGATTCATTCGGGCGTGGATTTGGCCATCCGGATTGGCGCGCTGGCTGATTCCACGCTCAAAGCGCGCAAGATCTGCGCTGGCAAGTACCTGTTGGTGGCAAGTCCGACCTTTTGCACTGCGCACCCTGCCCCGTCAATGCCCGCAGAGCTGGCCCGCCTGCCCGCCATACTGAGTAAGCATGATTTTGCGTTTGCCTCCTCCGATGAAGTAGTGCCGCTGGTGCATAACGACTGCATCCGTATCAACGACCTCGATGCGCAACTGATCGCGGTGCGCCAAGGTCTGGGTTTTGCCCTACTGCCTGACTGGTTGGTGGCTACCAGTATTGAAGCGGGAGCCCTACAGGTGTGGCTGCCACAATGGAACATCCTCGGTGCTGAGCAGGAATTTTCTGTGTGGTTTGTCTATCCGCCCAAGCGAATCGTGTCGTCTAAGGTCAGGTGCTTTATCGACTTCATCGTTGAGCAGTTGGGCGAAACACCTTATTGGCAACGGTAGATCTGTCCGTCTGCGGGTCTAGCGGGACGCGCCCCACCAAAGCGAATATCCAACGCGCGCAAGTAAGTCTGCAACCCAGCATCCTGGATAGGAATCAGAAATGCTTCAGTATCAGACTCATTGAAGTGAGCGTGCCAGTACCCCGGCGGCGTCACAAACGCCAACCCCGGCGACCAATCAACACGTACCGGGTTGCGAATCTGCCCGTCGGCATCCAGTTCAGTGCCTACCAGCGAGTAGCAGCCCGTGGGACAGTTGATAATGAAATCCAGTGCAATCGACTGGTGCCGGTGTGGCTTCTGAATCGAGCCGGCCGGCAGAATGCCGTACATGGCCCACAACACATGGGTCACGGTTCGGGTCTGTGGAAAGTTTCGATTCCCCAGCAGAATGCTGATACGGCTGCGGTCCTGAGCACGCGGATCATCCGCCGCTTCACGCAATTTCAAGTTGGCCAGAGCGGCAGGATACAAGGTCGGCACAAAGCGGTCGGTGCTGCGCGTCACGCCCAGGTAGCGCAACAACGGCTCATCGTGCACATAGTACAGGCGCGCATCCTGCGAGGCGCTGAAGCGCGCTTGCAGCAAACCAGGCAGCGCGATAAAGCAGCCGGTAGACCAGGCAATTTCATGCTCGCCCTGCACAACGTTGCCCTCCCCCGCGATCACATAAAACACTTGCGAAGTCGCATTCGGGTGCAGCTCCAGGGACTCACCGGCGTTCAGCCGAATAAAGTTGGCGCACAGCCCTGGCCCGGTCGCCGGGCCCTCGCAGCCCAGCGCATCGCTGAGGTCAAGCGCCACGACTCGCGACGGGCCGCTGTCATACAGCGAGGCCGGAAAGCTGTGGTAAGGAATACGCGTAATCAGATTGGCACTGATCGGGTTGGCGGCCTTGCTGTATTCAAAGTATTCGGCGTCCACTTGTGTGCTCGGCACATCAGGGGTCAGGTCAGGCTTGAATTCGCTGTTCATGGTTCACCTCAGTCTTCGGCTGGTTTGAACCCACTATAGGCATTGCGCCCACAGGGATTAAGCACTCAGGTGGCACAGGAGTTGTGCAGGATGGGGCAGCTATGCCCTTTGACGGTGCAGCAGGCGCGTCCATCGCCTAAGCGTGAACCGATGAACCCTGTCCTCGCGCGATGCGCCTGCACATTGCACGGTGCCTGGCGCCGCCTACACTGGTTTAAACCCACGCAGCCCGCGTTGTTTTTCAGTGGCTCCGCCGGATGTACCAGCACGTTTTTGCTCAACCATAAAAGCAGTTAACCAACTGATTAATCAGAGTAAATATGAAAGATCAGCTTCGGCGGCGTGCATCAGCGGCAGCAAAAGCCCGCACCCCATCTCGACATTCATACCTTCTGGCTCCGCTGAGCCTGCTGTGCCTCGCCCTCGCCGGCTGTACCGTCGGGCCTGATTTCTCACGGCCCGATGTGCCAGCGAATGCCGACTATTCACGCGAAAAACTCACCCGCACGGCCCAGGCGGATATCGACCCCGGTGGCGCTGCGCAGCGGCTGATCGCCGGGATGGATATTCCCGGGCAATGGTGGACGCTGTTCCGTTCCCCAACACTCAACGCCCTGGTCGAAGAGGCCCTGCGCGCGAACCCGGATGTGAGCGCCGCCCAAGCAGCATTACGCCAGGCCAACGAGCGGGTGTATGCCGACCAGGCGTCGCTGTTTCCCTCGGTGAACGGCAACGTACAGAAAGCCCGTGAGAAGGTCTCGGGCGTCACGTCAGGCATCTCCGAATCACCCATTCTCACCGTGAGTTCTGCGTCGCTGAGCGTGTCGTACGCCCCGGATGTGTTCGGCGGCACGCGCCGGCAAATCGAATCCACCACGGCGCAAGCCGAGTACGAGCGCTTCCAACTCGAGGCGACTTACCTCACCTTGACCTCCAATGTGGTCAACACCGCCGTCAGCCTGGCGTCGTTACGTGATCAGGTCGCCGCCACTGAAGAAATCATCAAACTGCAGGGCGGTCAGCTCGACCTGCTGCAAGCTCAGCGCCGACTGGGCGCCATCGGCGATAGCGACGTGCTCACGCAGCAAACCGCTCTGGCGCAAACCCGTGCGACCTTGCCGCCGCTGCAAAAGCAATTGGCACAGACCCGCAACCAGTTGATGGCGTACCTCGGGCGCTTTCCGAACCAGGATCAAGGCGAGCGATTCAACCTGGCTTCCTTGCACTTGCCGGAAGAATTGCCGGTCAGCCTGCCCTCGGCCATCGTTGGCCAGCGCCCGGATGTGCGTTCAGCGCAGGCGCAACTGCATCAGGCCAGCGCCAATATTGGTGTGGCCGTCGCCAATCAGTTGCCGCAGTTCAGCATTACCGGGGCGTTGGGCTCTACAGTGGCGAGCGGGACCAAATTGTTTTCATCGGGCAGCGGCGTCTGGAGCCTGGCCGGTTCTATCACCCAACCGATCTTTGATGCCGGCGCACTCGAACACCGCAAACGTGCGGCCGTGGCCGCTTACGACGAGTCCGCCGCGCGCTATCGCGGCACGGTGATTACTGCGTTCCAAGATGTGGCCAACGCGTTGCGGGCGCTGGAGGCGGATGCCGATGCGCTCAATCAACAGGTCGTGGCCGAACGCTCCGCGCAAGCCAACCTGGACCTGGTGCAAGCCCAGTTCCGCCTCGGCGCGGTGGCGTATATCAACTTGCTCACGGCCCAGCAAACCTACCAAAACACCGTGCTCGCGCGCGTCAAAGCCCAGGCCGCCCGCTACAGCGACACCACAGCGCTGTTCCAGGCATTGGGTGGCGGCTGGTGGAATCGCACGGATGTGGACCCCGCCACTAAGGGCAAGCCGGACCGCTTCGGCCTGCCGTCGTGGCAAGAGATCATGCCAGCCAGCAATAAGCAAGCAATAAGGCTGCACCTGAATTGAATCATTGAAACAGTGAGAACCCCCATGGCTGACGTTCAGACTGCCTCTGCCCTGCCCCCCGAGCCCGGCGTACCGCGCAAGCGTCGCCTGTGGCGGCCGATGCTGATCATGGTCGCGGTGGTACTGGTGATCGTCGCGATCATTGCCGGGGTGAAATTCGTGCAGATTTCAGCGCTGATCGCCCAATCCAAAGCGCCGCTGCCTGCCGCCGTGGTGACGGCCATGCAGGTGCCGTTCAGCGATTGGCAGCCGAGCGTTTCCGCCGTGGGCTCGATGAAGGCGGTGCGCGGCGTGGACGTGACCACTGAAGTCGGTGGCATCGTGCGCACGATTGGCTTCAAACCCGGGCAAGAGGTGGCAGCCCAGGCGTTGCTGGTTCAATTGAATGCCGACTCGGATATCGCGCAATTGCACGCCTTGGAGGCGACTGCCGACCTGGCCGGCATCGTGCTCAAGCGCGACAAGGCGCAACTGGCGGTAAACGCCATCTCCCAAGCCCAAGTCGACACCGACACCGCCGACCTGAAAGCCAAACTCGCCGCTGCCGAACAACAGCGCGCGCTGGTGGCGAAAAAAACCATTCGCGCACCGTTTGCCGGGCGCATCGGCATTACCAGCGTCAACCCCGGGCAATACCTCAACCCCGGCGACAAAATCGCTACGCTGCAGACCTTTGACCCGATCTACATCGACTTCAGCGTGCCACAGACCCAGCTGGCGGCCATCGCCATCGGCCAAGGTGTGGCGGTGACGGCTGACGGCCTGTCCAACCAAACTTTCAGCGGTCGGATCAGCACCATCGACACCCAGTTTGACTCAACCACGCGCAATGTCACCGTCGAAGCCACCGTAGAGAACCCCAAGCAAAGCCTGGTACCGGGCATGTTCGCCCGCGCGGTGGTCAACTCGGGCACCACCCAGCGCTACCTCACTGTTCCGCAAACCTCGGTGACTTACAACCCTTACGGCACCACGGTGTTCATCGCCACGTCGAGCAAAAATGACAAGGGCGAGGAAGTACTCACCGCACAGCAAACCTTCATCAAGACCGGGCCGACCCGTGGTGATCAGGTCGCGATTTTGTCGGGCGTGAAGGAAGGCGATCTGTTGATTACCAGCGGCCAGATGAAGCTCAAAAATGGCTCGCCGGTAAAGGTCGATAACAGCGCCGCGCCGCTGAATGACTCCGCGCCGACTCCTCAAGAACACTAAAGGTGGCCCATGAAGCTTACCGATACCTTTATTCAGCGGCCGGTCTGGGCCGTGGTGGTCTCGCTGTTCATCCTGATCCTGGGGCTGCGCTCGATCTTCGAACTGCCGGTGAACCAATGGCCGCGCACCGAAAATACCGTGGTCACTATCACCACCGCCTACTACGGCGCCGATGCATCCACGGTCGCCGGCTTTATCACCCAGCCACTTGAGTCGGCCATCGCCCAAGCCCAGGGCATCGACTATTTATCCTCGACCAGCATCACCGGCGTCTCGACCATTACCGCCACACTGCGGCTGAACTACGACGCCAGCAAGGCACTCACCGAGATCAACACCCAGGTCAACTCGGTCAAGAACCAGCTGCCGGCCCAGTCCCAGGAACCGGTGCTGACAATTGCCGTGGGGCAGACCACCGACGCCATGTACCTGGGCTTCTACAGCGACACGCTGGCCACCAACAACATCACCGATTACCTGGTGCGGGTGGTCAAGCCCAAGCTGGATTCGATCCAGGGCGTGCAAACCGCAGAAATCCTCGGCGGGCGCCAGTTCGCCCTGCGCGCCTGGATGGACCCGGACAAACTGGCCGCGCATAACGTCACGGCGCAGGACGTGTCCACCGCCTTGGCCAACAACAACTACCTGTCTGCCGTCGGCTCGACGCGCGGGCAAACCGTGACAGTGGACCTGACCGCCGGCACCGATTTGCACACGGTGGATGAATTCAAACGGCTGGTGATCAAACAGAAAGGCGACGCGCTGGTGTACCTGGCGGATGTGGCCACCGTCACCCTCGGCGCCGAAAGCTACGACAGCAGCGTGGCGTTTTCCGGCAAGCGTTCGGTGTTCATCGGCATCAAGGCGGCGCCCACCGCGAACATCCTGACCGTCGCCGACAGCGTGCGCGAAGCCTTCCCCGAGCTGCAATCGCAACTGCCCGCCGGCGTGCGCGGCGAGATCGTGTATGACTCCACGGCGTTCATCAATACCTCGATTTACGAGGTGGTGAAGACCTTGGTCGAGGCGATGCTCATTGTCTCGGTGGTCATCTACCTGTTCCTCGGTTCGTTCCGCGCGGTGATCGTGCCGCTGGTGGCGATTCCGCTGTCGCTGGTCGGGACCTTCTTCATCATGTACCTGCTGGGTTACTCAATTAACCTGCTGACCCTGCTCGCGCTGGTGTTGGCGATCGGCTTGGTGGTGGACGACGCGATTATCGTGGTGGAAAACGTCGACCGGCATATCAAGGAAGAAGGCAAAGGCGTACTGGAAGCCGCGCTGATCGCGGCGCGGGAACTGGGCGGCCCGATCATCGCGATGACCGTGGTGTTGATTGCCGCGTACGTGCCCATCGGCCTGCGCAGCGGGCTCACCGGGGCACTGTTCAAGGAGTTCTGTTTCTCGTTGGCGGGTGCCGTGACCGTGTCGGCCGTGGTGGCATTGACGCTGTCGCCTATGATGACCTCCAAGCTGTTCAAAACCGGGCAGGAAGAAGGCCGTTTCGCGCGCAAGCTCGACCAGTACTTTGACTGGCTGCGTGGGCGTTATCACCGCGTCCTGTCCGGCGGGCTGGATATCTGGCCGGTGCTGGTGACCTTTGGCTTTGTGCTGTTCCTGCTGGTCGCCGCCAGTGGCATGACCGCCAAAAGTGAACTGTCGCCCACCGAAGACCAAGGGCTGGTGTTCATGCAGATCAAAGGCGCGCCGACGGCTTCGCCGCAGCAGATGGAGCGCATTGCCGACCAGGCCTTCCAGATCGCCAACAAAGAGCCTGAATACGCGCAGATGTTCCAACTCACCGGCTTGCCCATCCTCAACCAAGGCCTGGGCGGCGTGCTGCTGAAAACCTGGGATGATCGCACGCGCTCCCAGGCCCAGCTGATACTCGACCTGCAGCAAAAATGGAACCAGGTGCCGGGCGCGACCATTGCGGCCTTCCCGCTGCCGTCGTTGCCGGGCGCCCAGGGTTTACCGGTGCAGTTTGTGATCACCACCACCGATTCGGTGGAAAACCTCAATGAAGTCGCGCAAGCGGTGATGGCCGAAGCGCAAAAACAACAGCTGTTCTGGTTCGCTGACATGGATTTGAAACTGGATAAACCCCAGGCACGTCTGGTAGTCGACCGGGAAAAAATCGCAGCGTTGGGCATGACTCAGGCAGACGTCGGCGCCGCGCTGTCTGCGGCGTTGGGCGGCAACTACGTGAACTACTTCTCGACCGCCGGGCGCTCGTACAAAGTCATACCCCAAGTGCTACAGGTCAACCGCCTGAACCCGGAGCAGATTCTCGACTACTACATTCGCACACCGGCAGGTGCCATGATCCAGGCACGCACGGTTGCGCATATCGAGACCTCGACGCAGCCCGAATCGATCAACCACTTCCAGCAGCTCAACTCGGCAACGCTGTCAGGCGTCAGTGGCGTGGCCCAAGGCGAACTGCTGGCCAAACTCAACACGATCCTCGCCAACGTGGCGCCCTCGGGCTACACCTCAGACTTTGCCGGCGAGTCACGCCAGTTCATCCAAGAGTCAGGTGGCTTTTTCGGGTTGCTGATGTTCTCGATCCTGATCGTTTACCTGGCCCTGGCCTTCCAATTCGAGAGCTTCCGCGACCCGGTGGTAATCCTGTTCTCGGTGCCGCCCGCACTGTTTGGTGCCCTCGCCTTCATCACCATGGGTTACGCGTCGATCAACGTGTACACCCAGGTCGGCCTGGTGACGCTACTCGGTTTGATCACCAAACACGGGATTCTGATCGTGCAGTTCGCCAACGAATTGCAGCGCGCCGGCCACAGCAAGCGTGAAGCGATTGAAGAGGCAGCGGCCGTGCGTCTGCGCCCGATCCTGATGACCACGGCGGCAATGGTGCTGGGCGTAGTGCCACTGGTGTGGGCCTCCGGCGCCGGGGCTGCGGGGCG
This sequence comes from Pseudomonas sp. IB20, assembly GCF_009707325.1. NCBI lineage: Bacteria > Pseudomonadati > Pseudomonadota > Gammaproteobacteria > Pseudomonadales > Pseudomonadaceae > Pseudomonas > Pseudomonas gelidaquae. The sequence goes on along the minus strand of NZ_CP046103.1, from coordinate 2,589,229 downwards.
ACATGATATGGGGCTGGTGATCTTTGCCGGGCTGTCGATTGGTACGCTGCTGACGTTGTTTATGGTGCCGGCGATGTATATGTTTATTGGGGAAACGCATCGTCAGGAAGCTCAGCAGACACTCCCAGGCTCAGACTGCTACGGTGCAGCAGGCGCGTCCATCGCCTAAGCGTGAACCGATGAACCCTGTCCTCGGCGCCTGCCTCATACTCAAACGTCATAATCCCCCGTTCGTGTGCGTGGTAATCTGGCGCCACCATGAATAGACATTGATCGTCACTTGACGATGACCAGAGCCAGGAAAGAACATGCCAAAGATTTCTCACTCAGCACTGCGCCGCAACTTCCGTGAACTGCTTGCCAAACAAATCTGCGTTGAAACCGCTTCCGTCTTCGACCCCATGTCCGCGCGTATCGCCGCCGACCTGGGTTTTGAAGTCGGTATTCTCGGCGGTTCGGTCGCATCGTTGCAGGTCCTCGCGGCACCCGATTTTGCGTTGATCACCCTGAGTGAGTTCGTCGAACAGGCCACCCGCATCGGCCGTGTGGCCCAACTGCCTGTCATCGCCGACGCCGACCACGGTTACGGTAATGCCCTGAACGTGATGCGTACCGTCGAAGAGCTTGAGCGCGCCGGCGTGGCGGCACTGACGATTGAAGATACGCTGTTGCCCGCGCAATTCGGGCGTAAATCCACCGACCTGATTTCGGTCGAGGAAGGCATCGGTAAGGTCAAGGCCGCCCTCGAGGCGCGGGTCGACCCGCAACTGTCGATTGTCGCGCGCACCAACGCCGGCGTGTTGCCGACCGAAGACGTCATCGCCCGCACCAAAGCCTATGAAAAAGCCGGCGCCGACGGCATTTGCATGGTCGGCGTCAAAGACTTCGACCACCTTGAAAAGATCGCAGAAAACCTCACGGTGCCGTTGATGCTGGTGACCTACGGCAACCCGCAGCTCAATGACAGCGAACGCCTGGCCGCGTTGGGTGTGCGCATTGTGGTAGCCGGGCATGGCGCCTACTTTGCGTCGATCAAGGCGACTTACGACAGCCTGCGTGCGCAACGCAAGTTGACCAGCAGCACCTCGAACCTCAGCGCGACTGAACTGACGCATACCTACACGCTGCCGGAAAGCTATGTAGCGTGGGCGAAAGAGTTCATGGATGTGAAAGAATAAAACCCTGCCCCAAACCGTAGGAGAGTCGCCAGACTCTCCACCTCCTTTTCCCCTCAGGGTGATGATCTCGATCCAGGTGATTGGCGACAACATGCCATTGCATCTGCCGCGTCGAGCTGAATTCCATACGCCCGCTGATCATCAATAACTTCCAGCATTCGGCCACCGTCCTCGCGTACAGCTGGACTCGCCGACGGCCTGGACAGGGTGCGCGGCGAAGCGCGGCCCATGCCGATGGAATACGCGCCGTCCAATGGCTTCGGCTTTGGTGGCGTGAATGCCGGCGTGCTGTTCCGCCGTTGGGTGTAACCCAAGGTTTGCCCCTGCCTTAGTTTTCGGGGACCATGGCGCCTTTCTGTTACAGCTAACCAGAGGCGCCCATGGCCAACCACGACCTGTCTTACACCCCCGATCCGGATGCCGACTCGATTTCTTCCGACGTCGTCGGCTTCAACGGCATCCTGGTCTCTACCCAGATCCCTACCCGCGCCGATGGCAGCCTGGAACTGGGCGACATCACCGTGCAAAGCGAATGCACCCTGCAAGCGCTGAAAGTCGCGCTGGAGAAAGCCGGCAGTTCCATGGACCGGGTGATGCACCTGACCATCTACCTCACCGACATGGCTGACCGTGCCGCGTTCAACGAGGTCTACAAGCGCTTTTTCGCCAAACCATGGCCGGTTCGTGCGGCCTTGGGTGTGGCTGCACTGGCCGTGGAAGGCATGCGTGTAGAGCGCTGCGATTCGGCCTGATAGCCCTGTGGTAGATGCCGGTCAGGCATTTCAGAGCTACAATGCACGCCTCGACCGTGACAAGCCTGACTAAAAAAACTATGTCCTTGCCCAAGCATCACCTGGAATTGCTCAGCCCTGCCCGCGATGTCGCCATCGCGCGCGAGGCTATCTTGCATGGCGCCGACGCCATCTACATCGGCGGCCCGAGCTTCGGCGCCCGCCACAATGCGTGTAACGAAGTGAGCGATATCGCTCAACTGGTCGAATTCGCCCATCGTTACCACGCCCGTGTGTTCACCACCATCAACACCATCCTGCATGACAACGAGCTGGAACCTGCGCGCAAGCTGATTCATCAGCTGTACGACGCCGGTGTCGATGCGTTGATCGTGCAAGACCTGGGCGTGATGGAGCTGGATATTCCGCCGATCGAGCTGCACGCCAGTACCCAGACCGATATCCGTACCCTGGGCCGTGCCAAGTTTCTCGACCAGGCCGGTTTCTCGCAGTTGGTCTTGGCCCGTGAGCTGAACCTGCAGGAAATCCGCGCCATCGCTGATGAAACCGATGCCGCCATCGAGTTCTTTATCCACGGCGCCCTGTGCGTGGCGTTCTCCGGGCAGTGCAATATCTCCCACGCGCAGAATGGCCGCAGTGCCAACCGTGGCGACTGCTCCCAGGCCTGCCGCCTGCCGTACACCTTGAAAGATGATCAAGGCCGCGTCGTGGCCTTTGAAAAACACCTGCTGTCGATGAAAGACAACAACCAGAGCGCCAACATCCGCGCGCTGGTCGAAGCCGGTGTGCGCTCGTTCAAGATCGAAGGCCGCTACAAGGACATGGGCTATGTGAAGAACATCACCGCCTATTACCGCCAGCGCCTCGACGACGTGCTCGAAGACCGCCCGGACCTGGCCCGCGCTTCGAGCGGCCGTACCGCGCATTTCTTCCTGCCCGACCCGGAAAAAACCTTCCACCGTGGTAGCACCGACTACTTTGTCAGCGACCGCAAGATCGACATCGGCGCGTTCGACACGCCAACCTTCACCGGCCTGCCGGTGGGTGTGGTGGAAAAAGCTGGCAAGCGCGACTTGCAGGTCGTCACTCATGAGCCGCTGTCCAACGGCGACGGCCTCAATGTGCTGGTCAAACGCGAAGTGGTGGGTTTCCGCGCCAACATTGCAGAACCCAAAGGCGAGTTCGAAGAAGACGGCGAGAAGCGTTACCGCTACCGCGTCGAGCCGAATGAAATGCCTGCCGGCCTGCATCAACTGCGCCCGAACCATCCGCTGAACCGCAACCTGGACCATAACTGGCAACAGGCGCTGCTCAAGACCTCGGCCGAGCGCCGCATCGGTCTGGCCTGGGTGGCACGCCTGCGCGAAGACCAGTTGCACGTGACCGCCACCAGCGAAGAAGGGATCAGCGCCAGCGTCACCCTGCCCGGCCCGTTCGGTGTGGCCAACAAGCCGGAACAGGCGCTGGACACCTTGCGCGATCTGCTTGGCCAACTCGGCACCACCGAGTATCACGCCACGAACATCGAGCTGGACGCGCCGCAAGCGTTCTTCATCCCCAACTCGCAGCTCAAGGCATTGCGCCGTGAAGTGATCGAAGCGCTGACCACTGCGCGGGTCGCGGCTCACCCGCGCGGTGGGCGCAAGGCCGAGACCTCGCCGCCGCCGGTGTACCCGGAAGCGCACTTGTCGTTCCTCGCCAACGTCTACAACCAGAAAGCCCGTGACTTCTATTACCGTCACGGCGTGAAGCTGATCGACGCGGCCTTCGAAGCCCACGAAGAAACCGGCGAAGTGCCGGTGATGATCACCAAGCACTGCCTGCGGTTCTCGTTCAACCTGTGCCCTAAACAGGCCAAGGGTGTGACCGGCGTGAAGACCAAGGTGGCGCCGATGCAGCTGATTCACGGCGATGAAGTACTGACCCTGAAGTTCGACTGCAAACCCTGCGAAATGCACGTGGTGGGCAAGATCAAGGGGCATATCCTGGGCTTGCCACAGCCAGGCAGCGGCGTGGGCCATTTTGACCCGGAAAATATCATCTTTCAGGGCACGCACTAGCCCTTGGGGAGCGGGGCCACCACCAGCCCCGCTGCAACCCCGCTGCCGCCAGCAGAATCGCCGCAACCCCCAGCCATTGCAGCCAGCCCAGGCGATGCCCAAAGGCAATCCAGTCGACAAAAATCGCCGCAATCGGGTAGATGAACGACAGCGCGCCGGTAATGGCCGTCGGCAGTTTCTGGATCGCCCCGTACAACAACACATACATCAAACCGGTGTGCACCACGCCCAACGTGACCAGCGCAGCCCAGGCATGGGGCGCTGCAGGCAAGCTGTTCCAAGGCACTAACGGCGCCAGCAACAATGCGCCCGTAATCACTTGAATCAACGCCATCAAGTGCGGCGGCACTGCCTTCAGGCGCTTGATGATCAGCGCCGCAATCGCATACAAAAACGCCGCGCCCAGGGCCAGGGCGATACCCGCCAGATAATCCCCGCCACCGCTCTGCTGCTCGCCATGGGCGGTGACAATCGCCAACATGCCTAGGAACGCCACGCTCAACCAGGCCAGTTTTTGCAGCGTGATCTTTTCCCCGAGAAACACCGCCGCCAGCACCACCAACATGAACGGCTGCACGTTGTACACCGCCGTACTGATCGCGATGGAAGCACGAGAATAGGATTCGAACAGCAGCAACCAGTTGCCCACAATGGCCACGCCACTGAGCATCGCCAGCCCAAGCTTGGCCCAGCTGAGCATGTCCAGCCGCAGGTAGCCCAGCAACGCACACACCAGCAACAGCGTCAGCGCGCCGACCACACAGCGCCAGAACACCACTTCGATCACCGACACACCCGACACCAGCACAAACCAACCAATGGTGCCCGAGATCAGCATGGCGGCGACCATTTCCCACGACCCGCGACGAATAGATGTGTCCACGATGGAAGCTCCTCAAGTGAGGCTCAATTATGGCAATCTGCTGGTCAGCGGCTCCAGCGACTAAAAAAGGCAAAACCTCGAAATCACCTTTTCTTATTAGGCACACGGCATGATTGACACTATCGACCAGAAACTGATCGCAGCTTTGATGGATGACTCGCGTCTGTCGCTCAAGGCCCTGGCGGGTATCACCGGGCTGTCTTCGCCCAGCGTCGGCGAACGCCTGCGCCGCCTGGAAGAACGCGGCGTGCTGACGCACTACACGGTCGATATCGACCCCAAGCACTTCGGCTACCTGCTGCAGGCCATCGTGCGCATCCGCCCCTTGCCGGGCAAGTTGCAGGAAGTGGAGCGCCAGATCCAGGCGATTCCCGAATTCACCGAGTGCGACAAGGTCACCGGCGAGGACTGTTTTATCGCGCGGCTGCACGTGCGCACCATGGACCATCTGGACACGTTGCTCGACCGGATCAACGCCTATGCCGAAACCAACACCGCTATCGTCAAGAAAACCCCGGTTAAACGCCGATTGCCGCCGCTGGTTGATGAGTGATCTTGTGTCACTAACGTAATGACCGGATCGCTATTGTGTCAGGGACGACCTCGCTAGACCGCGTACTGCGCCGGTTGGCCAGTCATACGGCTTGATCTACTGTAGCGAACGGGCTTGCCACAACAAGCCCGTTCGCCACAGTAGAAGCGGCAGTCTCTCAAGCCTGCAGCGTCTTCGCCGCCGTCAACAACCCTTGGAACTTGCGATACGTGCAATCTACGTGCAGATTGCGATCAAAGTCGGCTTTGCGTTCTTCAACATCTTGCCGGCCTATGGTGCGCGCGCGTTGTTCAAGCGCTGGATCACCGGCAGCGCTGCCTGATTCAAATACGCCGCCTCTTGTCAGAAAGAATGCGGCGTCTGGTCTTAGGGCTGCTGCGCAGCCCAACGCGCGGCAAGCCCTAATGCCGTTCAGTTAAGCGAACGCAATGCCCAAAGCAGCGAAGATAAAATGTGGGAGCGGGCTTGCCCGCGATGACGTCGCCCAGCAAACATATGTTGACTGACCCACCGCTTTCGCGAGCAAGCCCGCGCCCACAAGAGATCAGCGCTCAACTGAACGGCATTGGGGATGCCCCTACCGCTGGACTCAGGCTTCGCCGCCGTCAACAACCCTTGGAACTTGCGATACCGGGCTTGCAACACCGGCTGCTGAGCCAGGTCAGGCCAATACCTGGCCTTGACCGGCATCCCTGCCTCCAGCAGATGCGCCCCCTCGCCAATCGCCAGAAACCCAAGTTTCGCCGCGCCAATACACGCACTCAGTTCACTGCCCTGCAAGGTGAAAATCTCCCGCTGCAGAATGTTCGCCAGTAACTGCGCCCAGTACTCGCTACGCGCCCCGCCGCCCACCAATGCACACGCGCCCACGCTGGCACCCGCAGATTGCACGGCGCGCAAGGCATCCAGTAAGCCAAACCCTACGCCTTCCATCACCGCATAACCGAGCATTGCCGGTGTGCAGTCATGGCCCAGGCTCATAAAACCGCCGCGCAGCAAAGGGTCGTTATGCGGCGTGCGTTCACCGGCGAGGTACGGCAGAAACAATGGCGTATCCAATGGCACCGGTTGGCCGACCGGCAACTGTGCCTGCACTTGGTCCAGTAACGTTTGCTCATCCGGCATGCCGGTCAGCCGCGTCACCCAACGCAAGCAACTGGCGCCGGCGAGCATCGCGCCCATGGTGTACCAGCGGTTGGGCAATGCGTGACAGAAACTGTGCACCGCACTGGCCGGGTTGCCGGCGGCGTGATCGGTGATCGCAACAATGGCTGCGCTGGTGCCCAGGGTGATGAAGCCGTCACCGGCATTGATCGCGCCGATGCCGACGGCGGCGACCGGGTTATCGCCGCCGCCACCGGCAATCACCACGGCGGGCGACAGGCCCAGCCCGGCTGCCGTCACGCGCCCTGCCACCGCGCCACCTTCCACTAGCTGGGGCATCTGCGCAGGTGCAAGCCCGGTGGCGCGTACCATCGGGGTAAACCATTGACGGTGCGCCACATCCAGCCACAGTGTGCCGGCGGCATCGGACATGTCGCTGATGCGCTCACCACTCAAGCGCAAGCGCAGGTAATCCTTGGGCGACAGCACGCAGGCAATCGCCTTGAACACCTCGGGCTCATGCTGTTGCAGCCACAGCAGTTTCGGCGCGGTCAGCCCGGCCATCGGCAAGCTACCGGTGACCTCGGCAAAGCCTGGGCCGAGTTGTTGCGCTTGGGCGACAGCGCGCGAGTCGTCCCACAGGATGGCTGGGTACAACACGCGGTTGTCATCCCCGAGCAACACCGCCCCGTGCATCTGCCCAGACAATCCAATGCATGCCACACGACTGAAAGCCTCATGTGTGCGCAACTGGTCGAGCGCCTGCAAGCAAGCCTGCCACCAATCTTGCGGCGCCTGTTCAGACCAGCCGCTATGGCGCCGGGAAACACTCAGGCGCACACCGGTATGGGCCAACACGGCGCCGCTGGCGTCCATCAGGATCGCCTTGAGTTCCGACGTGCCCAGATCAATACCGAGGGAAACAGGACTGCTCATACGTGGTTCATTCCGATCAAATACAGCCACATGAATTACGGTATTGCAGGCTCGGCGCCAGGCGCACGCTGTGTACCGGCGCGGCTGGCGTGGCCATGCGTTGCAGCAGCATTTGTACCGCGAGCGCGCCCAGCTCCTTGACCGGTTGAGCAATCAAGGTCAGGCGCGGCACGAAAAAATCCGCCCAGTCAAAATCATCAAAGCCCACCAGGGCGATCTGCCTCGGCACCTCAATCTGCGCGTCACGCAGGGCGTGCATGGCGCCCAGCGTCATCAGGTTATTGCCTGCCATGATCGCCGTCGGCGGTGCTGCCAAGGCCAGCAACTGCGCAGTCGCGGCCCGTGCCGGTTCACTGCTGGAGCCGCCGTTGACCAGCAACTGCGGGTCAAACACCAAACCAGCCGCCTGTAAGGCAGCCCTATAACCCGCCACGCGTTCATCGGTCGTGCCAAGCCCCGCACGCCCGGCAATAAAGCCAATACGCCGGTGCCCGTGCTCAATCAAGTGCGCGATCAGGGCCTGGGTCGACTGGGTATTCTCCACCCCGATCTGGTCAAACTGCGCGCTCATCATGCGGTCCACCAGTACCGTCGGCACTTGATTGGCCTGCAAATATTCCAGAGCCTTCGTGCCGGTGGACGGTGCCAGCAGAATCCCATCGACGCGCCGATGATGCAGCGCTGTGACCACCCGCAGCTCCTGCTCCGGGTCGTCGTGGGGCTCGACAAACAGCATCATGTAACCGTGCTTGGCGCATTCAGTTTCAATCGCGTGCACGGTTTCACTGAAGTAATGGTTGGACAGCGCCGAGATCGCCACGCCTATCGTGCTGGTGCTCGAACGGGCGAGCGAGCGCGCCAGGGTATTGGGGATGTAACCCAACTCGGCGATCGCGCGCTGTACCGCCTGCACCGTGGCCGGGCTGACCTTGCGCGTGCCGTTCAACACGTGGGACACAGTCGACGTCGACACACCCGCCCTGCTTGCCACGTCATCCATGGTGACCACGACGCTTTCCTCTTCAGTGAATCAATGTTTACTCGACCAGCCGCTGTAAGTAGCCACGTTGTCGCGGGTGATCAGTTTTGGCGTAAGCAGGATAACCGCTTCGGCCGGGGCTTTGTCATTGAGCAAGTCATTGCCCACATTCACCGCTGTCTGCGCCATGGCCCACGGGTCCTGGCTGGCAGAGGCCTGGATTTGCGTGTCAGTCTTCAGTGCATTCTCGATATCCGGCGCACCGTCCACCGAGGTGATGAGGATGGCGCTGCGTTTGAGCTGCTTGGCCGCCAAATCACTGCCAATCGCTTGCGGGTCGTTGATCGCAAACAGGCCGTCGATTTTCGGGAAGCGCGTGAGGTAGCCCTGCATCACGTTCAGGCCGCCTTCGCGCGAGCCTTTGCCGTCCTGGTCATCGGACAGCACCTTGATGTCTGGCGCCGAAGCCAATGCAGCCTTGCAACCTTTGACGCGGTCCGTCACGGCGGTGACTTGCGGGCCATTCTGAATGATCACATTGCCCTTGCCCGCCAGCTTGTCCACCAGGAACTGGCAGGCCAGCTTGCCGGCTTCAACGTTGTCGGTTTGCACCGTGGCATTCACGCCTTTGGCGTCCACATCCACGGCCACCACGACGATGCCGGCACTGCGGGCTTTCTTGATCGCCGAGGCCATGGCCGATGGGTCGACGGCGTTGAGCAGGATCAGGTCAACCTTGGACGAAATGAAATTGTCGATCTGCGAAAATTGCTTGCTCAAGTCATAGTCGGCCGACACCGAGGTCACCTTGACGTTGGGGTTCAGCTCTTTGGCTCGTGCAGTGGCGCCGTCGGCCAGGGTCACGAAATACGGGTTGCCGAGCGAGCCCATGCTAATGCCCAGGGCTTTGAGTTCACGGGCTTGCACGGCGTTTGACATCAAGGCAGCCAAGGCAATAACGGGAAACAGGCGTTTAAGGTTCATGCGGGTCTCTCTTGTGATTGTTGTAGGAGTGAACTCAGGTGCGCGCACCGGACTGGCGATAGCGATCCAGCGCCACCGCGCCGATGATCACGATGCCCTTGATGATGTACTGCCAGATGTCCGACACGCCCAGCAGCACCAGGCCGTTGGTGAGTACCGCGATAATCAGCGCGCCGATCAGCGTGCCGCCGATGGTGCCGACACCGCCGGTAAAACTGGTGCCGCCCAGGATCACCGCGGCAATCGCATCCAGCTCATAGGATTGCCCCAGTTGCAGGCCGTTGGCCGCGAACAGGCGCGAAGCGCTCATCACCGCGCCAAGCCCGGCCAATGCACCGGACATGGCGTAGACGAACAGCAAGACTTTCCACACCTTGATTCCCGACAGCCGCGCCGCCTCGGGGTTGCCGCCCACTGAGTAGATCTGCACGCCCATGACGGTACGGCGCAGGATGAACCACGACAGCACCACCACCGCCACCGCGATGATCACCAGCCACGGCACGCCGAGCACCGAGTCATTGCCGATAAACGCAAACGGCAGGTCGGGGTTGAACACGGTCTTGTCATCCGCCAACAAGCGCGCCAGGCCACGCATGGCGGTCAGTGCACCGAGGGTGACGATAAACGGTGGCAAGCGCATGAAGGCGATCAACCCGCCATTGACCAGGCCCAGCAACAGGCCGAAACCGATGCCGGCAGCAATCCCGAACATGCCGAACTGTGGCGACATCGAGGCCTGCAACGCGACCACAGCGGACGCCGCGAGAATCGCGCCGACGGACAGGTCAATGCCCGCCGTCAGAATCACAAAGGTCATGCCCGCCGCCAGCACCACATTCACCGAGGCTTGCTGGGTGATGATCGACAGGTTCTGCACGGTGAGAAAGTTCTCACTGGCCAGGGCAAACCCCACCAGCAGCAACACCAGCACCGGCAACATGCCAACGGTGCGCATCAGCTCACGAACGCGCTCCGCTTTGCCGACGGGCGCGAGGGTCAGTGTGTTGTTGTTTGAATCAGCCATGGGCAGCCACCTGATCGCCACCGGTGGCGAGGTCAATAATGCGTTCTTGGGAGATGGCGTGGCCCGAAGCCCCGCCGACTTCGGCCACCAACTGGCCTTCGCGCATGATCAGCACGCGGTCGCACGTGCCGATGATTTCCGGCAGCTCGCTGGAGATCACCACAATGCCAACGCCCGCCAGCGCCAGTTGGTTGATGATGCGGTAGATCTCGGACTTGGAGCCGATGTCCACGCCCCGCGTCGGTTCGTCGAGGATCAGCACATGCGGCTTGACCTCCAGCAGCCGCGCTAACAGCACTTTCTGCTGGTTGCCGCCGCTCAAGGCGCCGACATTGACCTTGCCCGATGCCACCCGAATCGACAGCGACTTGATCGCGTCATTTGAACGCTGCGCGGCATGGCCGCGATCCAGCACGCCACCGGCATGCGCGTCCGGCACACAGGCACACACGTTGATGTTGTCGGCCACGCTCATGTCCAGGAACAGGCCCTGGGCCTTGCGGTCTTCAGTGAGGTAAACCACGCCCGCACGAATCGCGTCCGCCGGGTTACGCAGCTGGGTGACGGTTTTGCCGACCACTTCAAGGGTGCCGGAGGTGCGCGGGTCGGCGGCGAAGATCAGCCGCGCCAGCTCCGTGCGCCCTGCCCCGACCAACCCGGCAATGCCCAATACTTCACCGGCGTGCAGGTCGAAGCTGCAATTGCGCACGCGCTTGCCATCGGCCATGTCACGCACGCGCATCACCACGTTGCCGGGGTTATAGGCGGCGTGTTCCTTCTTGTAGAAACCGGAGAGGTCGCGGCCCACCATCATTTTCACCAGCACTTCGGCCGACAACGCGTCGCGGGTCAGCTCGCCGATGTACTGGCCGTCGCGCAGCACCGAGACCCGGTCCGACAACTCATAGATCTCAGCCATGCGGTGGCTGATGTAGATAATCGCCAGGCCCTGGCTGCGCAGGTGCTTGATCAACGCAAACAGGCGGTCGGTCTCACGCGATGACAGTGGCGTGGTCGGCTCGTCCATTACCAGGATCCTGGCGTGGGCATGCAGCGCGCGGGCGATTTCGACCAACTGGCGCTCGGCAATCGACAGGCTGCTCACCGGCGTGGTGGGTTTGAACTCGGCGCCCAGGCGTTGCAGCACCTCGACGCAGCCGGCTTGCATGCCCTTGCGGTCGATGGTCCAGCCGCGCCGCAGTTCGCGGCCCAGGTAGATGTTCTCGGCCACGCTGAGGTTCGGGCACAGGCTCAGTTCCTGGTAGATCACGGCGATGCCGAGGGTCTTGGCGGTGGCGGGGTCGAAGGTGGCGACGAGCTGGCCGTCGATGCGGATTTCACCGCCGGGGTCGGCCTGGTAAGCGCCGGAGAGGATTTTCATCAGGGTCGATTTGCCGGCGCCGTTCTCCCCCATCAACGCGTGAATTTCACCGGGGTAGACCTTCAGACCGACATTCTTGAGCACGCGCAAACCGTTGAAGGTTTTGCTGATGCCCTGCATCTCAAGCAAGGGTTCAAGGCTCATGGATGAGCTCCTGGCATTATTATTTTTGTAGGCGAGTGCCGCCGACTCTATGCCAGATACATTTGCTTACGCAAGCGCTTGCGTGTGCCGTTTATCGTTTGGTTAAACGTTTCATCAAGCGCAGAAGTGATAAATCTCTGTTGGCTGAGCGGATCTCTGTTGGCTGAAAGCTCGCGCGCAAGCTTTCAGCCATCAACGTTTTCAGCGCCCGTAACGCTTGGGCAGCATGCGCACCAGGGTGTTGTCATGCACCCAGTAATGGTGGAACAACCCAGCGGCCGCATGCAGGCCGATCAACCAATACCCGGTGCTGCCCAGCCACTCATGCCAGTGTTTGAATTGCTTGGCCAGGTCCGGGTCCGGTGCTACCAACGTCGGCAACGCAAACTCAAAATACGGCACCGGCTTGCCGGCAGCGTTGAGCATCAGCCAGGCCAACAACGGCGTCACAATCATCAAGCCATACAGCGCACAGTGCATCAGGTGCGACGCGGCCGTCTGCCACAGAGGCGGACGGGGCAGGATCGCCGGACGGGGCGCCAGACGCCCCAGTAAGCGCAGCCACACCAGCACGAAAATCGCGATCCCGAAGAGCGAGTGAGCCCCCAGGAACAGTCCCTTGAGCGCGTTGCCTCGCGGCAGCAGGCCTTTGATTTCAATGCAGGTATACACGCCGACAAACAGCGCCAGCATCAGCCAGTGCAGGGTCATCGAGAGTCTCGCGTAGCGCGGTGTCAGCGGATTTTGAGTCATGGGGTACAAACCTTCTGCGTGAATGGTGGCGCTACCCTGCCGCCCCAGTCTTAAGGCAGTCTGAAGATCGGCAAACCGATCATTTTCACCACCTTCAGACTTCGTTAAGAAATGCCTTTGATACTCCTCCCAACATCACGTGGGAGGCGTACCGCCAATGCCCGATATCGATTGGAAGACTTCTTTGCCCCTGCTGTTCGGCCAGGCCGACAGTGCACAACTGCGCCTAGCCCGCGCCCTGCCCCACGACCCACAGCGCCCGGCATTCGAGGCGTTTATCCAACAGCGTTTTCGCATTGCCCATGGCGCCGACATCCGACACTTCATGCCTCAGCTGTTTGGCGTCAGCCAGGCTAACGGCGACCTGTGTGCGGTCGCCGGGGTACGGCTGGCAGGTGACGAGCCGCTGTTTCTGGAGCGTTACCTGGACCATCCGATCGACCCGCTGATCAGTGCCGCCGCCGAGCAAACGGTAGAGCGCCACGCCATCGCCGAAGTCGGCAACCTGGCCGCCAGCGACACCGGCAGTGCGCGCCTGAGCATCATCGCGGTGACCTGGTTACTGGCCATGGGCGGCCTGGAGTGGGTGGCGTTCACCGGCAATATCGGCCTGGTCAACAGCTTCCACCGCCTGGGGTTGAAGCCGGTCACCCTGTGCGCGGCCGACCCGCAACGCCTGGGCGATGACCGCCATCACTGGGGCAGTTACTACGAAAGCCAACCCTGGGTGCATGTCGGCAATATCCGCGCCGGGTTCATCCACTTGCGCAACATGGGCCTGTTCTCACGCCTTGGGTTGCCCACTACCTTTGAGGACACCAGCCATGTCGCCTGAAACCCGCCGCTTCCACGCTGTGCTGCGCGGCTATGCCGAACGTAACGACGGCGCCATCGCCCTGTGGGGCGATACGTTGAAAATGGATTACACCTCACTGTTTGCCGAGGTTGCCTATCGCCAGCAACGCCTGCGTGATGAAGGCGTGAACGTGGTCGCCTTGGCCTTGGACAACGGCGTCGATGCCATGCTGTGGGACTTGGCAATACTGTTCGAGGGCGCGACCTGCCTGACCCTGCCGCCGTTTTTCAGCCCTGCTCAGCGTGCCCATTGCCTTGAACAAAGCCATGCCGAACGGGTGATCGCCGAGCCGTATCTTGAGGCTGAGCTGTTGGCCGCCGGTTACCACCAAGGCGGCGACTTCTGGTGCAAAACCTTTGCAGACCGCCCTTCGATGCCGTCGGGCACGGCCAAGGTGACATTCACCTCCGGCACCACCGGGGCGCCCAAGGGCGTATGCCTGAGTGCCGATAGCGTGCTGCGGGTTGCTCGCGAGTTGTACCAGGCCAGCCACGCCACCGACCCACGTCACCACTTGGCGCTGCTGCCCATCGCGATTTTGCTCGAAAACCTCGGTTGCTACGCCGCGCTGTATGCCGGCGCCACCTTGAGTGTGCCCAGCCAGAGAAGCCTGGGTATCCAGGGCGCCAGTGCGGTGGACGCCGCGCAATTGCTCGGTTGCCTGGCGGAGCGTCAGCCCCACAGCCTGATTCTGGTCCCGCAATTACTGCTGATGTTAGTCATCGCCGCCGAACAGAAGGCGTTCAGCCCGCGAGGGCTGCGCTTTGCTGCGGTGGGTGGTGCGCGCGTTTCCAAAGCCTTGCTGCACCGGGCACAACAGTTGGGCCTGCCGGTGTTTGAAGGTTACGGGCTGTCCGAATGTGCCTCGGTGGTATGCCTCAATCGCCCCGATGCGCAGCGCCCGGGCAGCGTCGGCCGGCCCCTGCCCCACGTGGAAATCCGCTTGGCCGAAGACGATGAAGTGCTGATCAAAGGCTCGACCTTGCTCGGCTACCTGGGTCACAGCGAACAACCCGAGCAGTGGTGGCCCAGCGGCGATCTGGGCGCCTTCGATGAAGACGGCTTTCTCTACCTCAAGGGCCGCAAGAAACATCAGTTCGTGACCAGTTACGGCCGCAACGTCAACCCAGACTGGGTCGAGGCCGAATTGACCCAAGGCGGCGTCATCGCCCAGGCGTTCGTCTATGGCGAAGCCCTGCCCGAGAATCACGCGTTGCTCTGGCCCCATAGCAACGCCTGCACCGACGCCCAACTGGCCGCCACCGTGGCCGCAGTCAATAGCACCTTGCCCGACTACGCCCAAGTGCATCAATGGACGCGCCTGGATGAACCCTTCAGCGCCGCCAACGGTTTGCTCACTGCCAACGGCCGGCCACGGCGCGACGCCATCGTCGCGCGTTATCAAACCCAACTGTCTACCGCACACAAAGAGGAAACCCCATCGTGAATTTTTTCGACACGCTGCAAGAGGCCACCCAACAGGAACGCCAGGCACTGTTCAGCCTGCCGATCATTCGGGATGCGCTGGAAGGTAAAGTCAGCCTGGAGAGCTATCGCGCGTTTCTTGCCCAGGCCTACTACCACGTTCGTCATACCGTGCCGTTGATGATGGCCTGTGGCGCGCGCCTGCCCTCGCACCTGGAATGGCTGCGCAAGGCCGTCTGCGAATACATCGAGGATGAATATGGGCATGAGCAATGGGTGCTCAATGACATCCACGCCTGTGGCGGCGACAAGGATGCGGTACGTGACGGGCGCCCGGGTTTGCCTATCGAACTGATGGTCAGTTACCTCTATGACCTGATCGCCCGCGGCAACCCGGTGGGTCTGTTCGGCATGGTCAATGTGCTCGAGGGCACCAGCATCGCCCTGGCCACTCACGCCGCCGGCAGCATTCGCGAACGCCTGCAACTGCCCGCCACGGCGTTCAGTTACCTCAGCTCCCACGGTTCCCTGGACATCGGCCATATGGAAACCTACCGCCGCTTGATGAACAGCCTGCAAGACCCAGACGACCAGGCTGCCGTGATCCATGCGTCAAAAGTGGTGTACGCCCTTTATACCGACATGTTCCGCAACCTGCCGCGTATCGGGGAGGCTGCTCATGCGCCTGTCTGATGCCCGCGTCGTGCTGACCGGCGCCAGTGGCGGTATCGGCCTGGCGATTGCCGACGCCCTGTGTGCCAGCGGGGCGCAAGTGCTGGCCGTGGCACGCCATCGCGCACCGCTGGAGCCCTTGCTCGACCAGTACCCGCAGCAGCTGTGTTGGGTGAGTGCCGACCTGACCTTCCTCGCCGACCGCCGCAAAGTGCTGGCCGCGGCCGAGGCCATCGGCGGTGTCAACCTGCTGATCAACGCCGCCGGCATCAATCACTTCGCCATGCTTGAGCAGCTGGACGACAACGAAATCAACGGCATGCTGGCGTTGAACATCACCGCGCCGATCTGCCTGACCAAGCTGCTGTTGCCCCTGCTCAAGGAAGCCGAGAGCGCCATGGTGGTGAACGTCGGCTCCACCTACGGCTCCATCGGCTACCCCGGCTATGCCACTTACTGCGCCACTAAGTTTGCCTTGCGCGGGTTTTCCGAGGCGTTGCGCCGGGAATTGGCCGATACGCGGGTGGGTGTGTTGTACGTGGCGCCGCGCGCCACCCATACGCGCATGAACAGCCAGGCGGCGCAGGCCTTGAACACGGCCCTTAAGTCCAACGTCGATGACCCGCGCATCGTCGCGTCGGCCGTGACCCAGGCAATCGCCAAGGATCGTCGCGATCTGTACTTGGGCTGGCCGGAGCGCTTCTTTGTGCGCCTCAACAGCCTGTTGCCGAACCTGGTCGACCGTGGCTTGCGCAAGCAATTGCCATTGGTACGTCGCTTGAGCGACAAACCCGTGAATAAGGATCTGAATCCATGAAACGTCTTTTCGTTGCGCTGCTGCTCACCGCCCTGAGCCCCTTCACCTGGGCCCTGGATGCGGGCGATCAGCAGCGCCTGGCTGACATCCAGACGCGCTGGGCGCATATTCAATACAACCTGCCCGAGGAGCAGCGTACCCAGGCCTTTGAACAGCTCGCCACCCAGGCGAACGCTTTCACCCAAGCCCGCCCCCAGGCTGCCGAAGCGTGGATCTGGGCCGGGATTGTCTCCAGCAGTTGGGCCGGCGCCCAAGGTGGGCTCGGCGCATTGAGCAAGGTCAAGGCAGCCAAGGTCGACCTGGAAACAGCACTCGCGCTAGACCCCAAGGCCCTGCAAGGCTCGGCCTATACCAGCCTGGCGGCGCTGTACGACCGTGTACCCGGCTGGCCGATCGGCTTTGGCGACGCCGACAAGGCGCAACAGTTACTCAAACAGGCCTTGCAACTGAACCCGGCGGGCATTGATAGTCTGTATTTCTGGGGCGACCACCTGTACCGGCAAAAACGCTATGGCGAAGCCCGGGACGCCCTGCGCAAAGCCTTGCTGGCCGCGCCACAGCCAGGTCGGGAAACTGCCGATACCGGACGCCGCAAAGAGATCGAAGGCTTACTGGCCGACGTCGACAAGAAACTCAACTGACAGGAGTCCATGTGCGGCTATTACTGATCGAGGATGATGTAGCGCTGGGCGAAGGTATTCACCAGGCGCTGGTGCGTGAGGGCTACACCGTTGACTGGCTGCAAGATGGCAGCAGCGCCTTGCATGCGCTGCTCAGCGAAACCTTTGATGTGGTCGTGCTCGATCTGGGCCTGCCGCGCATGGATGGGCTGGAAGTATTGCGTCGCCTGCGTGACAGCGGCGCCAACGTGCCGGTGCTGATCCTCACGGCGCGGGATGCCACCGAAGACCGCATCGCCGGGCTCGACGCCGGTGCCGATGACTACCTGATCAAACCCTTCGACCTGGCCGAACTCAAGGCACGCCTGCGGGCGCTACTGCGCCGTAGCGCCGGGCGTGCGCAGGTACTGATCGAACATGCGGGCATTTGCCTGAACCCCAGCACGCAACAGGTCAGCTACAACGGCGCAACCGTGCTGCTGACGCCCAAAGAATATCAACTGCTGCACGAACTGCTCTCGCCGCCCGGGCGCGTCATGACCCGCGACCAGTTGATGCAGTTGCTCTACGGTTGGAACGAAGAAGCTGAAAGCAACACCCTGGAGGTGCAGATCCATCACCTGCGCAAAAAGTTCTCCAGTGAGCTGATCCGCACCGTTCGCGGCGTTGGCTACCTGGTGGAGGAGCGTCGATGACGTCGATTCGGCGGCGCACCCTGACGTTGATCATCGGCCTGCTGCTCTCCGGGTTATTGGTGATCAGCGCGCTTAACCTGCATGACAGCAACCACGAAATAGCCGAAGTCTACGACGCCCAACTGGCGCAGAACGCGCGCCTGCTCCAGGGCGTCATGAGCATGCCGCTGGCCAGTAAAGATCAGGCTGACCTGTATCGGGCGTTCAACAAAGCCTTGGGCGAGGCCATACCCAAGGTGGACGGGCACCCTTACGAAAGCAAAATCGCTTTTCAAGTGTGGAGCCCCCAGGGTGAACTGATGGTATTTACCGCCAGCGCCCCCTCATTTGCCACGCCGCCCGCCCAACCCGGGTACAGCAATGTCAACGACCTCAATGGCCGTGAGTGGCGCGGCTTTGTGCTCAAGGACAAAGACACCGGGCTGCGGATCTGGGTAGGAGAACGCGACGACGTGCGCTCCGACCTGGTAGGCCGCATCGTGCGCCACACCTTGTGGCCCAATGTATTGGGTAGCCTGATCCTGGCTGCGATGGTCTGGCTGGCCATCGGTTGGGGGCTCAAGCCGCTGGCCAATATGGCCGCCACCTTGCGCGCACGGCATTCCGGCTCCCTGGAACCGATGCAACTGACCCCGCTGCCCATGGAACTGGAACCGATGCAAGCCGCGCTGAACCGCATGCTGGCACAGATCCAGGAAGTGCTCGGCCGCGAGCGGCGCTTTATCGCCGACGCCGCCCACGAAATGCGCACGCCCCTGGCGGTTTTGCGCGTGCACGCGCAAAACCTGTTGGAAGCCGGCACTGAAACCGAACGGCGCGAGTCCCTCGCATTTCTGATCACGGGCGTCGACCGCACCAGCCGCCTGGTCAACCAATTGCTGACCATGGCCCGTCTGGAGCCCAGCGCCGGGCAACCACCGGTGCAGGCCATCGACCTGGCGACCACCGTGCGTGACACGCTGATTCAGTTGACGCCCTGGCTGCTGAGCAAGGGCCTGGAATTGGTGTTTGACGTAGATGATGCGCACTACAGCGTGAGGTCCGAGGCGTCCGCCATCAATATCGCCCTGACCAATCTGGTGACCAACGCGGCAAACTTCTCACCGGAACACGGGGTGATCACGGTGGGCCTGCGCCAAAACACCGGCGGTTTCGAACTGAACGTGGATGACCAAGGCCCCGGCATTGACGAGAACGAGCGCGATCGGCTCTTCGAGCTGTTCTACAGCAGGGGCAATGCCGAAGGGGCAGGCTTGGGGCTGACCATCGTACAGACCATCGCCCAACGTCTTGGGGGGCATATCAGCCTGGATAATTTGGCTGACGGCGGGTTGAGAGCCTCCCTGCAGATCCCGCGATCACTTGACGAATAACCCCAGCCACATCGCGAAGGCTTGCCCGAGCGTTAGCCGCCTATGCGCAGGTCTTCAGGGGGTAATCGCGACTTTCATGACGCCGTCGCGCTTTGGCTGACGGCGGGTTGAGAGCCTCCCTGCAGATCCCGCGATCACTTGACGAATAACCCCAGCCACATCGCGAAGGCTTGCCCGAGCGTTAGCCGCCTATGCGCAGGTCTTCAGGGGGTAATCGCGACTTTCATGACGCCGTCGCGCTGGTGGGCGAACAGCTCATAGGCGGCCTCAATATCGTCGAGTTTGAAACGGTGCGTCACCAGCGGCGACAGATCCACCCCGCCGCTGGCCACCACGGCCATCAACCGGCGCATGCGTTCCTTGCCGCCGGGGCACAGGGTCGACACGATGCTGTAATCCCCCAGCCCCGCCCCAAACGCATCATAGGGAATACGCAAGTCACTGGAGTACACCCCCAGGCTGGACACGCGCCCGCCCGGACGCAGCACCCGCAATGCCGACTCGAACGTGCCTTGGGTGCCCAGGGCCTCGATGGCCACATCCACCCCACGGCCGTCGGTCAAGGCCATGATCTGCTCGACCACATCGCCTTTCTTGAAGTCGATGATATGGGTGGCCCCCAGGCCTCGGGCCACGCCCATGCGTTCAGTGACGCCGTCGACGCCAATGATCATCGACGCGCCCTTGAGCCGCGCGCCCGCCACCGCGCAAAGGCCGATAGGCCCCAGGGCGAAGACTGCCACCGTATCGCCAATGCTCACCTCGCCGCGCTCGGCGCCGGAAAAACCGGTGGACATAATGTCCGGGCACATCAGCACCTGTTCGTCGCTCAGGCCATCGGGAATCGGGCACAGGTTGGCCAGCGCATCAGGAACCAGCACGTATTCGGCCTGGCAGCCGTCGAGGGTATTGCCGAATTTCCAGCCGCCGGCGGCGCGAAAGCCATGGCGTGTGTCGGGGCCGTCTTGGGAGCCGCAGCCACACAGGCAGGCATAGCTTTGCCCGCTGGGGGTGATGGCGCCGGCGATCACCCGCTGGCCCTCGACAAAACCGCGTACCTGGGAGCCCAGGCGTTCAATCACGCCCACCGGCTCATGGCCGATAGTCAGCCCTTTGGCCACCGGGTACTCGCCGCGCAGGATATGCACGTCGGTGCCGCAAATAGTCGTGGTGGTGATACGTACCAATGCGTCCAGCGGACCAACTTCGGGAATCGGTTTGTCGTCTAGAACGATGCGGTTTTTTTCAACGAAAACAGCGGCTCTCATGGTAGCCATGGGGTGATCTCCTGCTCCAGGGAATACCAGACTGCGCCGTGATGGGGCCGTGCACGTTGATCATGATCAACAATCCCGCGATTGCCCTGTGCAATTGACCGGGCATTGGGTGCCTGGCCCATTCCTTGGGGTTCCACAGCGTTACCGACCCCGATGACAGTACCCGGATCATCCGTAGCGTGGCGCTCTGAGCATGACGATAGCGGAACGTGGCGCTGAGCGCAGCATCTGCTATTATTGGGTGCCTGGCCCATTCCTTGGGGTTCCACAGCGTTACCGACCCCGATGACAGTACCCGGATCATCCGTAGCGTGGCGCTCTGAGCATGACGATAGCGGAACGTATGAGTGCATTCGTACGGCGCTGAGCGCAGCATCTGCTATTGTCCAAAGACCTCATCTCCTGCTCGTCGCCTTGGCGCGATCTTCTGTGAGCATGCTCTGCGCCATCACCATTCGATGATGGCGGGCCTGAAGTTCCCGGAACGCCACCGCGATGGATAAAAGCCCCACCGACCGACCGCTGGAACCGCAATCGCGGGCCGAAAAGATCGTCGAGTTCAAACGCCAGAAAACCCTGCTCAAGACCGGCGCCCTGCAGGACGCAATCTTCAACAGCGCCTATTTTTCGAGTATCGCCACCGACGAAAAAGGCGTGATCCAAATCTTCAATGTCGGCGCCGAGCGCATGCTCGGCTACGCCGCCGAAGACGTGCTGAACCGCGTCACCCCTGCTGACATTTCCGACCCCGCCGAGCTGATCACCCGCGCCGCCGCTCTCAGCCTGGAGCTGGACACGTCCATCAACCCAGGCTTTGAAGCCCTGGTATTCAAAGCCTCACGCGGCATCGAAGACATTTACGAGCTGACCTACATCCGCAAGGACGGCAGCCGCCTGTCGGCGATGGTCTCGGTGACGGCCTTGCGCAATCGCCACGACACGATCATCGGCTACCTGTTGATCGGCACCGACAACACTGCGCGCAAACAGGAAGAAGCCGAACGCAAAGGCTTCGAACGTGCGCTGGAAGAAAAGAACCTGGAGCTGGAACACGCCAACCACATGAAGTCCGAGTTCCTCGCCACCATGTCCCACGAGCTGCGCACGCCACTGAATGCGGTGATCGGTTTTTCCGAGGCCTTGAAGGACGGCTTGGTCGGCGACATGAGCGAGGTGCAGCGCGAGTACATCGGCGACATCTTCACCAGCGGCCAGCATCTGTTGTCGCTGATCAACGACATTCTCGACCTGTCCAAGGTCGAGGCCGGGATGATGGACCTGGAGCTGGAGGCGGTTGAACTCGCCGGCTTGCTGGCCAACAGCTTATTGATCGTGCGCGAGAAAGCCGCGCTGCAACGCATCCAGTTGAAGCTCGAATGTGAGGGCGATTTCGGCACCCTGGAACTGGACCTGCGCAAGACTAAGCAGATCATCTACAACCTGCTGGCCAATGCGGTGAAGTTCAGCGAACACGGCGCCTCGGTGACCCTGGCGGTACGCGAGGTCAGCCACGCTCAGGTTGGGCAGATTCCCGGCGATTGGCCGACCCACGGCTTCGCCCTGCAACCCAGCAGCCACGAGCGCTTTCTGGAATTGAGCGTCAGCGACACCGGCATCGGTATCGCCGAAAACGACATGAGCAAGCTGTTCAAGGCGTTCAGCCAGATCGACAGCAGCCTGGCGCGCAAATTCGAAGGCACGGGCCTCGGGCTGGCGATGGTCAAGCAACTCACCGACCTGCATGGCGGCAGCGTCGCCGTCGCCAGCCGCGAAGGCGTGGGCACCCGCTTTGTGGTGTGGCTGCCCTTGCATCGTGCGCCGGAGGCCACATGGCCGAAATCCTGATCGTCGAAGACAACCAGGCGAATATGCGCCTGGCGCGGTTATTGCTGGTCAATGTCGGTCACACGGTGTTGTGGGCGGCGGATGCCGAGACCGGCCTGACCCTGGCGCGGGAAAAACAGCCGGCGCTGATCCTGATGGATATCCAGCTGCCCGGAATGGACGGCCTCGCCGCCACCCAATTGCTCAAGCAAGACCCCGACACCGCGCACATTCCGGTGATCGCCCTGACCGCCATGGCCATGAAGGGAGACCGCGAAAAAAACCGGTTGGCCGGGTGCGACGCCTACATCATCAAGCCGCTGCGCTACAAAGAGCTTTACCAGATCATCGACAGCCTGCTGCAACAACACATCAGCCCTCTTACATGAGTCCTCTCCATGGCCAGCCAACCCGCAACGCTATTGATCGTTGATGACGAACCCCAGGTTCGCAAGCTGTTGGAAACCCTGCTGCAACACGAGGGCTACCAGACCCTGAGTGCCGCCAGCGGTGAGGAAGCCTTGCAGTTGGTGGCGCAACAGCCGCCGGACCTGATCCTGCTGGACATCATGATGCCGGGCATGGACGGCTACGAGGTGGCCAGTCACTTGAAGGGCAACGAAACCACGGCGAGTATTCCGATCATCATGCTGTCGGCGCTCAGTGAGTCGAGCGCACGCGTCAGCGGGCTGGAAAGCGGCGCCGAGGAGTTCCTCAGCAAACCGGTGGAGCGTGTCGAATTGTGGCTGCGGGTGCGCAACCTGCTGCGGCTCAAAGCGCGTGGCGATCAGTTGAAGATCCATAACCTGATGCTTGAGCAACAACTGCAACGGCAAACGCCGGAACCGGCAGGCATGAGCGTGCACGACCTGGCGCGCCAGGACCTTGAAAACGCCCTGCGTGAGGCGGTTCAAACTCATCAGTTCACTGTGCATTACCAACCCAAGGTCGAGCTGCTCGGCGGCCAGATCTGCGCCCTCGAAGCGCTGCTGCGCTGGGAGCGCCCAGGCTACGGCGCGGTCTCCCCTGCGGTCTTCGTGCCCGTGCTGGAAAGCCTGGGCTTGATCGTGCCGGTTGGGCGCTGGGTGATCGAGACTGTCTGCCAACAGATCGCCGTGTGGCAACGCAGCCTCGTTGGCGCCGTCGAGGTCTCGGTCAACGTCTCCGGGCATCAATTGATCGAGGGCGACCTGATTGCCGATATTGTGCAGATCCTCGCCGGAACCGGGGTTGAAGCGCATTGGCTGGAAGTTGAACTGACCGAAAGCTCGCTGATGGAAAACACCCATCACACCATCACCAGCTTGCAGCGCCTGCGGGCCATGGGGGTGAAGATTGCTATTGATGATTTCGGCACCGGTTATTCAAGTCTGGCCTATTTGCGCCGCTTTCCCATCGACACTTTGAAGATCGACATTGCGTTTATCCGCGAAGTCACCACCAACCCGCAGGACGCGGCCATCACCCGCACCATTATCGAACTGGCCCACAGCCTGGACCTGCGCGTAGTGGCCGAGGGCGTGGAAACCCAGGAACAACTGGCGTTTTTGAAGGCCGCTGGCTGCGATCAGATTCAAGGTTATCTGTTCAGCCGGCCGTTACCTGCAGCAACCCTGGAGCGCCTGCTACTGGAGCGCCTGCCGAGGGAGTGAGAGCCCTTGATCAGCCCCCGGCAACTGTGGCGAGCGGCGCCACTCTATCCGATAACCGCGTCCCCGTGAACTTCGCCACCACCGCACCCTGCGCCACCAACCGCTCACGGTGCCCGGTCACCATGCGCCCAGTTTGCGCCGCATGCAAAATCACTTCTGATGCCGCATCGCCAGGGCGGCCAATGATCCGGGCAAACCGCTGACCCTCTTCGACCTGATCACCCAGGCCTATTTCAAACACCAGCACCCCGGCGCAGGGCGCGAAGATGGTCTCCATGCAGCCCATGTCCACCACATCACCTTGCCATTCGCTGATAGCCGCGACCTCATCAATCACCCCGTTGATGCACAGCCACGCCCACAAACCATCGGCATCCTGTTGCGCCAGGGCATCGCTGACATCCGCTTGCCCACGCAACTCGATAGTGGCCGCCAAGCGCGGCGAACTGTGGTTAAGGATGGTTTCTTCAAAGGAGCCATCGCCGCCGTCCTCCCAGACAATCACCACATCCACCCGCAACGCCGCCGCCAGCGCCAACCCTTGCTCCGGCCAAAAGCTGCGATGGATATACAGATAAGGCAGCGCCTCATCGTCAGTGTGCAAATCCAGCACCAGATCAGCATCGGCGGCCAGTTCTACCAGGCTTTTTTGCCACTGCGCCACGTTGCTCGCCGGGCGCTGCATGGCCAGGGATTGATCGAAGGCACGGTTAAAATTCTGCCCGGTAGCCTCATGAAAGCGCCCCAGCAACTTGCCCTGGCGAAACTGGCCGATACCCAACGGGTTGGCCTGTGGCACCAACGTGACGCTGCCTTTGAGGCGGCCCTGCTCCTGGCAAGCCTGCAAACGCGGCAGCAACTGGTGCAGCACCAGCATCCCGGCGATTTCATCGGCATGCACGCCCGCTTGCAGGTGGACCGTGGGCCCACTGCCGTCGCCCTCAAAACGCCAGGCGCCGATGTGCAGCACGTTACCGGCATCGCCTGCTACCTGCCACGAAAGGTCTTTTGCCATGCCTTGCCCTCCTCTCATCATTTAATCGCTAGAGATTGAACACACGTTCAACTAACCTGAGCAGACTGTTTTTCAAAGCTGGTCTTCAACCAAAGGCATTCCCGTGACCATCGACCCTCCCAAACTGCGCCGTGCCGACCCCGATGAACGCCGGGACTTGCTGATCGCCGCGACCCTCACCAGCCTTTCCCGCGACGGGCATGCCGGGATTTCCGTGCGTAAGATCGCCGCCCAAGCCGGTGTTTCCGTAGGCTTGCTCAACCACCATTTCGGCACCATCGATGCACTCATTGCCGAGACCTACCACAAACTCGCCAATGAACTGACCAGCGCGCTATGGGCGCAAGTCGAGCTGGCCGAAGGCGCCGCCGCACGTTTGGATGCGTTTCTCAGCGCGTCCTTTTCACCACGGGTCATGGACCCCGACCTGCTCGGCGTGTGGGTGGTGTTCTGGAGCCTGATCCGCCACTCGCCCCACGTAAACCAGGCGCATGAAAACAGTTACCGCGCCTACCTGGCGCTGATCCAGCAATTGCTGGACGACCTCGCCCGCAGCGAAAACCTGGTGATCCACGACAGCCATCTGGCCGCCATCGGTCTATCGGCGATGCTTGACGGGCTCTGGCTCGAGGGGTGCCTCAACCCCGGCACCTTCAGCCCCGCCAACGGCCTGCACATCTGCCGGTGTTGGGTACAGGGGTTGCGTTACGGCGCATTCGGCGCCGACCACGTCTTGTGATTTGGGGTGGCGCGCACTGAGCATCGCCAAGGTGCCGCTGACGGCAATCAGCACCGCGCCGAGGATCAGCGACACATCCATCGACGTGCCCCAGATCAGGCTCGATAACACAAAGGCCCAGATCAACCCGGTGTACTCGAACGGCGCGAGCAAGGTCGCCGTGGCGCGGCGGAAACTGGCGAACAGCAGGAATTGCCCGATACCACCGACCAGACCTGCCGCCAACATGCCCAGCCATGCCGGTGTGGGCGCCGGGGTATGGGTCCAGGGCAAGGTCACTGCCATGCAGATGACGAACACCCCATTGGTGATCAACATCTGTTCCAGCACTGAGGTGGTCGGGTCGACCTGGCGCAACTGGATATAGGTGAACGCCCAACACAATGCGGCGGCCAGGGTCAGCGCGATGGGCAACGGATCAACCATATGGCTGGGGCGACAGGCGATCACCACGCCTACAAAACCGATGATCAGCGAGATCCATTGGCCCCGGCTGGCGCGCTCCTTGAGGATCAGCGCCGCGAGCAGCGTGACCATGATCGGCGCGGAGAAATACAGCGTGGTCATTTCCGCCAGGGTCAGGTCCTTGGCGGCGGTGTAATACAGCAACCACGCCAGCAGCGACAGCACGCCACGGATGATCAGCAGCTTGCGGCTGACCGAGGCCCACGCACGCCGCAACAAGCCCATGCGCCCGGCCATCACACACGCACCCACTACCACCAGGCTGCGCCAGAACAGAATGCTGAACACCGAATAATCGGCCACCAGCCACTTGATCACCGCGTCCTGCAACGCCAGGAACGCGTAGGCCAGTGAGCACAGGGCAATCCCTTGCAATGCGCGGTTCTGGTTCATCCCACCGACCTGCGCAACGGTGTGCCGCGCCGTTCGGCGATGGCGTAGACGCCTTCGATGAGAAAGGTCAGGCACAGGTAAACCCCGGCCACCAGCAGCAACGGCTGATAGATTTGCAAGGTCTGCGCCCGTACCACGTTAGCCGCGCCCAAAAGATCGACCACGGCAATCGTCGAGGCCAGTGCCGTGGACTTGAGCAACATCACCGTCTCCCCGGCCAGGGTCGGCAACAGCAACCGCATTGCCCGTGGCAGGCGCACCCGCAGCAACGCCTGGCGCGGCGTCATGCCAAACGCAGACGCCGCCTCCATCTCGCCCTTGGGCACTGCCAGCAGGCCGCCGCGAATCACTTCACCCACATAGGCACCCACCGACAGCACCAGGGCGAACACGATGTACCAGTAACCGTCGCGCAAAAACGGCCAGAGGAAGCTGCCACGTATCATTGGAAACTGCGCAAACACGCTGCCCAACCCGTAGTAGAAAATGTAGATCTGGATCAACAGCGGCGTGCCCCGCAACACGCTGGTGTAGGCCAGCGCACCCCGCGCCAGCCACTTGCGCCGCGACAAGCGCGCCAGTGCCACCAGCACCGCCAGGGTAAAACCGAGCACTGCCGAGATCGCCAGCAGCGACAAGGTGGTCTGCAGCCCCTTGGCGATCAGCCCCGCGTAGTAACTTATCCACTCAGGCATGGCGACTCACTCGACAACCGGCATCCAGCGACGAATACGTCGCTCCAGGCGCCCGGACAGGTAGTTGGAAGCCAGCGTCACCAGGTAGTACAAGGCGGCGGCCGTGAGGTAGAACAGCAAGTATTGGCGTGTGGAACCCGCCGCCTGCTTGGCGGTGTACAGCAGTTCGTTGGTGCCGACCACGCTGATCAAGGCGCTGTCCTTGATCAGGTTGATCCACAGGTTGGACATGCCCGCCAAGGCGTACGGCGCCATGATCGGCAAGGTGACCCGGCGAAACAGGCCAAAGCCGCTGAGGCCAAACGCCCGTGCGGCTTCGATCTGGCCGTGGGGAATCGCCAGGATCGCTGCACGGAAAATCTCCGAGGCATAGGCGCCCTGCACCAGCCCCAATACCAGGACCGCCACCAACGGGCCGCTGATATTCACCTGCTCGAACCCCAGCCACAGCATCAGCGCGTTAAGGCCCATGGAGCCTGCGTAGTACAGCAGCAGGATCAGCAGCAGTTCCGGCACCGCGCGAAACACCGTGGTGTAGCCGCGCATCAACAACGCAATCGGGCGCGGCGCGCTGAGCTTGGCGCAGGCCACCACCAAGCCAATCAGCAACCCTACGACAAAGGAGCCTGCTGAGATTTGCAGGGTCATCCATAACCCTTTCAACAGCGCGTTGCCCCATCCCTGGTCACCAAAGCTGAGGAGATCCAGCATTATTCGGTCTTCTGGGCGATTTGCTGATATGGGCTGTCACAGGTCTTGCTGACAAACGCCGGGGTGTCGCTGCGTTTGCACGGGCTGACCGACAGGCCGAAGTAATGCTGGGACAAATCGTCATAGGCCTTGCTCACCAGCAACTCGCCGATAGCCTTGTCGAGGCGGGCCTTGAGCGCGGTGTCTTCCTTGCGCAGGCCGGCGCCGACGCCACGGCCGATAATCGGGTCATACGGCACGCTGGCGATATGCGCCAAGGCGCTGGCCTCCGGGGTTTTGACCATCATGGCGATGGCGGTGTCGTCGGCCATCATGTAGTCAATGCGCCCCGCAATCAGGTCGGCGTTGGCCGATTCCTGGGTGTCGTAGTACTTAAGGTCGGCGATGTTCTCATAGTACTTTTTCAGGTAATTAGCACTGACGGTGGAGATCTGCACGCCGATCAACTTGCCCTTGAGCCCCGCTGGGGAAACCTCGACTTCACTGCCTTTCGGGCCTGCCACACCGAGAAGAGAGTCGTAATAGGCACGGCTGAACGCGATCTGTTTTTCACGCTCATCGGTGACCGACATCGAGGAAAAAATCACGTCGATCTTCTTCGCCAGCAGCGACGGGATGATGCCGTCCCACGCGACTTCCTTGATCTGGCACTCAGCTTTCATGCCTTCGCACAGCTTGTGGATCAGGTCCACTTCAAAGCCGGACCACTGACCATTGCCGCCCTTTACGGTAAACGGTGGATAGGGTTCCGCCGCCACTGCGAACACGATGGGTTTCTCTGCGGCCTGGGTAAACCCTGCGGCCACCATCAACACTGCACTGCTCAACCACGTTGCCATGCGTCTGGATTTCATGATTTGCCTCGTCTTTTTTTGGTGTTAGCGAGTTTGATGCGCGTTGACGAACTGCCGGCAACGCTCACTGCGTGGGTTGATAAACACCGAGTCCGGCGAGCCGGTTTCCTCGATCATGCCTTGGTGCAGAAAAGCCACTTTGGAGGACACATCCCGGGCGAAGGCCATTTCATGGGTGACCAGGATCATGGTGCGGCCTTCTTCGGCCAGCGAGCGGATAACGCGCAGCACTTCGCCGACCAGTTCCGGGTCGAGGGCTGAGGTGGGCTCGTCGAACAGCATGACTTTGGGACGCATGGCCAACGCGCGGGCAATCGCCACCCGTTGTTGCTGGCCGCCGGAGAGAAACGCCGGGAACTCGTTGCGCTTGGCGGCCAGGCCCACGCGGTCAAGCAAGGCTTCGGCGCGCTCGATCGCCTCGGCACGGCTTTCGCGCAGCACTTGGGTCGGCGCTTCGATGAGGTTTTCAAGCACGGTGCGATGGGGCCACAGGTTGAAATTCTGGAACACCATGCCCAGGGTCGAGCGGATGCGCACCAGTTGCTTGGCGTCGGCCACCAGTGGCGCGCCGGGAGCGCCGTAGTTCAGCTTGATGCTTTCGCCATCGACGTGAATGCTGCCCTGGTCCGGCACTTCGAGCATGTTGATGCAGCGCAGCAAGGTGCTTTTGCCCGAGCCACTGGCGCCGATCAGCGAGATCACCTCGCCTTCGTGGGCGGTCAACGAAATGCCTTTGAGCACGTCGATATTGCCAAAGCGTTTATGCAGGTCGATGACTTCAATCATCTTCTTGGCTTGGGCCGGTTGCACCACCTCGACCTTCGGCGCCGCCGCGATACGCGGCTCACTGGCCAGCTTGGCGACGAACGCGGCAATGCGTTGGCAGGCTTGCGCCAGGCGTTCTTCACCGAGGGTGAAGGACAAGCGCACAAAACCTTGCGCCGGCTCACCAAAGGCGGCCGCGTCCAGCACCGACACGCCCGCTTCGCGGAACAAGCGCCAGGCAAAATCCAATGAGCCCAGGCCAGTGCCGCGCACGTCCACCAGCACAAACATGCCCGCTTGCGGTGCCTGCACCTTGATCCCCGGGCACGCACTAAGGCCCGCGACGACCAGGTCACGGCGGCGCCGGTAGATTTCGCGCATGCTCAGCGTCACCTCGTCATGGGCCAATACCGCCGCTGTGGCGGCTTCCATCACGAAGCCGGGCAAGCCGTACAGCATGCTCAGCACCAGGGTTTCTGCGTGCACGACCATCTGCGGCGCGGCAATGATCCAGCCGATTCGCCAGCCGGTCATGGCGTGGGATTTGGACAAACTGCCGATCACGATGCAGCGCTCAGCCATGCCCGGCAATGCGGCGAGGCTGTGGTAGTGGCCGTCGAACACCAGGCTTTCGTAGACTTCGTCCACCACCACCCACAGGTCATAGGCGACGGCCAGGTCGGCAATCGCTTGCAGTTCTTGCGGGTTGAGGACTACGCCAGTGGGGTTGTTCGGGTTGGAGAAAAAAATCGCCCGAGTGCGCGGCGTGATGGCGGTAGCGAGCAACTGGGCGTCCAGGCGAAACCCGGACTCCGGCGAACACGGCACGCGCACAAGCGTCGCACCACTGGCCTTGAGCGTGGCTTCGTAGGTGACGTACATCGGGTCGAGCACCAGCACTTCATCACCAGCTTGCAGCAGGCACAGCGAACTGATGAACAACGCGTTCTGCGCACCGGGCACGATGATGACGTTTTCGGCGGCTACTGGCCGCGACAGGGTCTTGCTGTAGCGCGTGGCGACGGCATCGCGCAATGTCGGGCGGCCGGGGATTTCGGTGTAGTGGGTGTCGCCGCCGCGCAACGCACTGACGGCGGCGTCGGTGATAAACGACGGCGTGGCGAAATCCGGGTCACCGACGCTGAGGATGATGATGTCTTCGCCCTGGCTGGCTGCTTGGTACGCCGCGTGGTGGATGTCCCAGGCGGCTACGCCCTGCCCTGCAATTCGTTCAACGAAGGGGGAAAACCGCATGCCAGAGCCTCTCGTTCCAGAAGAAAAAGCGCGAACCCGTTTGCATGCAAAAGGGTGGATGCGGTCAACATAGTTCAAACTGAACAGTCGTTCAATGGATAGAGTTGGGTGGGTGTCGTTTATCGTCCAAATAGGTCGTTGTGGTGACTTTTGAGCCTATTGGTCAGCGGTCTTTTCGTGGCAAGCCAAAGCCTCGCGGACTGGGCCTGCACCGGCCAGCCGCTATGCATGTACTACCCCAGCCTCCGCCAGTCGCCGCCGGGGCCGCGTCAATTAATGGACATGATTCGGATAAAAACCATCGGTTCGCCGTTAATGGCCCGACGGTCGACATCAAAAAAGAGGTTCTTGACGCGTACGCAAGAAATGGCATTGAGCCTCCGATCCTTCTGGATAACAAAATAAAGAAGGTGAAGGAACATTACTTCCCGCTTCACCATCGGTTCAACGTCAAAATAGGCTCCGACCACTCGTGGATCGATACCTGATAGAAGTACATTGAACCTGCACCCGGCCGTGGTCCTCCAACGTGGATAGACCCCGGCCTGGTGCACGCTCGATGACGTTTATTTTATGGTTGGCCGTCTTGGGCGCCGTGTTGCTCACACTCGCCCTCACCTCCTCCTACCTGCGCTGGATGCCGGTGACCACCTCGGCGGTGTGCCTGCTGCTGGGCGTGGCAATCGGCCCACTCGGTGTCGACCTGTTGCACCTCGATATCAAAGGCTCCGCACGCTGGATGGAGCACCTGACCGAAGTCGCGGTGCTGTTTTCCCTATTCGTCAGCGGCCTGAAACTGCGCCTGCCGCTCAGGCACCGCACGTGGCGCGTCGCATTCGGCATGGCCGGGCCGGTGATGCTGTTGACGATTCTCGGCGTGTGCCTGGCGCTGCATTACGTGTTCGCGTTGCCTTGGGGCGTGTCGTTGCTGGTGGGCGCCATTCTTGCGCCGACCGACCCGGTGCTGGCTGGGCTGGTGCAGGTCAATAATGCCCAGGACTATGACGCGCTGCGCTTTGGCTTGTCCGGTGAAGCCGGCCTCAACGATGGCACGGCCTTTCCCTTTGTGATCTTCGCGCTGCTGTTTATGCAGCACGGCGGGTTTGACGGTGACTGGTTCGGTGGCTGGGTGTTGAAGAACCTGTTGTGGGCGGTGCCGGCCGGGCTGTTGATGGGCTACTGGATGGGCCGTGGCATCGGACGTGTGACGCTGTGGATGCGCATCGCCCATGCAGACAGCACGTTGTCGCCCAACGATTACCTGACCCTGGCTCTGATTGCGCTGGCCTACGTGGCGGCTGAAGCGGTGGGTGGCTACGGCTTTCTGTCGGTGTTCGCCGCCGGGCTGGGCTTGCGCCAGGCCGAGTTCAAATCCACCGGCAACTCACAGACGCCGTCAGAGCATTTGGCGCTGCCGGTGGTGGGCCATTTGGAGGTGGAACCTGCGCGCGCCTTGAAAGGTGATGTCAGCGAACTTGCCGATACGCAGATCGCCGCCGGCGTGATGATGGGCGACATGCTGTCATTCGGCAGCCTGGTAGAGCGCTCGATGGAAGTGTTTCTGGTGACCGTGCTGGGGATTGTGCTGGCCAGCCATTGGGATTGGCGCGCACTACCGGTGGCGGCATTGCTGTTCTGCGTGATTCGCCCGGTCAGTGTGCTGGCAATGCCCTGGGGCAACCTGATCGATTACCGGCAACGCGGCTTGATCGGCTGGTGCGGCATTCGCGGCATCGGCAGTATTTACTACCTGTTCTACGCGCTCAACCACGGGCTGATCGGCACCAGCAGCGCGGTGGCGGTGAACCTTACGGTGTCAGTGATCGCCTTGAGCATCGTCGTTCATGGCCTGAGTACCCAGCCGATGCTGGCGTGGTATGAACGACGTGCCAAGGTGAACACTCAGTCTTGATTCTCGGTATGGCCTACATCCGCGGCGTCGTCCAGATCGTTCAGCGGCACTTGTGCATCGTCCATCAATGAACCCGGGTCTTCGTTGCCCGGGTCGTTGAGTTCTTCGTCGTCGAGTTCGTGGGACATGAGCGTCTCCTCTAACCGCCTTGGGTGTCGATATCAGCGTCGGTTTCAGGCTTGGCCTCAGGCGTAGGCTTGAAGTCTGGACTGTAGTCGTTTTCCTTGGCTTTGGGGTCGCTGGCAGGCTTTGGGTCTTTCGGCGCGTCGACGGCGGTGCCGGGTGCCGGTTCGCCACCGTCGATGGCCGGGTCATTGCGTTTGCTGACTTGGGGATCGTTGCTGGTATTCATGGGTCACCTCTTCGCAGTTTTGGAAAACACAGGCTGCGTATAGGTAAGGTCGTGCGCAGAGTCATGAAGTTCAAATTGCTTAAGACACCGGGTTATCGACCTGGATATAAAACGCATAGGCGCCGAGCAATACCCAAAACACCATGAATAGCCACGGCGCGCGCATGGAGAACAGCAGCGACTTGCGATAGCCCTTGTGGGATGACTCGGTCTCGCAGAACAGCGGCGAATCGTCATAGGCCAGGCCCATTACCGGCTCGCTGCGTAGCAGTTCACTCTGCTTGTAGTGCCAGTGATCAATGATTTCGTACGCGGCGCGGATACCTGGCCAGGCATTCAGGGAGCTGAGCACGCCAAGGGAGGCCAGGAATACCGGCACGATCAAGGTGAAGAACTTGCCCCACTCCGGGTTCAGGTTACCCATGCCGGAGACAAAGGCGATGACCAGGAACGACTGCGCGGTGAGGTAGGCGTCGGTGCGGTTGGCCAGGATGGTGGTTTCGTACTGGATCTCGCGGCGGTAGAAGTCGAGACGGTCCTTGGGTGAACCAAAGATCTTGGCGTTGTGTTCGCTGTGATCGGTCAGGGCCGCTTCGGGGGTGTTGGGAGAGATGATTCTGGGCACGACGGTGCTCCGCAAGGTTTCGAGTCTCGTTAGAAGAATCGGGCCTTGGCGAAGTTCAAGTTTGTTCATGCACCATTGTAGAACATCCCTTGCACCCTTGTAGTGAACCCGGTGTTTTGACGAGCAGGCTCATTGTGGCGAGCGGGCGCAGGAGCGCTGCGCACTCCAACGCGGGGCAAGCCCGCTCGCCACAGGATTAAATCAACCCAGCCCCCCCATTCCGGCACACGCATTGCGTTATCCATTCATCTGCCCGGATACAGGAGCATTCGTTACCCCCCGACCCAGAGCCGACCCCATAAGAAAGTAAGGACCAGGCCTGTTGGCACCATCAGCCACGGGCTCATAAAAAAATGCGTTTTTTTGCGGCAGTGCCAACCAAGCAAGGCACTGACAAGGTACTGGAATGGCTCGATCTTTCTTTGATGAAATGAATGACGCAGATGGCGTGTGCCGTGCGCATTATCAGGATTTCTCCCGCTGGCTGGCCAACACGCCGCCGGAACTGCTGGCCCAACGGCGCCGCGAAGCCGATTTGCTGTTCCACCGCGCCGGTATCACCTTCACCCTCTACGGCGACGAGCAGGACACCGAGCGCCTGATCCCCTTCGACATCATCCCCCGCAGCATCCCCGCCAGTGAATGGAGCGTCATCGAACGCGGCTGTATCCAGCGGGTCAATGCGCTGAACATGTTCCTCGCCGACATCTACCACGACCAACGCATCATCAAGGCCGGGATCATTCCAGCGGACCAAGTGCTGGGCAACGAGGGTTATCAGAAGGCCATGGTCGGGTTGGACCTGCACCGCGACATCTACTCGCATATCTCCGGTGTGGACCTGGTGCGCGACGGCGACGGCACCTACTACGTGCTCGAAGACAACCTGCGCACGCCCAGCGGCGTGAGCTACATGCTCGAAGACCGCAAGATGATGATGCGCCTGTTCCCTGAGGTGTTCGCCAAGCAGCGCATCGCGCCGGTGGACCACTACCCCAACCTGCTGCTCAAGACCCTGAAAAGTTCCAGCCGCCTGGACAACCCCAACGTGGTGGTGCTGACCCCGGGCCGCTTCAACAGCGCCTTCTTCGAACACGCCTTCCTTGCACGTGAAATGGGCGTGGAGCTGGTGGAAGGCGCCGACCTGTTCGTGCACAACCTCAAGGTGTTCATGCGCACCACCGACGGGCCCAAACCGGTGGACGTGATTTACCGGCGCATCGACGACGCCTTCCTCGACCCCAAAGCCTTCAACCCCGATTCGATGCTCGGCGTGCCCGGCCTGGTGGCGGCTTACTGCGCGGGCAACGTGGTGCTGGCCAATGCGATTGGCACTGGCGTGGCCGATGACAAGTCGATCTACCCGTATGTGCCGGAAATGATCCGCTTCTACCTGGATGAAGAACCGATCCTGCAAAACGTGCCGACCTTCCAGTGCCGCAAGCCGGATGAACTGTCCCATGTGCTCGCGCATCTGCCGGAGCTGGTGGTCAAGGAAACCCAAGGCTCGGGCGGCTACGGCATGCTCGTCGGCCCAGCCTCCACCGCCGCCGAGATCGAGGACTTCCGCCAACGCATCAAGGCACGCCCCCACGCCTACATCGCCCAACCAACCTTGAGCCTGTCCACCTGCCCCACCTTTGTCGAAAACGGCATCGCGCCACGGCACATCGACCTGCGCCCATTCGTGCTCTCAGGCAAGGAAACCCGCCTGGTGCCTGGCGGCCTGACGCGCGTGGCGTTGAAGGAAGGCTCGTTGATCGTCAACTCGTCGCAAGGCGGCGGAACCAAGGACACCTGGGTGGTGGAGGGCTGAGTATGTTGAGTAGAACCGCCGCAGATCTGTACTGGATGTCGCGTTACCTGGAGCGTGCCGAGAACCTAGCGCGCATGCTCGAAGTCAGTTACTCGCTGTCGTTGATGCCCCAGGCCGGGCGCAGCGATGGGCTGGACGAACTGGCGATGTCGTTGCTCAGCAGCGGCACCCTGGAGAGTTACCTGGAGCGTCACAAACAACTGGACGCGATGCGCATGCTGCACTTCTTCGCCCTCGACGAAGAAAACCCCGCCAGCATCTACAACTGCCTGCGCGCTGCCCGTGGCAATGCCCACGCGGTACGCGGGCGGATCACCGCCGACATGTGGGAAAACCTCAACGCCACCTGGCTGGAAATGCGCAGCATCGCCGCCGGCGGCCTGGCGCGCCATGGCATCAGCCACTTCTGCGACTGGGTCAAGCAGCGCTCGCACCTGTTCCGGGGCGCGACCTCGGGCACCATCATGCGCAATGACGCGTATCGGTTTATTCGCCTGGGCACCTTTGTCGAGCGCGCGGACAACACCTTGCGCCTGCTGGATGCGCGCTATGAGATGTTTGGTGAAGAGTCGGAAGAAGTCAGCGACTTGTCGGCACGCGGCTATTACCAGTGGAGCGCCCTGCTCCGCGCGTTGTCGTCGTTCGAGGCGTACACCGAGCTGTACCCGAATGCGTTGAATGCACGCTCGGTGTCGGAGTTGCTGCTGTTGCGCAGTGATGTGCCGCGATCGTTGCACGCGTGTATCGAGGAGCTGAGCCATATCCTGGCCGACCTGCCCGGCAGTTATGGCCGAACGGCGCAGCGTTTGGCCGCCGAGTTCGAGGCGCGGCTGCGTTATACGGGCATCGACGAAATCCTGGAAGACGGCTTGCACAGCCGGCTCACGGACTTTATCGACACCGTGCGCGAACTGGCCCGGGCGATTCACAGCTCATACCTTGAAGTGGTGTGAGTGCATTGCAGTCACTTAACTGTCAATTCGGGTGATTGACCCTGCTTTGTTACCGCTCTTATGTTGGGCAGGTGAAATGCCTTCCCATCATAAGAACAGGTACCGAACATGTCCGAACTGACACTGACCCCCGCCGCCGCCCAGACCCTGCAACGCTGGCACGCCCTGTTGGCAACGCGCGACCTAACCTCCCTGCCTGAACTGCTGGCGCCTGAGGCGGTGTTCCGCTCGCCCATGGCGCACACGCCCTACCCTGGCGCGCCGGTGGTGTCGATGATCCTCAACACGGTGATCAAGGTGTTTGAGGACTTTACCTATCACCGTGAGTTGGCCACCGGCGATGGGCTCAGTGTGGTGCTGGAGTTCAGCGCGCGGGTGGGTGACAAGCAGCTCAAGGGGATTGATCTGATTCGCTTTAATGAGCAGGGGCAGATCGTTGAGTTTGAAGTGATGGTGCGGCCGTTGAGTGGGTTGCAGGCGTTGGGGGAAGAGATGGGGCGGCGGTTGGCGCCTTATCTGGCAAAAGACAAAGGTTAAACATGTGGGAGCGGGCTTGCCCGCGATAGCGGTGGCTCAGTTGCATGGGTTGTGGCTGCACGCACGGGGACGAGCGCTCATTGGGTTTTGGGGTGGTTATTGGTTTTTGACCAGCACCGGTTCTGCGCGGTATTGGTCCGGGAACAGCTTTTTGAGTTGCGCCACTTTTGGCAGGTCGTTGATCACGATGTAGGGGTACGACGGGTTTTCGGTGAGGAAGTCCTGGTGATAGGACTCGGCCGGGTAAAACGCCTTGCCCATCTCCACTTTGGTCACGATGGGTTTATCGAACGCTTTGGCCGCGTCCAGCTGTGCGATGTAGGCCTGGGCGACTTTTTGTTGCTCGGCATTCTGCGCGAAAATTTCCGAACGGTATTGGGTGCCGCTGTCCGGGCCCTGGCGGTTCAGTTCGGTAGGGTTGTGGGCCACTGAAAAGTAGATCTGCAGCAACTTGCCGTAGCTGACTTTGCTCGGGTCGTAGGTTACCGAGACCGACTCAGCGTGGCCGGTGTCGCCGTTGCTGACCGATTCGTATTGGGCGGTGTTGGCTGCGCCGCCGTCGTAGCCGGAGACCGCGTTTTTCACGCCTTGTACGTGTTGGAACACGCCTTGAACACCCCAAAAGCAGCCGCCGGCAAAGACCGCGGTTTGCAGGTTGCCGGCGTTGGCGGGCAGGTCCAGGGCCGGTGGCGCGAGCATGACCGCGTCGTCAGAGGCGCCAAAGGAGAAGGCTGAGCTTTGGCCGACAAAGGCGGCGAAGGCAAGGGCCGGTAAGAACTTAAGCAGTTTCATTAAACTCACTCCAGAACACGGTTGAATGTGGGCGCTGGCTTGCCTGCGATAGCGGTTTTCGGATTGATGGGTTAGCCGAAGGTGAAGGCATACGCCGACACGTGCGGGTCGAGAAATTCGATACTGAAAGTGCGGTCCTTGACCCCGGCGGGCTGGCGTACCAGCTGGTACAGGCGTTGTTCGGTCACCGTACCGCTGCCATCCGGCGCCACATCGGTGCCGTGGGCGGCGCCTGGGGCCTGGCCGTCAATCGTCACGTTGAAACGCACCGGATTGCCATCGGCACCCGGGCCCAGCACCAGGTGCAGGTCACGGGCGTGGAAGCGGTAGACGATGCGCCCGCCGGCCTGGTCGAGGGCGGCTTGTTGGCCGCCGACGTTCCATTGGCCTTGCAGGGTCCAGTTGTTCAGGGCCAGGTTGCTGGCGGCCGGGTAATCCACCACCTTGTCGGTGCCCAAAGTGGCGGTGGTGACGAAGTTTTGCGCACGCTGGAAGCCCAGGTAGGTTTCAGGCGACTGCACTTCGTTCATGTCCGGCGCTTGCTGCACGCCCTTGGCGTCGGCCTCGATCAGGCCGCCGGCAACGTTTGTTGCACCGGCTTCACGCAGCAGCTGCTGAATAACCCGCTCCGACTCGGCGTAATCGCCTTCGCCAAAGTGGTGATAGCGGATCTGGCCCTTGGCATCGGCAAAGTAATGCGCCGGCCAGTACTGGTTGTTGAACGCGCGCCAGACTTTGTAGTTGTTGTCGATCGCCACCGGGTAGGTGATGCCCAAATCCTTCATGGCTTGGGTGACGTTGCCCACGTCGCGCTCAAAGGCGAATTCCGGGGCGTGTACACCGATCACCACCAAGCCTTGGTCGCGGTATTTCTCGGCCCAAGCTTTGACGTAGGGCAAGCTGCGCAGGCAGTTGATGCAGGAGTAGGTCCAGAAATCCACCAGCACCACTTTGCCTTTCAGCGCTTGGGCGGTCAGTGGCGGGCTGTTGAGCCATTGCACAGCGCCATCCAGCGACGGCAGCGTGCCTTCGATCGGCAGCGCGTCGTTGTGGTTGGCGGCCGCCATCATTGCGCCGCCGGCCATCATCGCTCCGCCCTTCTGCTCAGGCTTGGCGCTGAGTGTGTCCACCAGGCTTTGTTCCAGGCCACCGGTGGAGGCCGTCGACACGCGCGCCAGCACGCCGGTGTCCAGGCCCAGGGCGATGGCGGCCACACCGGCCAACATCAGCGCGCCAAGGCCACGGCGCAGCCATTCACCGGCACCGAGGGAGCGCTTCATAAAGCCAAAGACTTTACCGCCGACCAACAGTGCCAAGGCCAGGGACGTGGCAGCTCCGGCGGCGTAGGCCAGCAACAGTAAGGTCGTACCGATGCTGGCGCCCTGTAGCGCCGCGCCGGTGAGCACCAGCCCCAGGATAGGCCCGGCGCACGGTGCCCAGAGCAAACCGGTGGCCACGCCGATCAGGAACGAGGCGCCCGGACGCGGTTTGGCATCGGCCCCAGCGGCTTCGGACAGGCGACTGCCGGCGGCTACCAATGGCCGCGTCAGGCGTTCCGACAGTTGCGGCAGCAGCAGCGTGAGCCCGAACAGGGCAACGCACAGCAACGCGAGCCAGCGCCCGTATTGATTGACTTGCACCACCCAACCGCCGCCCACTGCCGCCAGTGAGGCCACCAGGGCGAACGTCACCGCCATCCCCGCTAACAGCGGCAAGCCACTGCGCATAAACGGCTGCCCGGTGCGAGCGAAGACAAAAGGCAGAACAGGCAGGATGCACGGGCTGACAATTGTCAGCACGCCGCCCAGATACGCGAGAACCAGAAGCCACATGGGATCGACCCTTATAGGTGTAAGAAAACATCGGCTTAAACCGCCGTGAACGTCATGGCCACGCCATTCATGCAATAACGTAGGCCGGTAGGTGCCGGGCCGTCGTCAAATACATGCCCTTGGTGACCGCC
Organism: Pseudomonas sp. IB20; assembly: GCF_009707325.1. Taxonomy (NCBI): domain Bacteria; kingdom Pseudomonadati; phylum Pseudomonadota; class Gammaproteobacteria; order Pseudomonadales; family Pseudomonadaceae; genus Pseudomonas; species Pseudomonas gelidaquae. The sequence continues at coordinate 2,549,443 of NZ_CP046103.1, read as the reverse complement.
GCACCGGCGGCAGTGAATTTCCTTGCGCACCACGCCGTAGGAAGTGTCGACGTGGCTGGCGACGGCGTTGTCCAGCGGCTGCCAGAAGCTTGGCCAGCCGGTGTGGCTGTCGAACTTGGTGCTTGAGGAAAACAGCGGTAAGGCGCAGCCGGCACAGGCAAAGGTGCCGGTGCGGTGTTCATCGTTGAGTGGGCTGGTGTAAGGGCGTTCGGTGCCCTCCTCGCGCAGCACGGCGAATTGCTCGGCGCTTAGCAGGCTGCGCCATTGGGCCTCGGTGTGGGTGACTTCGAAGGTTTCGGCGGCTTCGGCTTCGGTGACCATGTTGAGGTGTTTGAGCAGGCCGCCGGCCAGGACGGCGACACCCAGGCCGCCAGTGGCTAGCAGTATTTGTCGGCGTGAGTACAGTCTCTTGCAATGGGGTCATCCTGGGCCTTGGGTGGTCGCGAAATCCTCACGCAGAGTTAAACAATTCGTGATAACTACACTGTTGCAAAACCCGCACAATGCGCGGACTACAAGCGAAGGTTTTTAAAGGTTTTCAGCATGGATCAGCCCAAACGTGTCCTCGTGGTCGAGGACGATGCCCATATTGCCGACTTGATCTGCCTGCACCTGCGCGACGAGCAGTTTGAGGTGGTGCACAGCGCCGATGGCAACGAAGGCCTGCGCCTGCTCGAGCAAGGCGGCTGGGACGCGCTGATCCTCGACCTGATGCTGCCCGGCGTCGACGGCCTGGAAATCTGCCGCCGTGCCCGCGCCATGACGCGCTACACACCGATCATCATCACCAGCGCACGCTCCAGTGAATTGCACCGCATTCTTGGCCTGGAACTGGGCGCCGATGACTACCTGGCCAAGCCGTTTTCGATGCCGGAGTTGGTGGCGCGGGTCAAGGCGCTGCTGCGCCGGGTTGATGCCATGGCGCGCAACTTGAAGATGGACGCCGGCAGCCTCGACCTCGGCCAGCTGTTCATCAACCCGCTGACCCGCGACGCCACCCTGCAAGGCCAGCGCCTGGACCTCACGCCACGGGAATTCGACCTGCTGTATTTCTTCGCGCGCCAGCCGGGCAAAGTCTTCTCGCGCATGGACCTGCTCAACGCCGTGTGGGGCTACAGCCACGAAGGTTATGAACACACCGTGAACACCCACATCAACCGCCTGCGCGCCAAGGTCGAGGCCGACCCGGCCAACCCGGTGCTCATCCTCACGGTGTGGGGTCGGGGCTACAAGTTTGCCGAGAGTTCGCCATGAAACTGACCCTGACCCAGCGCCTGTCGGTGGTGTTCGCCGTGTTGCTGGTGATCTGCAGCGGCACCTCGGCATGGCTGCAGGTGCGCTCCAACCACATGCACGAACTGGAAGTGGTGCAAGGCCTGTCCCGCGACCTGGCGGCGCACATCGCCCGCGACACGCAACTGATGGACGCCGACGGCCTCAAGCCCGACGCAGTACGCAACCTGTTCAGCCAGTTGATGCTGGTCAACCCCAGTGTCGAGGTGTACTTGCTCGATATCGACGGGCGCGTGGTCGGGAATGCCGCACCCGCAGGGCATTTGCTGCGCGACAAGGTCGATCTGGCGCCGATTCGGCGCTTCTTGAGCGGCGCGATGCTGCCGATCCTCGGCGACGACCCGCGCAGCGTCGATGGGCGCAAGGTGTTCAGCGCCGCGCCGCTCAAAGCCAACGGCCAGCAAACCGGATTCTTGTACGTGGTGCTGCTGGGCGAAGCCCACGACGTGTATGACGCCAAAGATGCCACGGGCATGGCGTTGAAAATCGCCCTGTGGTCCATCGGCCTGGTCGCCCTGCTCTGCCTGTTGGCCGGCCTGATTGCCTTCGCCTGGATCACCCGACCGCTGCGCCAGTTGACCGACAAGGTCGGCCAGTTCGACATCAACGGCGCGCCCGAACCCGCGCAAATCAACCGCCCCAAACTCGACAGCGGCGATGAAATCGCTGTGCTCGACCACGCCTTCGTACAAATGGAAAACCGCCTGGGCGAGCAATGGCGCGCCATCACCCAACAGGATCAGGAACGCAGGGAAATGGTCGCGAATATTTCCCACGACCTGCGCACGCCGCTGGCGTCACTGCACGGTTACCTGGAAACCCTGAGCCTCAAGGACGCCAGCCTCAGCCCCGAAGAGCGCCGGCGTTACCTGGGCATCGCCCTGGACCAAAGCCGTAAGGTCGGCGGGCTGGCCCAGTCATTGCTGGAGCTGGTGCGCCTGGAACATGGTTTCGTGCAGCCGGTGATCGAAGGCTTTTCACTGCCGGACCTGGTGCAGGACATCTTCCAGAAATTCGAACTCACCGCCGAAGCCCGGTCCATCAAGCTTATCGCCACCCTGCCGCGCCAGGTGCCGACAGTACTGGCCGACCTGGGCTTGATCGAACGCGTGCTGACCAACCTGCTTGATAACGCTTTGCGTCACACACCGCTAAACGGTGAAGTCGAAGTGATCCTGTCACCCGAGGCCAACAGTGTGGCGGTCACCGTCAGTGACAGTGGCCCAGGCATTGATGCCGAGCTGCGCGATGGCTTGTTCCTGCGCGCGTTCACCATCGGCGGTGCGCGCCGCGATGGCGGCCTGGGCCTGCGCATCGTGCACCGTATCCTGCAATTACACGGGCGCAGCATCCAACTGGTGGACCGCCCCGGGCATGGCGCGACCTTCAGGTTCTCGCTAGAAACGCGAGCATCAGCGCGTTGACCCGCTGGGCCTGCTCGTTCTGGACCCAGTGACCGCAGTTGGCCAACACCTGCTGTTGCAGGTTGGGCACTGCGTCGGGCATGCGCTTGAGGGTGTGGGCTTCGAACACACCGACCGGGTCGCGGTCGCCAATCAGGAACAACGTGGGTTGCAGCACTTGCTGGCCCGCCAGGCACTCGGTGCGCTGCCAGTTGCGCTCGAAGTTGCGATACCAGTTCAGCGCGCCGCGAAAACCGTGCTTGCTGAAGGTTTGCACGTAAACGTCCAAGTCCGCTTGAGCACACCACGGCGGCAGTGTGCCGGGGGCCGAGACGCCTTCGAGCAAGGTGGCGTTAGCCGGCTTCTTCTGCAGGAACACATCCTGATCCTGCATGAACAGCCGCAGCGTGCGTTCGATGTCGGCATCCAGTTCCCGCTCGGCTACGCCCGGTTCCTGGAAATACAGGATGTAGTTGAAGCGGTCGGCATACAGCTCACGCATGATTTCGATTACCGGGCGCCGGGCACGTCCGGCAAACGGCACCGACATCGTAATCAAGCGGCTGACCCGCGCGGGTTCGAGCAATGCGAGGTGCCACGCCACCACGGCGCCCCAGTCATGGCCGACCATCACCACCGGTTGATGGCCGAAATGGTTCATGGCCTGTTGAATATCGGCGCACAGCGTCAGTAAGTCGTAATCGGCGATCCCGGCAGGCGCACTCGATTCGCCGTAGCCACGCATTTCAGGCACGAACACCCGATACCCGGCAGCGACCAGCGCGGGAATCTGCTCGCGCCAGGAATGCCAACACTCAGGAAACCCGTGCAGCAGCCAGATAGGCTGGCCATGCTCGGGGCCGGCGATGTGAACGCTTAACTCAATACCGTTGACCTGGATCCTCTCGTGCTGGATATCGCTCATCACTGGCTTCCTTGTGCCGGCAAGCCGAACAGCTCTGGGCGCTGAGCGAACAACTGAGCGGCGTCACGCTTGAGTGACGGGCGCCCACCAGCGCGGCAACAACTGCCGCACCCGCGCCTCGCCAAAGCGGTCATCAATCAACATCACCACACCCTCGTCCTGCTGGCTACGAATCACCCTACCCGCCGCCTGCACCACTTTCTGAATGCCGGGGTACAGGTAGGTGTAGTCGTAACCGGAGCCGAAGATCGAGGCCATGCGCGCTTTCATCTGTTCGTTGATCGGGTTCAGTTGCGGCAACCCGAGTGTGGCGATAAACGCCCCGATCAAGCGCGCGCCCGGCAGATCAATGCCTTCGCCGAACGCGCCGCCCAGTACGGCAAAGCCGATGCCCTGACTGTGCTGGGTGAACTGATCCAGGAATGCTTGCCGTTCGGCCTCGGCCATCCCGCGTGACTGCAACCACAGTGCAATGTGCGGGTGTCGCTCGGCCATCAACTGCGCCACTTGTTGCAGGTAATCGAAACTTGAAAAAAACGCCAGGTAATTGCCGGGCCGTTGCGCGAATTGCGCGGCGATCAGTTCGACGATTGGCGCCAGCGAGGCTTGGCGATGCACAAACCGCGTCGAAATCGCATCGATGATGCGCACCTGCAATTGCTCGGCCTTGAACGGCGATTCCACATCGACCCACGCGGTGTCCGCCGGCAGGCCGAGCAAGTCGGCGTAATAGTGCCGAGGGCTCAAGGTCGCGGAGAACAGCACGCTGCTGCGCGCGGCGGTCAGCCTGGGGCGGATAAATTCGGCGGGCACTACGTTGCGCAGACACAGGGTCGAAGCACTGCGCTTGCCACTGAACTGGCGCTTGCTGATATCAAAGATGAAGTGTTCGTTGAACAGCTCGGCGACCTTGGCAAATTGCAGCGCCTCGAAATAGAACGCTTGCAGGTCGCCACTGAGGGCTTCGGGGTGGTCGTTGAAGTAGTCGCCCATGGCGCTGGCACACAGGCTCAGGGCCTGGAGGAGTTTGTCGGGCTTGTTGGCATAAGCCTGGTACGGCGCGAGCTGGTCCTTGTGCAGGGCGTTCCATTCGCGGTTGAGGCGTTGCAAGGGTTTCTTCAATGGCTCAGGTGCGATATCGCGCAGGGTCTTGAGGCTGTATTGGTCGAGGCTGGCGCTGTACATCGAACGCGCACGCTCCACCAGGTTGTGGGCTTCGTCCACCAGCACGGCGGCGCGCCATTGGTTCAGCTGGGCCAAGCCGAACAGCATGGCACCAAAGTCGAAATAGTAGTTGTAGTCAGCGACCACCAGGTCGACCCAGCGCGCCATTTCCTGGCTCAGGTAATACGGGCAAACGTCATGGGCCAGGGCCACCTCGCGCAGATTGCGCTGGTCGAGCAGGCGCACCTGGGAAGCCGCCGTGCGCGCGGCCGGCAGGCGATCGTAAAAGCCCTTGGCCAACGGGCAGGAGTCGCCGTGGCAGGCTTTGTCCAGGTGTTCACAGGCTTTGTCCCGCGCCACCAATTCGAGCACGCGCAGCGGCAAGTCGGGGCTGCTGTCGTACAGCACTTGGGCGGCATCCAGTGCCAACTTGCGCCCCGGGGTCTTGGCGGTGAGGAACAACACTTTGTCCAGTTGCTGCGGCGCCAGGGCCTTGAGCAGCGGGAAGATCGTGCCCACGGTCTTGCCGATGCCAGTGGGCGCCTGGGCCATCAGGCAGCGGCCGGTGCTGACAGCCTTGTAAACCGACTCGGCCAGCGCGCGCTGGCCCGGGCGAAAGTCGGCATGGGGAAACGCCAGGGTTTGCGCGGCGCTGTTGCGTGCGTCGCGGTGCTGCATTTCCTGGTGCGCCCACCCCAGGAACAGCGCGCATTGCTGGTTGAAAAACCGTTCGAGGTCGGCCGCCTGAAAGTGCTGGTTGAGCAGGGTTTCGCCTTCGCCGACGATGTCGAAGTACACCAGCGCCAGGTCGATTTCGCTAAGGCCGAGCTTTTGGCACATCAGCCAGCCGTACACCTTGACTTGGGCCCAATGCAGTTGCCGATGGTTGGCCGGCTGGGCGTCGAGGTCGCCGCGATAGGTTTTTACCTCTTCCAGGCGATTGCTGTCGGGGTCGTAGCCGTCCGCCCTGCCCCGCACCTTGAGCTGCTGGTATTCACCCTCCAGGGCCACTTCGTTCTGATAGTGCGCGCTGCGCCGCGAGGCCACGGTGCGGTGGCCGACAATGCCTTCCTGGGCGCTGGGCGACGGCGTGAAGCGCAGGTCGAGGTCGCCGACCTTGGCGGTGAACTCACACAGCGCTCGCACCGCAACGCTGTAGCTCAAGCGGGCTGCGCCCAGCGTACATAACAGACAGTGACCGGCATCTGGTATTCGCCACAGAACTCCAGCCAGCGCAGTTGGTTGTCTTGCAGGCGATCGCCGGGGCCTTTGACCTCGATCATGCGGTAGGTCTTTTGCGCGGGCCAGAACTGGATCAGGTCGGGCATGCCGGCACGGTTGGCGCGAATGTCCAATAGAAGCCGCTCAAACCAGTAGCGCAGGTGTTCGGCGGGCAAACAGTCCAAGGCCTGTTCCAACAGTTCTTCACTGAGCAGGTTCCAGAATACGAAGGGCGACTGAATGCCCCATTTGTCCACGTAGCGCTGGAGGATGGTGGTCTTGTAGCGCTCGTCCCCCAACTGCTCGAAGCAGGCGGCGAACAACACAGCGCGGCGCTGATGAAAGTCCTCGCTGTGCAGGTCCACCGGCCCACGCTGGAACGGGTGAAAAAACGAGCCTGGCAATGGCGCAAATATCGCCTCCCAGCACAACAACCCGAACAGCGAGTTAATCAGCCCATTCTCGACGTAATGTACCGGTGCATCGGGCTCGCTCAGATGCGCCTGCACGCAGTACTCCACCGACATCAGCGGCTGTGGAATTTGCAGTGCCAAATCCAGGCGCGTGACGGGCCGCGGCTTGACCTTGGGCAGTGCCGGCTCGCCCAGTTTACGGCGCAGGCGTGGCAGCACTCGCAACAGATGTTGCTGCTCGGCGGCGCTTTCCGGCGCCTGTTGCGCGGCGCACGCCAGGGCCATGGCCTGGGCGTAATCCTCCTGGCGCTCGAGCACACGAATCAGACGCGAGCGCGCGCCGGGATAAGCGCAATGGCGGTAGATCTGCTGCGCCATGTCCAGTTCGGCGCTGCGTTCGCAATACTGGCCGATTTGAAACAACAACTTGGCGCGGCGTTTTTCCAGCCACGGGTTGTCGGTAGACAGCGTGGCGATTTGCGCCAGCACAGCGTCCAGCGCCTCACCGGTTTCAAACGCCTGCTGGCATTGATGCAGAAACAGAAAACCCACAACGTCGTCACGCGTGCGCAGGCCACGGGACTCGGCGCAAAACTCGACTTTTTCATAGGTGTAGATGCCCAGGTCCGCCAGCACGAATTCCGACCAGTCCTGATGCAGGTTGCCGAAGAACATCAGGCGCAGGCGGTCGCACAGGTCCATCACGGTGAGGCTATAGAGCGCATCGCCGAGGTCCGGGCACCACTGGGCAAAGCTGCGTTGCTGCGGGAACTGCGCAGCCAGCGGCTCCAGCCAGTCGGCCTTCTTGGCCTTGGGCTGGTCAATCCATGGCTTGAAGGCCGCGAGGACTTCGCCTTTTTGCAGCAGCGCAAACAGCGCCTCAAAGCACAGCGTGCCCTGGTCACTGACCCAACCCTGCTCCACCAGCGCCAACACGGCGGCGCGGGTGCAGCCGATCTCGAGGTAATTGAGTTTGCTCGCACGAAAATGCACGCCCTTGCGCATCACCATGCGCACCAATAACGCCTGGGACGCTTGCGGCAACCTGTCAAATTGCTGAATGAAATGCGCTTCGTCCGCGTCGAGCAAATCGGCATAGCGCTGCCCCAGCCAGTGCAGCACTTGGCGGAAGTTATGCAGGTAATACAAGGGGTCGTCGAGGGGGTTGGCCATGTCGCGCGCCGTTCAAATACTGGTTATGCATACAGATTGCCGTCGTAAACCACTTGTTGCAATCGGTAATAGATAAATGGCGCACGCAACTTTTCTTATAAAAGTGATCAGATAGCTCTGTTGATGGCGTAACATTTGCGGTCCGCCCCATACGCAGCGGGACTTTCTAGAGTAAAAGCTTTCCAAGGTTAAAGGTAAGGGTTATGAACATGAAGAATTTGGGTCTGCCACTGGTTGCACTCACTTTTCTGCTATTGACCGGTTGCTCAACGCAAACCGTGGTGACATTGCAAAATGGTACGCAGTATTTGACCAAGGACACCCCAAACACCAAAACAGCCGATGGCTTCTACGAATTCACCGATATCGCCGGCAAGCACGTGCGCGTCAAGGCCGATGACGTGGCGACGGTACGCAACGGAAAGTGATAACAAACAGCCCCGCAGATGCGGGGCTGTTTGTTGCAGGCTTCAGTAACGGTTGATCAGCCGATCACTACGCCATCCGTCCACAGGCCGCCATGCCCGACGCCGACCAATGTCACCGACGTGGCGACGGTACGCAACGGAAAGTGATAACAAACAGCCCCGCAGATGCGGGGCTGTTTGTTGCAGGCTTCAGTAACGGTTGATCAGCCGATCACTACGCCATCCGTCCACAGGCCGCCATGCCCGACGCCGACCAATGTCACCGAGTCGGCGCCAAACGTGAGCACCGTGTCCGCGCCGACCACCTTGGCGTGGTCGCGCAGGTCGGTGCTCCCTTCCACGTCCTTGAACATCAGCTTGTCGGTGGGCTGGTAACCAATCACGCGGTCGTTGCCAAAGTGGCCACTGAACAGAAAGGTGTTATGCCCACTGCTGTCGCGGATCGTGTCATTGCCTTTACCGCCCTCGATAAAATCGGCGCCCTTGCCGCCCTGGATCAGGTCGTTGCCGTTACTGCCGATGATGAACGTATTGCCCTTGTGTGGTTCGGCATTGCGGTTCAGGTCCTGCACCCAGGTGTTGGCCCGCGCCGGGTCGGACAGGTTGGCGACGATCACCGTGGAGTCGCGGGTCATCTGGTCGTAAAAGCCGGACTCGAGGATGCGGGTCATGCCGTCGCCATACGCCGTGGGTAAGTGCGAGACCCAGGTCGGCAGGTTGACGATGGAAAACGGCAGCACATTCCACAAGGTCGAGGCGTAGTGGTCGTTGAAGTTGACGATGTTGTCAGTCGTCGACTCGTGGGGTTTGTCGTGCACGCCCAGGGACGACAGGTTGAACGACGAGCCGTTCAACGCGCGGAACACCGGGTCGTTTTCATAGCCGATATTAAGCACCTTGTCGCTGGCGCTCTGGGTTGGCGAGGCGTAGGCCACGTAGTTGGAGTCCTTGTAGAACCCCGACCATTTATTGCTGCTCAAATCCGCCATGCTGTTGACCGCCAGGCCGCCCAGGCTGTGGCCGCTGACCACCACGTCCTTGCCGGTCAGGCCATGGGCACCGGCAAAGTCGGCGACGTTCTTGAGCAAACCACTAAAGGCTTCACCGGCGTAGTTTTTCGCGTAATCCTTGGGGCCCAGCGCTGCAAGCAGGTCGCTGATCAAGTCGCCGATGGAGTCGCTGATCAAGGTTTCCCGCGGCCCCGAAGTGCCACGAAAACCGATACCGATTTCCAACAATTTGCCGGCGTCATCGTACTTGCCGAGCACTTCGACCTGCGCGCTGGTGTAGCCGGCCTTTTCGCCAAAGAACGTGCCCCGCGCATCAACCTTGCCACCGTACCCGAGGGCGCTGGCGCTGATCGGCGTCCACCCGGCTTTCTGCACGGCCCCAAGCGCAGCTTTTTCCGAGTCGGGGTTCCACGCAATGCCCGGAATCAAACCTTGTGAGTCCGTGCTGCCGAGCAACGCACCGACCAACGTGGCCGGCAGCCCGAGCCCCAGGCCGTAGTGCTGATAACCCACGGCAAAGCCGTTATCGAGGTTGTGATAGGCATACAACGTGATCGCCATGGCATCGGCGAACAACGCTTTGGAGCCCTCGGTTCCGAGGTTTTTATAGTCAAAAATTCCCATGGTACTGCCTCTCTGTTGTTGGATTTGTAGAGAAAGCGAAAACACCTTTTAACTGCGGGCTTGCCTGCAATGACGGCCTCCAGGCCAACGAAAATCTCCCTGTTACCTCTCAATCCATGCGCTTTCGCGAGCAGCCCGCCCCACATAAAACCCGGCCCCACATTCAGCAGGTCGTGCTTGTTTAGAACGCCCAGTCCAGGCTCAACCCCACCCCGTGCACTTTCTCCTTACTGGCCAGCAGCCCGTTGTAATCAAAGTTCAACCGCGCATCCTTGCTCAACGCCAGGCTCACGCGCGCGCCTACCAGCGCCGCATCACGCACCATCGGTGCACTTTCCACCGCAAACGAAGGCCCACCCGAGGCAAACGCCAGGTGCTGCTGCGAATCGGTGCTGCTCAAATTGTGCTGCCAACCCAAGGTGCCAGACACTTCCAACTGCTGGTGATCATTCACATTGAAGGTCTTCAACGCGCGCACACCCAGGGTGCTCAACACCACATCGCGCGTGTCGTCATGACCTTTCAACGCTGCAGCATCACCCTTCTCGGTAAAACCATCGGTATTCAGATGCACGTACGCCAAGTTGGCAAACGGCTCCAGGGCCAGCGGTTGCAGGTTGACGCGGTACGCCGCCTCACCGAACACCTGGGTGCTGCTCGCATCCACTTTGACTTTTTGCTTGCCGGCCACTTCACCGTATTGCAGGTCGCGCTTCACATCTGCACGGTGCCAGCTGTAGGTCGCGCCGCCGGTCAAGCGCCAGGCGCCGATCTCATGCCCGGCGTACGCGCCGAAGTGGTAACTGTCCACCGAAGCACGGCTATGGCTGCCGTCGCCCATGTTCAACGAGGTGTCGCTGTAGCCGGCGACTAAACCGATACGGGTCGCTTCGTCCAACGCACCATCAACCCCGGCGAGCATGCCGCCCAGTGATGTGGTGTAGCCCGCGGTGTCGCTGCGGCTGTCGGTCTTGCCCCACGCGCCCAGCGCCTTGACCCATACGTTGCCACGGCTGTCGACAGTCTGGCTGCTTGCGCCCATCTCACCATTGCGCAGGCGCTCGCCCACTGCTTCACGCACGTAACGGCTGTCGTTGACCAGTGCGCTCTGCAACGCCGGGTAAATTTCACCCGACAGTTGCTTGAACGCGCCTTGTGCCGAGGCCGCATTCGGCGCCAGCAGCAGGCTTTCGTACACCGCATTGCCCGCGCCCAACTGCTCGGCAGCCGCCGCGACCGCGCGCTGGTTAGGCGTAGCCGCCACACTGGCGAAGCTGTTGGTACGCGCCACGTCCAACTGCACACCGTTGGCCGCGTAGTTCAACGTGCCACCAATGAACAGGTAATTGGGCAGTACCGCACCAAAACTACCGGTAATGCCGCCAGCGGCTTGCAGGATGTTGTACTGGCGACCCACCAGGCTCTGGGCCTGCGCGTTGGTCAGCAGCGTCGGGCTGTTTTCCAGGGCCAGGGTCACGGTGCCGCCGTTGAGCGTGGCCGTGCCACCGGCAACGATGCGGTCGCTGCTGGTCGGCGACAATTGCACCGCGTAGGTCGAGCCGGCGTCGAAGGTCACATTGCCCGCCACGTTCAGCGTGCCGATGGAATTACCCGGCGCCACGGTGCCGCCGCTTTTGGCGGTCAGCGAGCCGATACGCCCCGAGCCACCGAGTACGCCGCGCTGGCTGACCGTCACGTCGGAGGTGACCGAGCCATTGATCGCCAGCAAGCCTTGATTGACCAGGGTCGGGCCGCTGTAGGTGTTGTTGCCGGTGAGCACCAGCGCGCCGATGCCCTGCTTGGTCAGGCCGCCATGGCCGGCGATGTTATTGCTCCACACGTCCAGCCCGCAATGCACGTCGGTGCACAGGCGCTGGGTCGGTTTGCCGGCATCCACCACAGCGCCAATCCCTGGCAAATCCGCAACGAATTGCCCACTGCCATACGCGCCGTCGATGCGGAACTCGGCCGGAATATCCTCGGCGGTGATGAACATGCCCGGGCCGTTGACCGCCTTGCCCAGGTTGATCATGCCCCAACCGTACAGCGAGTCGATGCCCGGCGCGCCGAGGTCGGTGGCGGTGGTTTTCAGCACGGTGGAGACCTGCTCGCCGCTCATGTACGGGAAGCGTTCCATCAGCACCGCCGCAGCGCCTGCCACATGCGGCGCGGCCATGGAGGTGCCATTTTTGTTGGCCCAGTCGGTGGTGAGGTTTGAAAGATCGGTGCCGTTGATGATCGAGCTGTAGATCTTGGTGCCGGGCGCCGACACGCAGAAGCTGGCCGCATAACCGCAACGCGTCGAGAAGGTGCTGATCACATACGGATCGGCGCTAGCGGTGTCCGGGTTTTGCTGCAAGGCCGCGACCGACAGCCAGTTCGGCGCGATCTCCGGCACAAAGTACGCAAGGCCCGATATCGCATCCGGGTTGTTGCGGTTGTAGTCGTTACCGGCGGCAAAGATGGTCAGCACGCCGCTGCGAGCCGCGTCGATTGCGCCCTGGTAAGCGCCACCGGCAATCGTGCCGAGGATCGGCCGGATATTATTGAACTGCGCCTGCGCTTCATTGACCGTGAAGTTGGGAAACGCCGGATCGCGGCCGCCCTTGGCGTACTGGTCACCGATGCCGATGCCCCAACTGTTGTTGATAATCCGTGCGCCGCTGGCCACCAGCCCGTCCCAACCGGCTTTGTACACCGCGCCGTCGTTGCCCAGGATGATCCCGTCTTCCGGGCCCGGGTCGCCGTTTTCCGCCGTGATGATTTGCGCATTGAACGCTACGCCATGCATCGGCCCGCCATCGCGGTTACCGGCGGCAATCCCGCCGACGTGGGTGCCGTGGTTACCCAGCTTGCCGTTGGAGTCCTTGGACGGCGTGCCGTCGTAGCGGAACGCATCGCCGGCCTTTACCGGAATATACGGGTCGGTGTATTGGCGAATGCCCTCGGTGACAACCGTCACCACCTTGCCGGGGCTGTTGAATTCCGGGTGCTGGGCGTACACCGGTTGGTCGAAGATCCCCAGTTTGACGCCCTTGCCGGTGTAGCCGGCGGCATAGGCCGCGTCTGCATGCACCGCGCCCAGGCCCCAGTCGGCCTTGAACTCATTGCTGCGCCAACTGGCAGCGTCGCCCAACTTGCCGGTTTCCACATAGGGTGCGGCCTGGGCGGTACCCAAGCTTGCCAGGCAGCACAGCAACGCACCGTATGGCACGCAGCTCAAAGCCTTGAGCGGGTAGCCCGGGCCGGTGTGAGTGGCGGTGATTAACCCTGACGTACGTTTTTTCACGGTGACCTTCCTTAGTTTTCTTATTGCACTTTTTTGGAAATCCAACCCGATCGTTCCCATGCTCCGCGTGGGAATGCAGCCCAGGGCGCTCTGCGTCCAAAGCGTGACGCAGAGCGTCACATAAGGCATTCCCACGCGGAGCGTGGGAGCGATCATCGTCTTGAACTCAGAACTGCCAGTTCAGGCTCAACCCCACGCCTTGGGTTGTCTCGCGCCCACCCAACTGCCCGTGGTAATCGAGGTTGACCCGCGTGGCCTTGCTCAGCGCCAAGCTGGCCTGCACCCCAACCAACGCCGCATCGCGCAGTAACGGCGAACTGCGCACGGCAAATGAAGGCCCGCCAGCGACAAACGCCAAATGTTCTTCCGATTCAACCGCGGTAAGGCTGTGCTGCCAGCCCAGCGAGCCGGACAGTTCCAGCTGCTGATGGTCATTCAACGGCAGGGTTTTCAATGCGCGCACACCGAGGGTGCTGAGCACCGCATCGCGCCGATCACGGCCACGCTCCAGCGCAGCGGCGTCGCCTTTTTCGTGGAATGAATCACTGTCCAGGTGCACATACGCCAGGTTGGCGAACGGCTCCAGCGCCAGCGGTTGCAGGTGAATGCGGTACGCCGCCTCGGTGAACAGCTGGGCCGTGCGTGCGTCCAGCTTGGTCTTTTGCTTGCCGCTGACTTCACCGTATTGCAGGTCACGTTTCACATCGCCGCGATGCCAGCTGTAAGCACCACCGACGCTCACGCGCCAGTCGCCCAGCTCGCGCCCGGCATAGGCGCCGAAGTGGTAGCTGTCGATGGACGCCGAGGAATGTGTGCCGCTGCCCAGGTTCAACGAGCTGTCGCTGTAACCGGCGACCACACCCACGCGGGTCTGCTCGTCCAGCGCGCCATCAACGCCAGCCAACAGGCCGCCGATAGACGTGGTCGAGCCTGCCGTTTCGCTACGGCTGTCGCTCTTGCCCCAGGCCCCAAGCGCCTTGAGCCACAGGTTGCTTTCGCCGTTCGCGGGCACATGGCGCAAGCGCTCGCCGACTGCATCGCGCAGTTGCAGGCTGTCGTTGATCAGCATCGCGCCAATCGCCGGGTAAATTTCGCCGGACAACTGCTGCAAGCCTTGCCGAGCGGTGGCAACGGAATCGGACTGCAACAGGCTTTCATACACCGGGTTGCCCGCGCTCAGTTGCTCGGCAGCGGCGCCGACAGCGCGCTGGTTACGGTTGGCGGCGACGCTGGCAAAGGTCGCATCGTTGCGCCCCACGTCCAGTTGCACACCGTTGGCCGCATAGTCGAGGGTGCCGCCGAGGAACAGGTAGTTGGGCAACACCTGACCAAACTGGCCCTGGATACCACCCGCCGCTTGGAGGATGGTGTACTGGCGGCCGATCAGGCTTTGCGCCTGGCTCTGGCTCAGCAACGTAGGGCTGTTTTCCAACGCCAGGGTGACGGTGCCGCCGCCCAGTACGGCTTTGCCACCGGCGACAATACGGTCGCTGCTGGTGGGCGTCAGTTCCACGGCATAGGTGGAACCCGCGCCCAGGTTCACATCGCCTGCCACGTTCAAGGTACCCACGGAATTGCCCGGTGCCACGGTGCCGCCGCTGTTCACCGACAAGGCGCCGATACGCCCGGAACCGCCGAGGGTGCCGCTGTCGTTCACGGTCACCGCCGAGGTCAGCGAGCCGTTCACCGCCAGCAGGCCGCCATTTACGCTGGTCGCGCCGCGGTAGGTGCTGTCGCCGCTGAGCAGCAAACTGCCGGCGCCGGATTTGATCAGGCTGCCTTCATACACGCGGTTCGCGGCGGCTTGGTCACGGGCGCTGCCGACCGCGTAGTCGGTCTGGTCCTGTTGGCTGGCAGTCGCGCCCACGCCGTTTTGCCAGCCCTTGTCGATCAGGGTTTGCTGCCAGGCCGTGTGCTCGGCGCGGTCTTCGGCCTGGCGCTGGAGCAACGCCTGGTCGGAGATGCCATTGCTCCACACATCGCCCTGCCCGGCCGCCAGGCTGACGTTCATCGGGCCGAGTAATTGCCCCGGCCCGTGCATCGCCCGGCCGAGGTCCGGCACGCCCCAGCCCACAGTGGTGTTGGGGGCCTGGGTGATCGAACCGTCGAGTTGCGTGGCGGTGGTCAACAGCACCTGCAACGCCTGCTCGTTGTTCATGTACGGGTAGCGTTCCATCACCAGCGCCAAGGCGCCCGTGGCGTGGGGTGCCGACATCGAAGTGCCGGACTTCACGCCATAGCCGCCACCAGGAACCGTGCTGTTGATCAGCGCGCCGGGCGTGGAAATACACCAGTACTTGGCAATGCCGCACTTGTTGTATTTCTGGTTATTCGCCTTGTCCAGGCCCGACACGGCCAGCCAGTGGCCTTCCAGTTCCGGCTGGAAATACGGCAGCGCCGAACGCACGCTGGCATTCGCGTAGCCGCTGTTGCCGGCGCTGAACACATTGATCACGCCGGCCTTGGCCACGTCCGCCGCTGCGTCCAGCCAGGTGCCCTGGTTGTAATGCTGGGCGTAGGCGGCATGCAGGCCGCCGAGGGTCTGGTAGCTGACATCCGAAGGCTGGCTGCCCCAGCTGTTGTTGATGGCGCGCACGCCGGAATCCACCAGCGCGGTGTACACCGCCTTGAAGTATTTGGGGTCCGGGGTTGGGCCGAACAAGAAGCTGTCATTGGCGTTGGTGTTGCCCACGTAGAGTTGCGCGTTGTAGGCCACGCCGTGCATGCCCACGCCGTCGCGCGCCGCGCCCATGGTGCCGGTGACGTGGGTGCCGTGGGAATCGTTGTTGGGGTTAAGCGCACCCGTGGTGCTGAACGGGCTGCCATTGACGTAAGTGCCAGTGGCCGTGACTGGGTGGAAGCGGTCTTTGGCGGCTTCCGGGTGATCAGCATCGAACCCGGAATCCAGCGCGCCGATTTTCACCCCGCTGCCGCTGATCCCGGCGGCGTAGGCCTCATCGGCCTTCATGCGACCCAGGCCCCAGTCGCTCTGAAACTCAGTGGACCGCCAGCTGGCGGGGTTACCCGGTAAACCGGTCTCGGTGTATTGCGCCTGTGCCGCAACGGACAACAGCAGCAAGGAGCCTGCGGTAAACGGTTTGAAGCGGGATGAGTCGGTGATCATCTAAACCCTCCTTATTGTTTTTATACGTGCTCATTTCACCGGGCCGAAGGCCTCATCGACTTTCGCTAGGTCGGTGTCGCGCAAGTTGCCCGCGTAGTAGTGCAATTTGGTCCAGGCCATCAAATAGTCGTACCGCGCCTGGGCCAGGTCGCGGCGGGTGCTGTAAAGCTGCTGCTCGGCGTTCAGCGCATCGAGGTTGACCCGCTCGCCACCGAGGATGCTTTGCTTGGTCGACACCACCAGCGCCTCGGCCGAGGTCAGGGCTTTTTGATACGCACGCAACTTGCTCACCCCCGACAGGCACGCACTGAATTGGCGGCGCAGCTCGATCAGGGTTTCGCGGGTCTTGCCTTCCAGCTCGTACTCGGCCTGTTCCATGCCGCGGCTGGCCTGGCGGGTGGACGCCGAGATGCCGCCACCGGCATACAACGGCATGCTGACTTCAATGCCAATGGTGTTGGTGTCATAGCGCTGGTTGTAGGTGTTGCCGCTGTCGGACTCCTGCTGACGCGCGCTGGCATACGCGGTGATCTTCGGCAGGTGGCCGGCGCGGTTGCGTTCCACTTCATAACGCGCCACTTCCACGGCCTGACGCTGGGAGGCGAGCGTGGGGTTATTGCTGATCGCCAGTTCATGCCAGGTGTCGTAGTTGGCCGGGGTCAGGGTGAAGGCCGAGAAGCTTTGGTTCAGCGGCGCCAGGTCTTGGATGTTGACGCTCTGCACACCGATCAACGCGCCCAGTTCGCGCAAGGACGCATCCTGCTCATCCAGCGCCTGGATCTCTTCGGCGGTGGCCAGTTCATACCGCGATTCGGCTTCGAGAATATCGGTGCGCGTGCCCTCGCCCTGCTGGAACAGGTGCTGGTTTTGCTGGAACTGTTGCTCGAAGGCCTTCTTTTTCGCGCGGGCGATGTCGATCTGGTCCTGGGCGAACAACGCCTGGGTGTAATAGCTCAGCACTCGCACCAGCAACGCCTGGCTCTTGTCGCGAAAGCTTTCATCGGCAAACAGCGACTGGGCCACGCCCTTGCGGTAGTTGGCATAGGCTTCGTAGTCGAACAACGGCTGTTGCAGGCTGAAAGTCGAGCCGTAGCTGTTGTAGTTGCGGTCATCGCGGTACGTACCGCCGCGCCCGTCCGGCAAATGCGCCTCGGAGTTGTTGCGGCCTTTGTTGTAGTTGTACGACAGCCTGGGCAAGAGCCCGGCGCGGCCGATGGTGCGGTTTTCGAGGCCGGCGTCGCGCTCTTTGATCGCGCCGAGAAACACCGGATCGTTGCGCAAGGCTTGCTCATACACATCAAACGGGCCCATGGCGGCTTGGGCAGAGCCGCAAATCAACATCAGTGAAATGAACACAGGTTTCATGCTCATTCCTCAGTCAACGCGGAGCCGGCGCGATCGAGCAGCGGCTTGAACAGGTAATTGAGCAACGAGCGCTCGCCGGTGCGCACGAACATCTCGGCGGGCATGCCCGGCTTGATCACCAGGCCGTGGAGTTTTTCCAGTGCGGCCTCGCTGACCGTGGTGCGCAGCACGTAGTACGGCTGGCCGGTTTTTTCATCGAGCATCTGGTCAGCGGAAATCAGGCTGACCTCGCCTGGTACACGCGGCGTGCGGCTCTGGTTGAAGGCGGTGAAGAGGATATCCACCGGCAGGTGCGTGCCGACCTTGTCCACCAGGTGCACGGGCAAATGCCCTTCGACTTCCAGGCGCGTGCCCTGGGGCACGATTTCCAGCAGGGTTTCACCCGCACGCACCACGGCGCCTTCGGTGTGCACGCTGAGGTTGACCGCAATGCCATCGGCCGGCGCGTTGATTTCACTGTGCTGCAGGTCGAAACCGGCCGAAGTCAGTTGCTGCTCCAGGGTCAAACTACGCAGTTGCGCGTCGGCCAGTTGGCTGCGCACTTCCTTCTGATACTCCTCGCTGTGCTGCTGCAGCTTGAGGCGTGATTCAAGGATGCCCTGCTCCACGCGGCCGCTTTCACCGGCGTTCTGCGCCAGGTCCTGTTGCACCTGGGACAGTTGGCGCTGGTAATCAAGCAAGCGATTGCGCGGGATATAGCCGTTGTCGGCCAAGGGCTGCAGGTTGGCCAGTTGATCGCGCAGGGATTGGGCCTGGGCGGCCAAGTCACTGCGGGCGCGGCGCATGCCATTGAGTTGCGACGTGGCGCCGTCGATATTCGCGCGAATCCCGGCTTGTTCACGGGAAAACGCCTCGCGGCGGCTGCTGAACAGTTGGCGCTGGCCTTCAAGTACCAGGGCCAGGGCCGGCTCGGGGTTGGCGCTCAGTTCGGCCGGAAAGGTGATGCTGGAATGGTTGTCGCGCTCGCTCTGCCAGCGCGCCACGCTGGCCCAGGCCATGCGGTACTGGGCTTGCAGCGATTGCACATCGGCCTGGTTCTGGGTCTGGTCGAGGCGAAACAGCGGCTGGCCCTGTTTGACCCACTCGCCCTCCTTCACCAGGATCCGGCTGACCACGCCGGGGCTGAAGGTTTGCACGGCCTTGCGCTTGCCCGACACCACCACCGTGCCCTGCACCGGGATGCCTTGGTCCAACGGGGCCAGGCTGGCCCAGAGAAAGAAGCCGCCGGCGCCGACAATGGTCAGCAGCCAGCCCATTTTTACGAAAAAACCGGCGTCGCGTTGTTCAAAACGAGGCTCAACAGTAAGGCTGCTCATGCGCCTGGATTCCTTCCGGCTTGGTACTGACGGCTAAGGCTCACACCGGCCTTTTCTCGTGGTGCTTCCTGCTGCTGGCCCGACAACGCGCGCAGCACTTCTTGGCTTGGGCCGAAGGCCTGCAAGTGGCCTTCGCTGAGCACCAGCAACTTGTCGGCCTGGGCCAGTGCCGAGGAACGGTGCGTGACCAGCACCACGCTGCTGCCCTGGGCTTTCATCTGCACGATGGCGCTGGCCAATGCGGCTTCGCCGACGGTGTCGAGGTTGGAGTTGGGCTCATCCAGCACAATCAAGCGCGGGCCGCCGTACAGCGCGCGAGCCAGGGCCACGCGTTGCTTCTGGCCGCCGGACAGGCCGCCGCCGTTGTCGCCCAGCACAGTGTCGTAGCCTTGCGGCAGGCGCAGGATCAGTTCATGCACACCGGCCTGTTGCGCCGCTTGCACCACAAGCTGCGGGTCGGCGTCGCGAAACCGCGCAATGTTGTCGGCGATGCTGCCGCTGAACAGTTCGATGTCCTGGGGCAAGTAGCCGATATGCGGGCCGAGGTCATCACGGTCCCAGCGGTGAATGTCCGCACCGTCCAGGCGCACGGTGCCGGCCAGGGTTGGCCACACGCCTACCAGCACGCGGGCCAGGGTGGATTTACCCGAGCCCGACGCGCCGAGCACGCCAAGCACTTCGCCCGCGCCGAGGCTGAAGCTGACCTGATGCAAGGTCGCCATGCGCCGCCCAGGTGGGCCCGCGCTGACCTGTTCGAAACTGACCTGGCCCTTGGGCGCAGGCAGCGCCATGTGTTCGACTTCCGGCGGGAATTCACGCAGCAATTCGTCGAGCCGCTGGTACGCCAACTTGGCCGAACTCCACTGCTTCCACACCGCAATCAACTGGTCGATGGGGCTGAGCACGCGGCCCATGAGGATGGAGCCGGCGATCATCATCCCGGCGGTCATTTCGCCCTTGATCACCAGGAAGGCACCCAGGCCCAGCACCAACGATTGCAGGCACAGGCGCAAGGATTTGCTCAGCGAGGTGATCACCGAACCGGTGTCGCTGGCCTTGTTCTGATAGCCGAGAAATTGCGAGTGCACCACGAACCAGCGCTTGCGCAACGCGCCGAGCATGCCCATGGCCTGGATCGTCTCGGCGTTGTGCAGATGGCTGGTGGCCAACTGGGTCGACTGCTGGGAAAACCCGCTCGCCTCGCCCAACGGCTTTTTGGTCAGGTATTCATTCAGGCAGGCCAGCGCGATCAGCAGCACCGCACCCGCCGTGGCCAGCACGCCGAGCCACACGTTGAAGAGAAAAATCACAAACAGGTAGATGGGAAACCACGGCGCATCAAAAAACGCGAACAGCGCAGGTCCCGTGATGAATTGGCGGATCGCGGTGAGGTCGCCCAGCGATTGCCCGGCGTGCCCCTGGCCACGTTGCAGGTTGCGTTCAAACGCGGCTTTGTAGACGCGCAAGTTGAAACGCCGCTCCAGCTGGCTGCCGATGCGGATCACGATAAAACTGCGAATGACTTCCAGCGTGCCGATAAACGCGAAGAAGCCCACGACCATCAGCGTCAACATCACCAGGGTGGTTTCATTCTGGGAGGACAACACACGGTCATACACTTGCAGCATGTAAATCGACGGCACCAGCATCAACAGGTTAATCAATGCGGTGAAAAAGCCGATACTGATCAAAATACTCTTGTATTCACCCAACGCCCTGAATAAGGGCGCAACCGCATGGGACTTCGCCATATCTTCTGATCTTCCCTGAAGCAAATTACGCACAACAGTTGCCCGAACCCTGGACAAGGGCGGCCAACTATTAAAATCGAGTTATATGCTTATAACTTTTAATTAAGGTGTTCGTTGCAGCACAACTTCCGGTATCGACGCCGTGTGGCCTTTATATTCACCGTCTTTTTCACGATTTAAATGGATAATGCCGGTGCCTTGGGCATTCATCAGCCAGATGCCGTCCGGGGTCGGCAACCAAGTCAGGGGTTTATCCCCCAGCCATTGTTCAGCGCAGACGACATCACCGGCCAGCGCGTTCGGCTGGTCCAACAGGTCCAGCGCGCACACCTGATCCTGCTGGTGCAACTGCCAGTGGCCGGCCAACTGGGCGGTGGTGGGTAAAACAAGACTGCTAGCCATTGCATGGGCTCCTGCCGACACGAACAACACCTGCGAAGCACAGGCGATCAAATGAGAAAAACGCGGCATTTTCTGCTCCATCCTAGAGCGCGGCGCCGGAGCGCCGCGCGCTTTTTACATCACGCTACGATGTCGCTGGCAACTGCCTGGCCAACGGTGGTGACGAGGAAATCCGCCACGCCGTGCCCGGAGAAGTCCACGGCCAAGGTGCCCAGGTTAGTACCCGAGGCATAGCTCAGCACAGCGTCGCCGGCGTGGCCGGTGAACGCGTTGACGAAGGTCAAGCCTGCACCTTTGGTGATGCCGGACAGGTCGATCTTGTCCGAACCCGAGGTGAAGTCAAAGATCTTGTCGGCAGCACCAGGCTTGGAGTCGGAGCTGGCACCGAACACGAAGGTGTCATTGCCGGCGCCGCCCCACAGCTGGTCCGCACCGCCACCGCCGTAGATGATGTCGTTGCCGGCACCGCCTTTGATGAGGTTGGCTGCGTTGTTACCAATGATCAGGTCGTTGCCCGAACCACCGAACGCGTTCTCGACGGTGACGCCCTTGGCGATGGACACGTTGCCCACCAGGCCGCCAACGTCGGAGAACGAGGCCTCATTGAGGTTGATCTTCTGGTTCTGGTAAACCGGAGAAGTCCAGGGTGTCGTTCCCCCCGTCCCATACCGAGAACACCAGCTTGTCGGCATTGGATGTGGCGCTGTAGAAATCACGCCCGGTGTTGGAGTTGAACCCGTAAGTGGTGTCACCGGCGCGGGTGTTGTAGTTGGCACCGTAGAGCTTCTGGATCGCGGCGATGTCGTCGATCAGCGGGCCTGAGGCGTAAGCTTCGACGCCGCCTTTGGTGAAGTTCTGGTTGGTATTGCTCTCGCTCCAGTAACTCATGACGCTGTAGCCGCGCGTGTCCTGTCCATAGTCCGCGTTTTTGTAGGTCGGGTTGCCGGTCCCGGCGTTGTAGTCGCCAGGGTGCGCCAGGCCCAGGGTGTGGCCGATTTCGTGGGTCAGGGTCTGCCGGCCATAGTTGTTCAGGTCCGGAGCCTTGTTCGGCGTGTAGCTGCTGTTGGTCAGGTACCACGACGTGCCGTCGTAGCCTGCGCCGGTGCCGGGCAGGTAAGCGAAGGCTGCAGCGCCGGCCTGGCCGCCGCTGTAGTTGCCGAAGGTCATGTGTGTGTCACCGCCCGAGGCGCTTTCGGTAAAGCTCACGTTGGCGACATCCGCCCAGGATTGCATGGCCAATACGGCCTGTGCTTTCTGCTGGGTGTTGAACTGGCTGAACCCGGAGATGCCATGCTTGTTCATGGTCGCCGAGCTGGCCGAGGCGAGGAAGGTGTAGGTCAGGTCAATCTTGCCGTTGTGGTTCACGTCCTTGTAAGCGGCGCCATCGCGCAGCAGGTGGTCCGCTGCCTGGTCCACGGTAAAGGAGGGTTTGCCATTCACCGTGAGGTTGCCGCCACGGTCATACTGATGGCTAAAACTATCGATTTGCGAGTAAGCAGTGCTGGCTTGCGCGGCAGACACGATAGCTTTGTCTTTTACTTTTGACATAAACGTACTTCCTTGTTTGCAAGTGCATCAGTCTTTGGTCGATAGGAACCTCGCGGACGAGATCGTCCCATCACTCACCTCTTTTGAAGGCGTATCGAAACTGACACAACTTGAAATCTTTCGTCTACACATATTTCCGCAGCGAAAATGTGACACAGATTCAACTTAAGGAAGACCCGGGCAGTGTTTATTGGGGGCAATTGCTTTTGCCCATCGGCGGCGCACTGGGTGTTATTTAAATATTAAATACAGGTAAAGCCGCTCTAATTGAGCGGCCCACTTAAATAGTGGATCCACTATATTGTCACGGTGTCATTGGCAACATTAAAGAGCCACTACTTAGACTATTAATTAATGTTGTCCCCTATTACCGGGCCACACTCCAGCCGCTCTTGTGTAATGCCGCTAATAATGTCTCGCTCGCAAGCCCCGGCACCTTGACGCCTTCGTCGGTGCTCATGGCCTCGCCGGCCAGTATGGCGTTGATGATCGCCTCCTCCACCGCCTCCGCCGCCGCGCTGAACAGCGGCGAAATATGGTCGTTATTGACCATCTGCAACGCGGTGCTCAACGGCAAGCCTTTGCGCCCGTAATCCGCCGGTGGCAGGTTCTGGTTGCCGGTGGCGAACGCCAGGAACAGATCGCCGCTGGAATCCTCGGTGCCGCCACCCGTGCGCGCAATGCCAATGGCGGCGCGCTGCGCCAGGCGCTGGCACTGGTGCGGCAATAACGGTGCGTCGGTGGCGATGATCACCACAATCGAGCCCATGCCCGGCGTACCGCGCTCGGCAAACGGTGAAGGAATCTCCATCAAATGGCGGCCCACTGGGTAGCCATCGACCCGCAGCTCCTGGCGCTTGCCATGGTTGGCCTGCACCAGCACGCCGACGGTCCAGCCGCCCTGCGCGGCTGGCAAGCACCGCGACGCGGTGCCGATGCCGCCCTTGAACTCATGGCAGATCATCCCGGTGCCACCGCCCACCGCGCCCTCCTGCACCGGCCCGCTTTCGGCATTGTCCAGTGCCTGGCGCACATGCTCAGGCTTGACGTGCTGGCCCCAGATATCGTTGAGCAGGCCGTCATAGGTTTCCATCACCACCGGCATGCACCAATACACCGCCGGGTCCGCCAGGCGCTCGCGCTCCAGGGCGATCAAGGTGTCACGCACAATACCGATGCTGTGGGTGTTGGTGATCGCCACCGGCGTGGTCAGCAGCCCCGCCTCGCTGATCCACTCAAGGCCGGTGGCATCGCCGTTGCCATTGAGTACGTGGTAGCCGGCAAAACACGGCTGCTGGCGCGCCTCACCCGCGCGCGGCTGCACCAGCGTGACGCCGGTGCGCACCTGTTTGCCGTCGATACGCGTCTTGAGCGTACTGTGGCCGACCCGGACACCGGGAACATCGGTGATGGCATTCAATTCGCCGGGCGTGCCCAGCCCCAACGTGATGCCCATTTGACGTGCGCGCATACCCACTCCTTACAATTTCTGATACGCCGGACTCGACCGGCCACTGATGCAATACAAAATCACCGACAACGCCAGCAAGCCGATGATGATCATGATGTCGCGCATGGACGCCGCAGCAATCAGGGTCACCAACAGGTAGCCCGCGCCCAGCACGGCCAGCAAAGCCGGCAACGGCCACAACGGCATGCGATAGGGATGCTCGCGATCACGCAGCAACACCCGGCTCATCAGCGCGCTCAGCGCCACCACCAGGTACACCAGCATGATCAGCAACACACTGAACGAGGTCAGGTCCGCCAGGTTGGAGCTGAAACTCAGCAGCGCCGAGGGAACCGCCAGGAACAGTGTCGCCAGCCACGGCGAGTCCCAGCGCGGGTGGATCCGCGTAAACAGTGTGTTGATGCGCGGCGTCCACAGCGCGTCGCGGCCACTGCTGAACACCACGCGGCCAATCTGGATAACGATAGCCACAATCGCGTTGAACACGGAGAGGAAGATCCCCGCGCTGACCAAGCGCGACAAGGTTTCATTGCCATGGCTGGTCAGCAGGTAACCGATGGGGTCCGGGCTGCTGATCATCGCGCTCAGCGAGGGCGCGCCGATCAACAGCGCGGCGATCGGTACCAGCTCGATCACCACCACCAACCCCAGTGACCACAGCACGGCCTTGTGCACGCCTCTGCCGCCGCACTTCATGTCTTCGGCCAGCAATACGGCCGGGCCGTAACCGTTGTACGAGAACAGGCCGATGCCGACGGCACCGACCACCAACGCCCACGGCGCCAGGTGCAACACGCCGTTTTCGACGATTTGCGGCTCAAACAGCACGCTGGCCGGCTGTACCGGATTACCGAAGCCGATAAACACGATTACCAGCAACGCCGCGACTTCCAGCAGCAAGCACGTGCCGGTGATCCAGGCATTGAGCTTGATATTGAGGATGCCCAAGGCGTAGCTGCACACCACGATCACCAAAGCGACGGTTTGTGAGTCGAATTGGGTCCCCAGGGCAGTGTTCAGGTAGGTCGCGGCGCCCGTGGCCAAGACCGGTGGGATAAACAGCAACATCACCAGCACGGTCAAAAAGGTCGCATAACCGGCCATGCCGCCAAACACCCGCTTGGCGTACACATACTCACCGCCGGCGCTGTTGTGCGCGCGGCCCAGTTCGGCGTAACAGAAAGCGAACATCAGCGCGAGCAAGGCGGCCATCACAAACGCGAGGAATACACCGCTGCCCGCTTGCTGGATGGCAAACGGCGCAATCACGAACACGGAACTGGCCGGCGTGACCGCGGAAACGGTGATGGCCACTACATCAAAAACGCTTAGGGTGGGTTTGAGCACGCCATTTGGCGCGTGGGAAGCACTCATATCGTTATCCTCTGTCGTTGTTTTTGGTAGGAGGCAGAAACGAAAGGTCGGGCTTTTGCGGGATATGTTTCCCACTGGATGACGGCAAAAGTAAACGCTGCGTTTACGCAGGCCAATTCCCCTATTGGCGTACTCCCCTTGACGGTACGCGTTAAAAGCCGAACCCTTGGCCGATCTTTTGCTGGCGGGAGCCTGTTACATGAGCCTGTTCAGTGAGGTCGGCATGCACGCGGGCCTGGGCCGCACCGTCGCGCACATCGGCACCGAACGGTTCTGGAAGCAGTTGGTGCTGTTGCTGCACCAATGCCTGCCGTTCGATAACGCCCTGGCGATTTTCTACCCGCTGGATGGCCCGCCCCAGGCCTTGGAAGAGTACGACGCCCAGCCCAGCAGCAAACCAGCGTCGATGCTGGTGTACCTCAATGGCTTGTATTTGCTCGACCCGTTTTACCAGGCTTGCCGCGAGGGCTATGCCAGTGGCGTGTACCGCCTGGA
The DNA here is from genome assembly GCF_009707325.1 of Pseudomonas sp. IB20. Lineage (NCBI taxonomy): Bacteria > Pseudomonadati > Pseudomonadota > Gammaproteobacteria > Pseudomonadales > Pseudomonadaceae > Pseudomonas > Pseudomonas gelidaquae. The sequence continues at coordinate 2,523,654 of NZ_CP046103.1, read as the reverse complement.
GGAAGTGGCGCCGGACCACTTTCGCCAAAGTGAGTACTTCCTCAACTACTTCCACGACAACGTGCTGGAAGACGAGGTGCAGTTCATTCTGCAATTGCCGGGTACGGGGACCTTGTCATTGTCGCTGGGCATGCAGCGCCGCTTCAGCTGTGAACACACCGGGCTGATGACCACGCTGGCGGCGTGGGTGCTGCCGTTGATGCAGCAGCATTGGCAGCAAAGCACCCAACGCGCACCGGCCATGGACAGCCAGATCCGCGATGCGCTGAGCCATTTCGGCAGCGGCGTGCTCTCGGACCGCGAACTGGAAGTCGCACGGCTGGTGCTGCGCGGGTTCTCGTCCAAGGCCATGGCTGAACGCCTGAAGATCTCGCCGGACACGGTGAAGGTGCACCGGCGGCATCTGTACGCGAAGCTGGATATTTCGTCACAGCCGGAGCTGTTTTCGTTGTTTATCCAGTCGTTGGGGCATGATTTGGAAAATCCCTGATTGCGCGCGCGTTTGTGATGAGCAGGCCTGGGCAGGGCAAGCCCGCTCGCCACCACAGGTAAACCTATCGCCCGGTACGAATGGTGTTCCACACCCGCGTACGAATCCGGTCGATGTTCAGCGGCATCGCCTCCAGCGCAAACAATTTGCCCATCATTGCAGGCGTTGGGTACACCTTGGTGTCGGACATGATCGCCGGGTCCACCAGGCTGTCGGCCGCGGCGTTGCCGTTGGCGTAGTGCACGTAGTTGGTGATGCTGGCCATCACGTCCGGGCGCAGCAGGTAGTTCATGAACGCATAGCCGGCTTTTTCGTTAGGCGCATCGGCGGGCATGGCGACCATGTCGAACCAGATCGCGGCGCCTTCCTTGGGAATGTTGTAGCCGATGTTCACACCGTTCTTGGCTTCCTTGGCGCGGCTCTCGGCCTGCAGGATGTCGCCGGAGAAGCCGACGGCTACGCAGATGTCGCCGTTAGCCAGGTCGGCGGTGTATTTCGAGGAATGGAAGTACGCCACGTATGGCCGTACTTTCATCAGCAAATCTTCAGCCTTTTTGTAGTCCTCGGCCTTCTTGCTGTGGTGCGGCAAGCCCAGGTAGTTCAGCGCTGCCGGCAGCAATTCCGGGCCGTTGTCGAGGATCGCCACCCCGCACTTTTGCAGCTTGGCCATGTTTTCCGGCTTGAAGATCAGGTCCCAGGAATCCACCGGCGCGTTGTCGCCCAGCACCGCCTTGACCTTGTCGATGTTGTAGCCGATGCCGGTGCTGCCCCACAGGTACGGGAAACCGTGCGTGTTGCCTGGGTCGTTGTTTTCCAGGGCCTTGAGCAGCACCGGGTTGAGGTTTTTCCAGTTCGGCAACTGGCTCTTGTCGAGTTTTTTCAGGGCGCCGCCCTGGATCTGCCGAGCCATGAAATGGTTGGACGGGAACACCACGTCGTAGCCGGATTTGCCGGTCATCAACTTACCGTCGAGGGTTTCGTTGCTGTCGTACACGTCGTAGGTGAAACCGATGCCGGTTTCTTTCTGGAAGTTCTTGGTGGTATCCGGCGCGATGTAGTCCGACCAGTTGTAGATCTTCACCGTCTCGGCGGCCTGGCTGATAGAGGCCACCAACATCAAGGGCAACAGGGCAATGGCTTTCATGGTTCGATTTCCTGGCGGTTTTAGGGCTGTTTTTATGGCAGGCGATCAAGGATCAAAGCGTTACAGAATCAATACTTTGCAGTCAAGGATCAAAGCGTTACAGAATCAATACGTAGGTCTTGCGCACGGTCTCCTGGATGTCCCAGATGCCAGTGCTGTTGGCCGGCAACATCAGTGCATCACCGGCTTGTAGGTGGACGATTTCACCGTTGTCAGGGGTGAAGGTGCAGCGGCCCTGGATAAAGTGGCAAAACTCCTGGGATTTGATCTGCCGACGCCAGCGGCCTGGGGTGCATGCCCAGATACCGGTTTCGACGCCGTCGTTGCGCTCCACGCTCAGGGTCGAGGCCACGGCGATGGGCTCGCCCAAGGGCACGGCCACCGATGACGAATCCGGCAAGTGGGCGTTCAGCGCGTCTTTAAATTGAGTGATGCTCATGGGTTTTCCCGTGTGAGTGAAACGGCTTAGTGCATGAAACCTTCCATGAACCCAGCCACGCCGGTCGCCAACGTGCGGCGCCAAGGCGCGGTGTTGGGGTTGGCCAACACCTGGTCTTCATGGACAAAGCTGCGAATGATCGCGTTGTAGCCCAGCCAGCGGCAGGGCTCAGGCTCCCAGGCCTTGAGCGCGTCCAGGCCACGCTCGCGGATCACCCAGGGCTGGGTGGTCAGTGGCGTGTCGAGACCCAAAATCAGATCGGCCAGGGTGCGGCCACCCAGGTTGGTGGCGCCTACGCCCTCCCCGCCGTAACCGCCGGACAACGCGATGCCGGTCTTGTGGTCGCAGAGCATGTGTGGGCGGAAGTTGCGCGACATGCCGAGGTTGCCGCCCCAGGAGTGGGTAATCTTCACGTTTTTCAGCTGTGGGAAGAGTTCGCCGAACAGGTAGCGACGCAGCTGCACTTCGCTGTCAGTCAGGTCGAAGTTGTGGCGCAGCTTTCCGGCGAACTGATAGCCGCCACGCGCGCCGAACACCAGGCGATTGTCGGCTGAACGCTGGCCGTAGGTGACCTGGCGACTGCTTTCGCCGAACGCCTGACCGTGGCTCAGGCCGATTTCGTCCCAGGTACTGGCCGGCAGCGGCTCGGTGGCCACAATCAGGCTCTGTACCGGCAACTGGTAGCGCCCCAAAGGCGGCAACGTCGTGGCATAACCCTCGACCGCCGGCACCACCCAAGCGGCGCGCACACAGGCTTTGGCAGTGCGCAGGCTGCCAGACTGCCAGTGGGTGACCGGGCTGTTTTCGTAGATCGTGACCCCCATGCTCTCCACCACGCGCGCCAGGCCGCGCACCAACTTGGCCGGGTTGATGGTCGCGACGTGGGGTGCATAGATACCGCCATAAGGCTTGGCGATGCGGATCTGTTCGGCCAGCTGTTGCGGGCTCAGCCAGCGGTAATCGTCTTCGGTCAGGCCTTGGGCATGGAGTTTGTCGAGGTAGCGGCGCAGGCTGCCTTCCTGCTCGGGATAGCGCGCAGCGCAATACAACGCGCCGCCCTTGCGGTAATCGCAGTCGATGCCCTCGCGGGCCAACACCTGCGCAACTTCATCGGGAATACCGTGCAGCAGGTCAAAGGAGGCGCGGCGCTGTTGCGGCGAGAGGCCGGCCAACAGCCGGTCTTCGCCGAGCAAATTACCCATCAGCCAGCCGCCGTTACGGCCAGAGGCGCCGAAACCTGCGGTCTGTGCTTCGATAATCGCGATGTTCAGCTCGGGCGCCTGGCGTTTCAGGTAATAGGCGGTCCACAGGCCGGTGTAACCGGCGCCGATAATGGCCACGTTGACGTCAAGGTCATGCGTAAGTGACGGCCTGGCCACCAGCGGGTCATCCAACTGGTCCATCCATAAACTGATATTGCGCCATGCCGGCATGCCAAGCTCCCCTACCTCGTTTCGATAGGCTGGATCCTAGAGCGCGGGGTTATGGGCTGTCTTGCGCGCGTGCACGCAGAGAAATTTGTTTGACGTAAGCCTTGGGCGATTGGCCGGTGTGCTGGCGAAACGCGCTATAGAACGCCGACAGCGAATTGAAACCGGCGGAGAATGCCAGGTCATCGACCTTGATCGGTGGCTGGGCTTTATCCAGCGCGGCCAGCAAATGCTGGAGCCGGGCCTGGTTGACGTAACGGTAGAAGCTCTGCCCGAGCACCTGGTTCAACAGGTAGGAAATCTGATTGCGGCTGTAGCCACACTCCTTGGCAACCCGCTGCAGGTCCAGCTCGGGGTCCAGGTAGGGTTGCTTGAGTTCGAAGTATTGCTGCAGGTCTTTGGCCATATGCCCCAACTGCTGGGGCGACAGGCCCAGGCGGCTGACCGTGGGGCGCATGGCCTGGGTCGGCTGCTCGTGCACCAGGGACGCGTATTCATTGACCCGCCAAATCAGCCCATCGCGCACGGTGATGGCTTCGCTGGTGCGAAACGACACCAGGCCCTGGCCGCCGCGCAAGGTAATGCGGTACTGGATGAACGCGGTGTCGCCGTCGGCGCGGATGCGGTCAGTGTGCTCGATCGCCTCGTCGGCGCCACGCGGCATGCTGGCTTGCAGATACTCGCGCAGTTCAGCGTAACCGATGACGCGGTTCTGGAAAAAGTCGTGGTACTGGATTTCAGGGTGGTAGTAGGCCATCACGCCATCCAGGTCGCGATGGCGCCAGCACAAGTGGTGACGCAAGACCAACTCGCCGGTGGCTTGGGTGTTCTGGCAATCATCGGCGGGGGCGATGCTGGGCATGTAGGGCTCTACGACGGATAAAACAGCTGAGAGTGCCGGATTTTACCAGTGTGTGCAGGCGTCAAAAGGCACATCTGAGTAGTGGCGTTTCGCCTAGTTTGTAGTAGGAGATGACGCACATCAAATTAATCGAAAACAACTGCCGAACGGACTCAAAAAAGTCACCTTGAGCGTGCGAACGAGTGCTATTTTTGATGTTCTTCGACGCCAAGACCCGTGAAGGTCGTGGCCCCCTGCAGCGAGCTAAAGGAAGCGCTCAATGAATAAGGTGGGCAACATGAATAAAGTGACGTTCCCGAACGCCTGCCAGCTGATGCGCTGGCATTTTCATCCGATGGGCTTTGAGGGGAGCATGGACGCCCCCGGCAGCATGGTCGCCCGCCTGTTCGACCGGGCCAGCGGCGAGACATTGATCGCCATTGCTGGCATCCCTTGCGCCACCGTGATGAATGCCGCCGATGTGGAGCGCATCATCGAGGCGGTAGAGGATGAGCTGGAGTGTTTTGTACCGCCGCTGTCGTTGCGCGCCTGAGGCTGATTTGTCAGGTGATGTCTATCTAATGTGGGAGTGGGGCACACATTGAAATTGCTTTCACTCACTGACCGCGCTGATCGTTGAAAAACGCTTTCTTCCCATCTACTCGCTCCGAAGCCCTGGGCACATTCACGCCCTGGCCTTCCGGCTTTTCCACATACCAATAGCAATGGCTCGCCGCCCGGGTAATGCCGACGTAAGCCAGGCGCAGCACTTCGTCTTTTTGTGCAGTGTCATACGGCTCGCTGTCACCGTCCTTGCCCAGGCCCGCCATGCGGTAGACCTGGTTCTTGTAAGGCGAACTGGTCACATGCTGGCAATCCCCAAGCAAAAATACTGCGTCCGCTTGCAGGCCTTTGGCGCTGTGATAGGTCAGTTGTTTCAATCGGCGCACCGCGGGCGGCAAGCTAGAATCAACATTAACCACAGACTGAATATGCTCTTGAATCAATAACTTATCGCTGCTTTTTCGATACAGCATTAAGACCGATTCGCCCTTTTGGTAATGCTCCAGCAACTGCCGGCCTAACGCAGCATCGTCCCTTTCCAATACCGTTACCGGCACTAACGCCTTGGGTTCACCACTGGCCTTGGCCTTTTTGCCGGGGATTGCCGGTGCGGCGCGCACGATATGCTCGGCGGCATCAATGACGTGCTGGTGGCTGCGGTAGTTCTCGCTCAGCATCACACGGGTGGTGCTGGGTGACGGGAATTCCTGGTTGAACGCCATAAAGTACTTGGGCGAACTGCCGCGCCAGCCATAAATCGACTGCCAGTCATCGCCCACACACAGCAGTGATGAGCGTTGCGCGCCCCGGCCCACGTGCATCGCCGGGCCACGGCTGCGAATTTCGCGCAGGCTGGCGCGAATCCACGAGACGATCTGCGGCGATACGTCCTGGAACTCGTCGATCATCAGGTGCGACATCGGCCGCAGCAGTGGATCGCTGAGCAGCTTGAGGTTTTCCGGGGTGTTCTCGCCGAACAGCGAGAACATGCGGTTGTAGGTCATCACCGGCGGCACCTGATCGAGCAGATGGTCTTCCAGGGCTTTCCAGAAAATGCTCAGGGCTTCAAAGAAGAACCGGTCCGGGTCGTCCTTGGCGAAGCTCATCTGGCCGACGGCGGTGGGTACGTCCAGCCCGAGGTTCTCGATAAAGCCGGCCGCCATGACAAAACTGTCCAGCAGCGGCGCCGAGGCCAGCTCGCCTTTGACCTTGTAGTCAAAGCCAGGCCCGGCGCTGGCGTCGCCGGCCAGACTGCTTAAAAGACGCTTTGAAGATTCGTAACTATCTATCCATATCAATGGCTTACGACAGAAAGCTTGAAACAAAGTGCGCTTTACCGCCCATTCTGCACGTACCGACAGCTTCGAATTGGGTCGACTTATCTGGGGGTTCTCTCGCGAATCGAAGCCCAGCACCACCCAGGCATCCAGCTCCGGTATGTAACCGTGACAATGAAATTGCGCGCCATTGATTTCGAAGGTCTGCCGGCTTGGTTCGATACCCTTGATCGGCCAGGCACCGGCGCGAAACCACAGGTCTTCGATCACATCGCAGAGTTCTTCATCGCGCTTGGCCGCCAGTTCGGTCACGGCTACGCGCTTTTGCACATCCGGGTGGTCACGCTCGAGCTCCCTGAGCTGCAGGCCCTGGCGCGCCAACGGCGTAATCAGCTCACGAAAGCGCGCGTGTTGGCCATGCAGCCGGTGGTAGCAGGCATTCATTTGTTGGCGCTGGGCGTCGCTGATGCGCAGGTCGAAGGGGTTGCTGTCGGCGTCTTCGAAGCCACTGCTGAGGTTTTCAAAGGCTTGCAGGCGTTCAAAGCCCGGCAAGCTGCGTACCATCGGCAAAATGCGCGAGTGAAAGGTCCGCACCACGGCCTGAGCCTCTTTAACGCCAAGGGGTTGGCCCCACAGGCTGAGAATCTCCATGAGCTTGTTGATGAAGTCCTTACGCGACTCGCGGGTGAAGGTCACCACAGTCATCGAGCTCAGTTCAAAGCCTAGGTAATGGGTGAGCAGCAGGATACGCAGGACCAGCGAGGTGGATTTACCGGCACCCGCCCCCGCAATCACCGAGGTCGAGGGCGTGTCACTGAAGATCATCTTCCATTGCGCCGCACTCGGCTGCGTATGCGCCGGCAGCAAGCGCGCCACGTCGGCCTTCATGCGCTTCTTCACGTCTGTGGTGAGCGGCAGCCGCCAGTCGTCGAACAGGCTGTCATCCACGCCCGGCGCTCGGTGTTCATCGGGGCGAAAGTCGCGGATCAGCAACACCTGCCGGCCTTCCTCGATACCGTCGGCCTTGCCCTCGCGATAGCCATATTCCACACCGGCCTCGTGCCCGCTGCGAAAACCGTCGGCCTGGCCGTGCAGCCAGGAAAACCGATGCTGGGCACGTAAACGCGTCAGGCCATGCCCGAAAAGACGCGCAGCGAGCCGTTTCAGCAGAGGCATCTCGGCTAATGGACGAAGTTCGGGGGGCAGATCAGGCGTTTGTTGCGGCACGCGGACTCCAGCGATGAGGTTGGTTTTGGCGAAGGTGCCATGGTCGCCGGAATCGGCGCTCAGTTCCAGCCAATTGCTTTGACGTCATACAGTTAGGCGATGAAGTGAAAGTCAAAACGCCAGCAACCCATCGAATTAATGGATTGGAATCAGGCATTTTTTACGCTTTTTATCGATCATGCTCTGCTGGATCATGGGCACCATCAACAGGAGACCCTCATGCTCGAACTTCGACCTTTCAACACCCTCGGCGGCGCCCATCATGGCTGGCTTGACGCCCATCACCACTTTTCATTCGCCGAATACCACGACCCCAAGCGCATGCACTGGGGCAACCTGCGGGTATGGAACGACGACATCATTGCGCCCGGCACTGGCTTCCCACAGCACCCGCACCGCGACATGGAGATCATCACTTATGTGCGTGAAGGTGCCATCAGCCATGCCGATAACCTGGGCAACAAAGGCCGCACTGAGGCCGGCGACGTGCAGGTGATGAGTGCAGGCACTGGGATTGCCCACAGCGAATACAACCTTGAAGCCACGCCGACCAAGATCTTCCAGATCTGGATCATTCCGAATGAAGCCGGCTTGCCGCCTTCCTGGGGTGCCAAACCTTTTCCCAAAGGTGACCGCGAGGGTTTTGTGACCTTGGCCAGCGGCAAAGCGGGTGACAGCGAAAGCCTGCGCATTCGTGCCGATGCGCGCTTGGTGGCGGCCAACCTGAAAGCGGGGGAAAGTGCTGAATATCACCTGGACAATGGGCGCCGCGCGTATCTGGTGCCGGCGACGGGGGTGATTGAAGTTAATGGCTTGCGTGCACAGGCTCGGGATGGTGTGGCGGTTGAGGATGAGCAGGTGTTGCGGGTGACGGCGATTGAGGACAGTGAGATCGTGTTGGTCGATTTGGCTTGATCTTCGGTCTGGGGCTGGGGGTCTTGCCCGCTCCCACATTTACAGCTGGGTGTCAGTTACTCGGAAATGGCCCCGTCCACCAACACCTGCGCCTCTTCCACCAACTGCTTAAGGTGATCTTCACCAATAAAGCTCTCGGCATAGATCTTGTAGATGTCCTCAGTCCCCGATGGCCGCGCAGCGAACCACCCGTTTTCGGTCATCACTTTCAAGCCGCCAATCGCCTGGTTATTGCCCGGCGCATGGCTGAGGATCTGCTGGATGCTCTCCCCAGCCAACTGCGTCGACGTCACCTGCTCAGGCGACAGCTTGCCCAGCAAGGCTTTCTGCGCCGGGGTGGCCTTGGCGTCGACACGAATCGCGAACGGCTCGCCCAAAGCGTCAGTCAGCCCACGGTAGATCTGGCTTGGGTCCTGACCTTTACGCGAAGTCATTTCCGCTGCCAGCAAGGCCGGGATCAAGCCGTCCTTGTCGGTGCTCCACACGGTGCCGTCCTTGCGCAGGAACGAAGCCCCAGCGCTCTCTTCCCCGCCAAACCCCAGCGAACCGTCGAACAGACCATCGGCAAACCACTTGAAGCCTACCGGCACTTCGTACAAACGACGGCCAATACGCGCAGCAACACGGTCAATCAAGCCACTGCTGACCACGGTCTTGCCCACGGCCGCATCAGTGCGCCAGTCGGGACGGTTCTGAAACAGGTAGTCGATGGACACCGCCAGGTAGTTGTTCGGCGCCAACAGGCCGCCGGACGGGGTGACGATGCCGTGGCGGTCGTGGTCCGGGTCGCAGGCAAAGGCCACGTCGAAACGCTCCTTGAGGCCGATCAAGCCTTGCATCGCATAGCTGGAAGACGGGTCCATACGGATCTGCCCATCCCAGTCGACGCTCATGAAGCGGAAGGTGGAGTCGACTTCGGTGTTCACCACATCCAGGTTCAAACGGTAGTGCTCGGCAATCGCCGACCAGTAGCGCACCCCTGCTCCGCCCAACGGGTCCACGCCCAGGCGCAGGTCGGCGCTGCGGATGGCGTCCATGTCGATCACATTGACCAGGTCGGCCACGTAACTGTTGAGGTAGTCATGGCGATGGGTAGTATCGGCCTTGAGCGCCTGGGCATGGGTTATGCGCTTGACCCCGGCGAGTTTGTTAGCCAGCAGTTCGTTGGCCTTGGCCTCGATCCACTTGGTGACGTGGGTATCAGCCGGGCCGCCGTTAGGTGGGTTGTACTTGTAGCCGCCGCTTTGTGGCGGGTTGTGCGACGGCGTAATGACGATGCCGTCGGCCAAGCCACTGGTGCGGCCACGGTTGTAGCAGATGATGGCGTGGGAAATCGCCGGGGTTGGGGTGTATTCATCGCCTTCGGCCAGCATCACGTGCACGCCATTGGCGGCCAGCACTTCCAGGGCACTGGCCCCGGCCGGTGTCGACAGCGCGTGGGTGTCCAGGCCGACAAACAAAGGCCCATTGATGCCTTGGGCTTCACGGTACAGGCAGATGGCCTGGCTGATGGCAAGCACGTGCCATTCGTTGAAGCTCAGCTCGAACGAGCTGCCACGGTGCCCGGACGTACCAAAGGCCACGCGCTGGGTGGAGATCGCTGCATCAGGCTGGCCGGTGTAATAGGCCGTGACCAGTCGCGGGATATCCACCAGCAACTGAGCTGGCGCCGGTTTGCCCGCAAAAGGACTGATTGTCATGCATAAACCTCGAAAAGAAGGATTTTGAGAAAAACGACAGTTTACTGGGAGTTGGACTACTGCGCGACGCTATCGATCCTACGCTCACAAGAGAAATTTCATTCGCTAATCGATTTGAGCCTGCCGCAGTGCCTCGCCCAGTGCCGCCAGCACAACTTCCAGGCTGGGCTGCCCGTGGAAGGTATGGCTCAAGCGCACATGTTGGTGGTGCAGGCCGCCGACGCTGAACAGTTCCCCAGGCGCCACGACCACCTGCTGTGCCAGCATTTGCTGGAATACCTCGCGCATGTCCACCGCACGGGTGGAGCCTAGCCAGAAGGTCGCACCACCGGCGGGCATCTGGTAGGTCACGTGTTCACCCAACTGCTGGTCCAACTGCTGGCTCATGTCCAAGGCCTGCTCACGCAGTAGCTGGCGCAAGCTGCGCAGGTGCAGGTCGATTCGCCCGCTGTGATAGACGCGTGCAATGGCGCGCTGGCGAATCGAGGACAACCGGAACGAGCGCAACAGGAACTGACGTTGTAATTCGCTGCTCATCTGCCGGGTCAGCACATAACCGTAAGGCGCCTCTGGCCCGAGTATTTTTTCGAAGGAGGAAAACACCACCAGCCGCTCAGGGTTGACCAAATCGCGCAGGGCAACAGGCGGTGACTTGAAACTCAGCTCACCATAGGTGTCGTTTTCCAGCAGCCAGCAACCGTAATGATCAAGCAGTTGCGCCACGTCCAGGCGCTCGCGTGGCTGCATGGCAACCCCCGACGGCAGGCTGACCGCTGATGACAGCAACACCAGTTGCACTGTCTCCCCGCGTAACATCCCTTCGAGCGCCGCCAGGTCCAGGCTGCCATCCACCGCCCAAGGCAACTCAATGATGCGCACACCGGCATCTTGCAGCAGGCGCAGAATCAGCCAGTCACAGGGCGACTCCACAATCACCGTGGAGCCCGGCAGGTCCAGCACTTCGATGAGAATCTCCAACACGCCACGCAGGTCGGCGCCGATATACACGTCATCGGCATGCCAGCAGCGAGTGGGCGACGAGGTGTAGCGCGCCGCCAATGCCGCTCGCAGCTCCCACACCCCGCAAGGCTGGGACCAGGCCTGCAAGTGGCGCGGGTACTGGCGCACAAGCTCGCGCTCCAGCCGTAGCAACGTCGCGTCCAGGGAGACCAGCAACGTAGGCTCATCGCTACTGAGCACCACCATCCCAGGGCGCCGCGCGGCCACGTAGAGGCGCTCGAGCAAATCCCCACTTGGCAACGTCGAAGGGCTGCCGGCGAGGGGCCAGGCGTAATAGCCTGACTTGGCCACCGAATACACCCGGCCCTCTTTCTCCAGCAGTGAGTACGCATACTGAATGGTGGAAATCGAGACATTCAGGCGCTGGGATAACTGGCGCAGCGACGGCAGTTTCACGCGGGAGTCGGTACTGACCTCGTTGATCAGGTTGATCATGTAGCGATAGACCGCCTGATAGGCGAAGTCCGCCTGCCGCTCACCACGCAGCGTCATCGCCCGGACAGCTGGAAGGCCAGTTCGCCGTCAGCCATAGGCCGTTCATGACGTGGGCTGCGTGCAGTTGCGCCGGGAACCAGCGTCGTCGGCCGTTTGCGGTACAGGTGCTGGAGCAACGGTAGCGGTACCCCGCTGGTGTCGGCGAGCCACTGCTGCAACATCTCGGCGACAGGCTTGCCCTGCAACACCTTGTGCAGTTCAGGCAAGGCCACCAGCATGCCCGGATGGCACTGGCGCAAATAGCCTTCCAGCCGTTCGCCATGATGGATGAAGGGCGAAAACAACAGACAGATCAGTTGGCCCTCTTCCAAGCCGAAGAACTGTTCGGCACATTGGGTCGCCAGCACGCGTCCTTCGCGGCTCATGGCTTGGGTTATCAGCGTATCGGGAATCTGAAGATCACGCAGGTACTGCGCGGCCTGTAGAAAGAACCCTTCGACACCCTCTTCGTAATCCAGCTCCCGCAGGCATTCCGCTTGCAGGCCGCGCAGGTGCGCCATCAGCAACGGGTTGGCAACCGTAGGGTGGCTGAAATGAAAGCCCAGCGGGTCCGGGTTATAGGCCATGAACTCGGTAAGCAAAGGCGCGCACGTGCGGTCAACGCCCTCAAGCAGGTCGGCAATGCCGATGGAGGCCAGGTTGCGATGCCCACCCGGGCTGGCGTTAGCCTTGGGCACACAGTGCTCGCCGAACAGGTCACGGTAGAAGCCTTCGCTCCATTCGTCCATCCGCGCGAACAGCCCGTTGAGCGATGCCGGCTTGTCGGTCGGCAGCGTAGCGCCTGCGGCCTGGGCGGTCTTTTTCAGCCAGGCGAGGAGTTGGCTCTGTTTGCGCGCGGAATCGCCGCTGGCCACGGCATGCACCCCGCCGTTCCACGCGGTGACACGCTGATAGAAATCCCCCAGGGCCAAGTAGGTGTCATTGCACAGTGTTGCGCAGATATCGCCGGAGGTCAGATGCCCTATCATCAACCTATTGCGCTGGCTGGTTTCACAGCCGACGCTGGACAACGGGCGCTGGTAGTTAAAGGGCAGCACCTGTTGGTTTTCCACCATCAGCAGCTCAACCCGTTCGTCATCGTGGAAAAACAAACGGCTGTAACCGCGATGGATCGTATCGAGGGTGTCTTGGGTCATGCCGGTGTGGCGCAACGTGGCAACCCGCAGCTGGAACGTCCTCGGCGCGCGCCCGGCAATACTCAATTGTGCGGCGCGCAGCATGGCCAGGGTGTAGCTGCTGACCTCCCCGCCGCCATGGGCTACCAACACCTTATAATCCCCTATCTGCTCCATGCCCCCTGCGGCCACGACAATACGCTGGATCAATAATTGAAGTGCTGTGCGTTCTGCGCGGGTAAAGTACCCAATCAAACGCTGCTGAACTTGTTGATAAACATAATTCATAGCCTGGTCGTGAATAGCGCTCATAGCTGTACTACCTGAGTTGAAATATCAGTTTCGAATAACGACAGAACGTAGTTGTTCGACTTATTGCGTCTGTGAGAATGTCGCCCGCGGCGAATGCTCGCGATGTATAAACACTAGCACCCCGCAACAAATCGACATAGGCTGGTTACTCGACTCCCCATGGGGCATCCATTGCTCCCGATGGCCTTATCGTCAAGCATCTAGGCCGTTTACGGCAGAGATCCTAGGAATCTTCCGACAGCCTCCTACGCCACCTTCACCCTGTATTAAAAGACTCATCCGACAAATATAACTCGCCAAACTTTAATCCTCGTTTGTGTACCGCTTGAAATCCGCCTTGAAAGTACCCGCCTGCGCGTGCACGCGCAGGCACTGAACTATTAGTTAGAGGAAGTGCCTGCAGCTGTATCAGCAAATCAATCATTACTCAGTCCTTGAGTTGAAAGTGAAGACTCAATTATCAGGACTGAAATTATGATTAACAGATACAGAACTTGGCAGAAAACCAGTTCAGATAATAATCAAGCGATACACCGATAACGCAGACACAACAACGCCGCGCTGAATTTCAGGGCGGCGTCAGGGGGAAAGGTATCGTTTACAGGACCAAACGGCATTGGCACGCTTCAAACAGCGTGCGAGTTAAGCCCTGTCAAATGGCGCATTTGCCCCATACACACGGGGTTTGGAATACTCCTTTGCGAATATTCCTACACCTCAAACAGCTTCAACCTGCAATGCAACTCGCTCGCGGCACGGGCATTCGTCCATATAACGGTGCGCTTCCACGAACTGGTTGAACGCAAACACCGTGGTTTTAAGCGGCACCAGCACGCGATCAGCCGTCAGTTGGTTGATATCACGCAAGGCACGCTGCAACGCAACCTGGTCTTGAATGATGCCAAGCTCCGGCTTGCCGGTGAAGTTGCCGATGCAGTGCACAAAGAACTGAATGTTCTTCTGGAAGGCGGCGCAGGCCGGGAATGGCGTCTGGTTGCCACCTTGCAGGCCATAAAGCACCAGGCTGCCACGCGGTGCCAGTACATCACCGAGCAGCGACATTTGCGGGCCGCCCAAGCCATCGAACACCACGTCTACGCCGCGATTATCGGTGAACTTGTTGATCTGCATAAGCAAATCCTGTTCTTCAGTGACGATCACCTTTTCCGCGCCCAGGGACAGCAGGTACTCACGCTCGGCACTGTCTTTGGTCGCGGCAATCACCCGCACGCCCAGGGCTTTGCCCAGTTGCACGAACGAGGGGCCAGAGCAGTGACTCGCGTCGGTGACCAAGGCGAATTGGCCGGGTTTGACCCGCGCCAAGTCCACGTAGGCAAAGTAGGCAATCAGCAGCGGCGTGTAGTGCACGCTGGCTTCAATCGGGCTCAAGACGTCCGGATAGCGGGTCAAGGCTGAACGGGGCAGGACGATCTGTTCGCCATACACCGGATAATCATTGGGGCTCTCGGCCGGAAAACTGGCCACTTTATCGCCCACTGCCAAGTCATCCACGCCGTCGCCGAGGGCTACAACCACCCCGGCCATCTCGTGGCCAAGGCCGGACGGCAGACGTGCATGGGAAGACGCCAGGTTCTGGCGCCATAGAATGTCATACCAGCTGATGCCAATCGCCTCGACACGCACCTGCACTTCGCCCGGTGCGGGCTGCGCGGCTACATGCTCTTCGCACTTGAGCACCTCGGCCGGACCAAACTTGTGAAAACGAATCGTGCGGGACATCGCAAACCTCGTCAAAGTAACCTCTAATGCCATGAACTCTATCTGGGCTTTCCAGGTAAGGCCACCGGTCGCCGTTAATAGTCGACATGCTTGTCATTGATTCCGCAACTGAGGTATTGAGCTCAGCTATCGTAGGAAAACTCAATTATCTTGTGCAGAGTACCAGCCTTTCCCCGTAAGATTCATGCCGGTCATGCGTCTACATGGAACCCAAGGGCTCTGTAGGTGGCCGCTCTCGTCAAGTAAGCTGACTCTTCCAGGACACAAGATGAACCGTAACGACCTGCGTCGTGTCGACCTTAACCTCTTGATCGTATTCGAAACCTTGATGCATGAGCGCAGCGTGACCCGTGCCGCCGAGAAACTGTTTCTCGGTCAGCCGGCCATCAGCGCGGCCTTGTCGCGCCTGCGTGGTCTGTTCGATGACCCGCTGTTTGTACGTACCGGGCGCAGCATGGAACCCTCGGCCCGCGCCGTGGAAATCTTCGCCCTGCTCTCTCCCGCGCTGGACTCGATTTCCACCGCCGTGAGCCGCGCCGCCGAATTCGACCCGGCCACCAGTACGGCCGTGTTCCGTATCGGTTTGTCCGACGACGTTGAATTCGCCCTGCTCCCCCAGTTGCTCAAGCGCCTGCGCGCCGAAGCCCCCGGCATCGTGCTGGTGGTACGCCGCGTTAACTACATCCTGATGCCGGGCCTCTTGGCTTCTGGCGAGATTTCCATCGGCGTCAGCTACACCGCCGACCTACCAGCCAACGCTAAACGCAAAGTACTGCGCCGCAGCTTGCCGAAACTGCTGCGCGCCGACAGCGTGCCCGGCTCGCTGAGCCTGGACGACTTCTGCGCCCGCCCCCACGCGCTGGTGTCGTTCTCCGGCGACCTGAGCGGGTTTATCGATGAAGAGCTGGAAAAGCTCGATCGCAAACGGCACGTGGTCCTCGCCGTGCCGCAGTTCAACGGGTTGGGCACCTTGCTCGCCGGCACCGATATTCTGGCGACCGTGCCGGACTATGCGGCCGAGGCGCTGACCTCAGCAGGCGGTTTGCGCGCAGAGGACCCGCCATTGCCAGTGCGTACGTTCGAACTGCATATGGCCTGGCGTGGGTCGCAGGATAATGACCCAGGCGAACGCTGGCTGCGGTCGCGGATTCAGATGTTTTTTGGCGACCCCGACAGCCTCTAAAAATCCTCGGCGTAATCGCCCAACAGCACCGGCAGTTGCTCGCGTAACCACTCCACCCAGGTGCGTACCTTGGCATCCAGAAACCGCCGCGACGGGTACACCGCGAAAATACGCCGTTCGCGCAGTTTGTAAGCCGGCAGCAACCGCACCAGCGAGCCGTCCTGCAGGGCTTGTGGATAAAGGGCGTAGTAGTGCCGCTCGCCCAATGAGTAATTGGGCAGAATGCGCACAAGCTGGCCTAGCGCCAAATCATTGTGCACGGTGGCCTGGGTGAAGCACGCAATGCCCGCCCCCGCCAACGTGGCCGCGTGCAGCGCGCTGATAGTGTTGGTACTGAACCGCCCCGACGGCGTGACGTTGACTACAGCGCCGCGTGCCGCGCTCAGCTGCCAATCCGACGACGCCCCCACGAAGCTCAGCAAGTGATGCTTGTCGAGCTCCTGGGCCGAACGCGGTAAACCATGGCGGCCGATGTAACCCGGCGAAGCCACCAGAACCTGACTGGAAACCGTCAACGTGCGTGCAATCAGCGAGGTGTCCGCCAAGGCGCTGGAGATGCGTATCGCGACATCAAACCCGTCGGCAACCAAATCGACGAATTGATCATCGCAACACAGTTGCAGCTCAATATCGGGATAGCGCCGCTGAAAACCCGGCAGCCAGTGCGGCAGATCCAAGGTCCCCACCACCAGCGGCACACTGACTCTCAGCACGCCTTCAGGGCGTTGGTGCCCATGGGCGATGGCTTGGGATGCGGCGTCGAGACGGTCGAGGATATCCACGCACGCAGCGTAGTACTGCTCCCCGGCCGCCGTCAGACTGAAGCGCCGCGTGTTGCGGTTGATCAGCTGGGCGCCCAGCTCAATCTCCAACTGCTGCAACTGCCGGGAAATCGTCGAGTGCGTGGTGTCCAGGCGCTCTGCTGCGGCAGAAAAGCCTTTGGCGTCAACGATGCACCGAAAGGCGCGCATGGCGGATAACTGGTTCATGCAACAGGCGGTCCCTGCGGGTTTTGGGGAATCAGTTAACCGGCAACGCGATAATTTGCGAGGTGGTCAGCACCGAGCCGAAAGTGTCTTCAATTTCCGCCAGCGCCGAGTTGTGCAACTCATCCTTGGTTACCGAATGGCCATCGGCGCGTGTAATCGCCCGGGTGGCACTGGCATCGGATGCTACCACAACGTCATAACCCAACGGCGCGGCGTCCCGGGCGGCGCCGGCGACACAGGCGTGGGTCATCAGGCCACTGATAATCAGAGTCTTGACGCCGGCCTTCTTTAATTGCGCATCCAGGTCAGTGCTGGCGAATACGCTGACGGTGGTCTTCTGCACGAGCGTGTCTTGCGCACGCGGCTTCATCAGCGGGTGAAAATCAACGGTCTTGCCGTTCTTGGCGAATACCGCCGCGCCATCCGGGGCGATGTGCTGCACGTGAATGACCTGGATTTTTTCTTTGTCAGCGAATTTGATCAGGCGCTGGGTGTTTTCCAGAGCCTTCATGCCGTCCGGGATCGGCATGCGGCCGGTGAAGTATTCATTCTGGAAGTCGATTACCAGCAGGGCGGTGGTTTTCGGGTCCAGGCGTTCTGTGGGTTTGGCACCCAACATGGCGCGAATGGTGGGCTGCTGATTCGCGGCGGTGTCGGCGGCGACCGCGTAGTGGCCGAACCCCATCATCATGCCGAGGCCCACCAGTGTGGACTTGAGCATGGCAGGTAATGAGCGGACGGGATGAGTGGCAATAGCGAGGGTCATGGTGCGAGTTCCTGAGGTGAGTAAATTGACGAGGCCCAGTCTAGGAGACTGTCATCACCGCACCAACGCACTAATCAGCACAATATGAATTCAGGCCAGACCTGCTACTGATTGATGCCCTTGACCAATACCCTGCCAGCACGCGCAGTGAAGCACTCACGAAAACTCTGTCGCGTGACAGGACGGCCTAAGCGAATTAACGGAGCGTTTACCCACCACGCCCCGTCGTTCTCTGTGCACTAAAAGCGCCTACCCAAGATCAAGGCTAGCTTCTTGCACCCTGCGCAACAGTCTTTTGTCATCACTCCCATTGATAGCACCCTAACGAAACCCGCATTCTAGAGGGCTAATCCCACGCTTATATCATTCCGAATGATAGTTACCTTTGTTTCATTCGATTCGTGACATAGCACCCCGCCGCGCATGATCCGCCCATCTCAAATACATCGGCGGATGCACCTCATGGAACAGTCACTCAAACATTTGCGCTTCCCCTTGGCGATCTTGGCCGTAGTGGTGATGAGCGCGTGCGGCAAGAGCCCGGAACAAGCGGCCGCCATGCCCCCTGCGAAGATCAGTGTGGCCAAGGTGCTCGAACAACCGGTCAACGAGTGGGATGAATTCACCGGTCGCCTGGAAGCGCCGGAGACCGTGCAGATTCGTCCGCGCGTGTCCGGCCAGATCGACCAGGTGGCCTTCACCGAAGGCGCCTTGGTCAAGAAAGGCGATGTGTTGTTCCAGATCGACCCGCGTCCGTTCCAGGCTGAAGTGCGCCGCCTCGAAGCCCAGCTTGCCCAAACCAAAGCCGCCGCCACCCGTAGCGATAACGAAGCGCAACGGGGCGACCGCCTGCGTCAGAGCAATGCGATTTCCGCCGAACTGGCCGACTCGCGCACCACCGCCGCCCAGGAAGCTCGCGCCGCTGTCGCCGGGATTCAGGCGCAGTTGGACCTGGCCAAGTTGAACCTGAGCTTTACCCGCGTGACCTCGCCGATCAGTGGCCGCGTCAGCCGTGCCGAAATCACCGCCGGCAACTTGGTCACCGCCGACGTCACCGCGCTGACCAGCGTGGTCTCCACCGACAAGGTCTACGCCTACTTCGACGCCGACGAGCGCGTGTACCTCAAGTACACCCAACTGGCGCGCGAAGGCCGCCGTGGCGCGACCACGCCCGTGTACCTGGGCCTGTCGAATGAAACCGGCAACCCGCACTTGGGCCAGATGAACTTCATCGACAACCAGGTCAACCCGGCCACCGGCACCATCCGTGGTCGCGCCGTGTTCGATAACAGCAAAGGCGAATACACCCCAGGCCTGTATGCGCGCTTGAAGCTGGTCGGCAGCGGCACCTACTCCGCCGTGCTGATCAACGACGAAGCCGTCGGCACTGACCTTGGCAAGAAGTTCGTGCTGGTGATGGACGGCGACAAGCCGGCGTACCGCTCGGTGGAACTGGGGCCGAAGATCGAAGGCTTGCGCATCGTGCGCAGCGGTTTGAACAAGGACGACACCATCGTCGTGAAGGGCCTGCAGCGCATTCGTCCGGGGTCGCCGGTTACACCGGAAACCATCCCGATGGCCAGCAAGGAAACCCTCGCCGCCTTGGCACAACAACGACAAGCGCTTGAAGCCAGCAACCTAGAGCAAGTGGCGCCGGATAAAGCCGCGCCAAAAGTTGCCAGCGTCGCGACTCCACGCGGTTAAGGGATACAATTCAAGATGAATTTTTCCAAGTTCTTCATTTCGCGGCCGATCTTCGCAGCGGTGCTGTCGCTGTTGATCCTGATCGCGGGTGCAATCTCGCTGTTCCAACTGCCGATCAGCGAATACCCGGAAGTGGTGCCGCCAACGGTCGTGGTACGTGCCAACTTCCCGGGCGCCAACCCTAAAGTCATCGGTGAAACCGTGGCCGCTCCGTTGGAGCAAGCCATCACCGGCGTCGAGAACATGCTGTACATGTCCTCGCAGTCGACCGCCGACGGCAAGCTGACCCTGACCATCACCTTCGCCCTGGGCACTGACCTGGATAACGCGCAGGTGCAGGTCCAGAACCGTGTGACGCGCACTCAGCCGAAACTGCCTGAGGAAGTGACCCGCATCGGTATCACCGTGGACAAGGCCTCCCCTGACCTGACCATGGTGGTGCACATCACCTCCCCCGACCAGCGCTACAACATGCTCTACCTGTCCAACTACGCCATCCTCAATATCAAAGATGAGTTGGCACGCCTGGGCGGTGTGGGCGATGTGCAGTTGTTCGGCATGGGCGACTACTCCCTGCGTGTGTGGCTGGACCCGAACAAGACGGCCTCGCGCAACCTGACCGCCACCGATGTGGTGACGGCCATTCGCGAACAGAACCGCCAGGTGGCGGCTGGGGCATTGGGCGCGCAGCCTGCCCCCAGTGACACCAGCTTCCAACTGTCGGTCAATACCCAGGGCCGCCTGGTCACTGAGGAAGAGTTCGAAAATATCGTGGTTCGTGCCGGCGCTAACGGCGAAATCACGCGCCTGAAGGACATTGCGCGGGTGGAGTTGGGTTCCAGCCAATACGCCCTGCGTTCGTTGATCGATAACCAGCCGGCCGTGGCGATCCCGATCTTTCAGCGCCCTGGCTCCAACGCCATCGACATCTCCAATGAAGTGCGCGCCAAGATGGCGGAGCTCAAACAGAGCTTCCCGCAAGGCATGGATTACCGCATCGCCTATGACCCGACCGTCTTCGTGCGCGGCTCCATCGAGGCCGTGGTTCACACCCTGTTCGAAGCGCTGATCCTGGTAGTGCTGGTGGTGATCCTGTTCCTGCAAACCTGGCGCGCCTCGATCATTCCATTGGTGGCGGTGCCGGTATCGTTGATCGGTACGTTTGCGGTGATGCACCTGTTCGGCTTCTCACTCAATGCGCTGTCGCTGTTCGGCTTGGTATTGGCCATCGGTATCGTGGTGGACGACGCCATCGTGGTGGTGGAGAACGTCGAGCGCAACATTGAATTGGGACTGGAGCCGTTCCCGGCCACTGAAAAGGCCATGAGCGAAGTGACCGGCCCGATCATCGCGACCGCGTTGGTACTGTGCGCGGTGTTCATTCCGGCGGCCTTTATCAGTGGCTTGACCGGGCAGTTCTATAAGCAGTTCGCCTTGACGATTGCGATCTCGACGGTAATTTCGGCGTTCAACTCGCTGACCTTGTCGCCCGCACTGGCTGCGGTACTGCTTAAAGGTCACAACGCACCGAAGGACGGCTTCTCCAGGTTCCTCGACAAGATGCTGGGTGGCTGGTTGTTCAAACCGTTCAACCGCTTCTTCGACAAAGCCAGCCATGGTTACGTCGGTACTGTGCGCCGGGTGATTCGCGGCAGTGGCATTGCACTGTTCCTTTACGCTGGCCTGATGGTTTTGACCTGGCTGGGCTTTGCTCACACGCCGACCGGTTTCGTACCGGCCCAGGACAAGCAGTACCTGGTGGCCTTCGCGCAATTGCCGGACGCCGCGAGCCTGGACCGTACCGAAGATGTGATCAAGCGCATGTCCGACATCGCCATGAAACAGCCCGGCGTGGAAAGCGCTATCGCCTTCCCCGGCTTGTCGATCAACGGTTTTACCAATAGCCCGAACAACGGCATCGTGTTCGTGACCTTAAAGCCGTTCGATGAGCGTAAAGACCCGAGCCTGTCGGCAGGCGCGATTGCCGGTGCACTGAACGGCAAGTACAGCAGTATCGAGGAAGCCTACATGGCGATCTTTCCTCCGCCGCCGGTACAGGGCCTGGGAACGATTGGCGGCTTCCGCCTGCAGGTCGAAGACCGTGGCAACCTGGGGTACGACGAGCTGTACAAAGAAGTGCAGAACATCATCACCAAGAGCCGTGGCGTACCTGAGCTGTTCGGCCTGTTCACCAGCTACACGGTCAACGTGCCCCAGGTCGATGCTGCCATCGACCGCGAAAAAGCCAAGACCCACGGCGTGGCGGTCAGCGACATCTTCGACACCCTGCAGATCTACCTGGGTTCGTTGTATGCCAACGACTTCAACCGCTTCGGCCGTACCTATCAAGTCAACGTGCAGGCTGAGCAACAGTTCCGCCAGGATGAAGACCAGATCGGCCAACTGAAAGTGCGTAACAACAAAGGCGAGATGATCCCGCTGGCGACCTTTATCAAGGTCAGCGACACCTCGGGGCCGGACCGCGTGATGCACTACAACGGCTTTATCACCGCTGAAATCAACGGCAACGCCGCACCGGGCTACAGCTCCGGCCAGGCCCAGGCTGCGATTGAAAAACTGTTGAAAGAGGAACTGCCCAACGGCATGACCTACGAGTGGACCGACCTGACGTATCAGCAAATCCTCTCGGGCAACACGGCGCTGTTCGTGTTCCCGCTCTGCGTACTGCTGGCGTTCCTGGT
This sequence comes from Pseudomonas sp. IB20, assembly GCF_009707325.1. Taxonomy (NCBI): domain Bacteria; kingdom Pseudomonadati; phylum Pseudomonadota; class Gammaproteobacteria; order Pseudomonadales; family Pseudomonadaceae; genus Pseudomonas; species Pseudomonas gelidaquae. The sequence goes on along the minus strand of NZ_CP046103.1, from coordinate 2,501,601 downwards.
ACTGGCCGCCCAATACGAAAGCTGGAGCCTGCCACTGGCGGTGATCCTGATCGTACCGATGACGCTGCTGTCGGCCATTACCGGGGTGATTATCTCGGGCGGCGACAACAACATCTTCACGCAGATCGGCTTGATCGTACTGGTAGGCCTGGCGTGTAAGAACGCGATTCTGATCGTCGAGTTCGCCAAGGACAAACAGCAAGAAGGCCTCGACCCGCTCGCTGCGGTACTGGAAGCCTGCCGTCTGCGTCTGCGGCCGATCTTGATGACCTCGTTCGCCTTCATCATGGGTGTGGTGCCACTGGTGTTGTCCAGCGGTGCCGGTGCCGAGATGCGCCATGCCATGGGCGTAGCGGTGTTCTCCGGGATGATCGGCGTGACCTTCTTCGGTCTGCTGCTGACGCCAGTGTTCTACGTATTGATCCGTCGCTATGTGGAGCGCGGCGAAGCGCGCAAAGCGGCCAAGGCCTTGAAGCTGGAGACACAGCAATGAGTGTGAAAGTCTTTCTGCCGAGCTTGCTGGTCCTGGCGCTGAGCGCCTGTGCCGTCGGCCCGGACTACAAAACCGAGCAATTGGAGGCGGCCAACATCACGGCCGCCGCCGACACCAAAAGTTATGACCACGCCAAGTACGAAGGCATCTGGTGGCAGCAGTTCGACGACCCGACCCTCGACCAACTGGTGACCCAGTCGTTGAACGGTAACCGTGACTTGCGTGTGGCGTTTGCCCGTCTGCGCGCGGCCCGTTCCATTCGCGATGACGCAGCCAACGACATCATGCCGGTGGTCACCAGCCGTGCCAGCAGCGACGTGGGCAAAGGCCAGATCCCGGGCCAGACCACCAAACGCGTGAACAGCGAGCGCTACGACCTGGGCCTGGACATGGCCTGGGAAGTGGATTTGTTCGGCCGCATTCGCCGCAACCTGGAAGCCAGCGATGCTGACCAGCAGGTGGCCGAAGCCGACCTGTACCAACTGCAAGTCACCATGATTGCCGAACTGGTGGACGCCTACGGCCAGCTGCGCGGTGCGCAGTTGCGTGAACGCATTGCCCTGGACAACCTGAAGAACCAGCAAGAATCGCGCACTATTACCGTCAGCCTGCGTGATGCCGGCGTCGGTGATCAGCTCGATGTGGAACGCGCCGATGCGCGTCTGGCCGCCGTTGAAGCCAGCGTGCCGCAACTGCAGGCCGAGCAAGTGCGCGAGCGGAACCGCATCGCCACCCTCCTCGGCCAGCGCCCCGACAAGCTCACCGTGGACCTGAGCCCCAAAGACCTGCCGGCGATTGCCAAGGCGTTGCCGATCGGTGACCCGGGGCAACTGCTGCAACGGCGCCCGGACATTCTCAGCGCTGAACGCAAACTGGCCGCCGCCACCGCGCGTATCGGCGTGGCCAAGGCTGACCTGTTCCCACGGGTCAGCCTCAGCGGTTTCCTCGGCTTTACCGCCGGGCGCGGTTCGCAGATCGGCTCGGCCGCAGCGAATGCCTGGTCCCTGGGCCCGAGCATTACCTGGGCGGCGTTTGACCTGGGCAGCGTGCGCGCACGTTTGCGCGGCGCGAACGCTGAAGCCGATGGCGCCCTGGCGACCTATGAGCAGCAGGTGTTGCTGGCGTTGGAAGAATCGGAAAATGCCTTCAGTGATTACGGCAAACGCCAGCAGCGCCTGGTCTCGCTGATCCGCCAAAGTGAGTCCAGTCGCGCGGCTGCCGACCTTGCGGCGATCCGTTATCGCGAAGGCACGGTGGACTTCCTGGTGCTGCTCGACGCGCAACGTGAGCGTCTGGCGGCGGAAGACAGCCAGGCCCAGGCCGAGGTGGACTTGTATCGCGGGATTGTCGCGATCTACAAGGCCCTCGGTGGCGGCTGGTAGCCGGACACGGTCGTCGCCAGCAGCAAGTGATGTAAAGAGCTCCTTTGGTTGGTCGCATCCAGCCAATTTTTAGCCCTGCGGTCCATTCGGTCGCGGGGCTTTTTTTTGCTGATGATTTCTTGGAAGGTCATGAGATGAACCCTTTGGGCTCGGTGTTGCAGACGTTCGACGATTGTCGGTGTGGCGCAGCGTACCCCGTTTAAACGGGTTAAGGGTGAGCATCCCTGCTCGAACAAAAAAACCTTACTGTTTAAGTTGTCAGCGGAACAACACTGGCGACTGACACCGTTGGCGGCGACTGCTCTAATAGTCTGAGAACCGCTCGCCGCAACAGGATCAGCTCAGCTGCTTTAGCAAAGTATATGTACGAATTACCACGCCTGAGCCTTGTGTCACACAGACGGCAACGCGTCACTCAGGATCAAACTGCGGTAGTGCCCCGGGTTGGAACCGGACCATTTGCGAAAGGCTTTGTAGAATGAGCTGACATCGGCAAACCCCAATCGCGCAGCGATTTCAACAA